>CAYTSP010000001.1:0-9624 GCA_964440505.1 uncultured Nitrospinaceae bacterium
GAAGAAGCCGGTGGCCAGATAGGCGAATGCGATGAACAAGGAGATGAGCGCCAATTGGCCTGGGCTGAGCGGGAAGAGGGCGAGGCCGGTGGGCTTGATGATGAGCAGGGCGACGCCGCTGACGATGCTGGCCACGGCGACCACCTGGCCCGCGACGAACGCGCCGACTCTCGCGCGGATCGAGGGGGAGACGGCGTTGTAGAGCAGGGCGTTGATGGCGTTTCGAATCGATTCCTGGAGGTTCTTGTTGTTGAAGCGCAGGAAGACGGCGGAGTAGAAGCCGGGCGAAATCGCCATGCCGGCCAGGCCGATGATGGTCGTCAGCGGATAGAGGAGGTTTGCGGTCCCCAGGCCGAGCCGTTTGATGATGCGCGGGGTGATGAACGTCTGGACGAGCAGGGAGAAGGCGCTTCCGATGGCGGTGAAGTATCCGAGGAACGAGGCGAGTTGAGCGCGATCGGAAAAGACCTCCCGGAAGACGAGGCTGTATTGAAAGTCCTGAAAACTCCTGAGAATCACGACGATGAAGCTGAACAGGGCGAACGCACAGACGTATCTGTTCGTCCGCATGAGCGCGAGATTGCCGCCCTTTGAGGCCGTCTTGGTTGTTTTGCGCTTTTTGGGGCCGGCATCGTCGATCAGGTGGTCTTTGAGCCGCCATTCGGCGTATTGCACCACGCCGACGCTGACGACGATGGCGCCGATCCATACATAGAGCAGATTCGAGACGCTCCCCAGGATCGGGATGAGCAGCGGAATGGCCAGACCGCCCAGGATGCCGCCGTAGCGTCCCCCCGTCAGGATGATTGGAACCAGCCGCTTGGATTGCAAGACGTCGAGATACTGGCCGTAGAGGGCTCGGAAATTGTTCGGCAGCATGTTCGTGAACATCACGAACAGCGTGTGGAGGAGCGGGAATGCAATCGGCATCGCGTAGGCGCGGAAATCGGCGAATATGAGCAGCTTGATGCCGAATACGAGCGCGATGAAAAATATCAGGACGGTCTTGAACATCGCCGGGATGGAGAGTTTTTCGGTCAGCGAGGAGTAGAACGTGCTGATGAAGATGATCATCAGGGCGTTGAATATGTACATGTAGGGGAGAAAACCCGGGCCGACTTCCGAGAGGAACAACGCTTCGGATACGGTGAGCCCGATGGAGAACTGAACCCCGATCAGGAAGTAGAAAAAAAAGAACACCGAGAAGACGAGCAACTCCTCTTCCTGGATGTTGAACGCTTTTTTGAGGAGTTTCGCCATTTCGCTCACTTCTAGAGCGCTGGAGGAGGAGCTTCCGCGCGATTCTCGCCCTGTGAGATTCCTCGAATAGAAACGAACGCGAACCGGTTGATTCTAACTTAGAGTTTTTGAGATTTCCATGAGTAGAGCGACAGGGCGTCCTCCGCCCACTGCGTGCTATTTTCGGAGAATCTTGCCCAGCGGCTGTTTGCGCATTGGGCGCGGACGGGATCGGCGTTGCCCTCGGCGATCAGTCCATTGAGGGGCGAGAGGTCGAATTCGGCCCGAACCGGAATCCTGCCGCGCTCACAGGGGTCGATGAGAGACAAAAAACGCGCGAACGCATCGAATGCGCCGCGAATTTTCTCGCATAATCTCTCGGCCCCTCCCGCATACGCAACCAGGGGTGGAATCAAAGGCGTATAGCGGTTCAGTTCCATGCCTCCCTCCGTGCGGTTCGTGATGCTGTCCACGCCGACGACACCTATCGAATCATCCGAAAATTCCACTGGGAAGAGCCTGGCGTAGAGCGTTTCCACGACCATTCCCTCGCGGCTGAGCCTCAGGTGAACGCGAACGCTGAACAGGCCGAAATCTATCCAGTCGCATATCAGCGGCAGGTAGCGCGCGTCGAACACCTGCTCGTAGTTCTCGATGGCGCTCGACAAAAGGCGTATCGATTCCTCGCGTGACCGGGCGGATTCGCGCAGTTCGGATTCGAGTCTGGGCGCGCAGTTTCTGAGCATCTGACCCAGGACGTCCGGGGGAGCGCCTCCTCCCACCATTTGGGTCTTGATATAGGCTTTCGAGGTCGCCGGGCTGGCCTGGAAGCGATGAACGAGCCAATCCATCGCCCGAAGATGGTCTTGGTTTTCCGCGTTGATAGATAAGGGCTGAGGGGTCGAATGGCCTGTTGCGACGCCAAGCCTGCTCAAATCCGGCAGCCCGAACCCGTTGGGGTAGACGTCCAGCCGGAAACATCCGCGTCCGCCGCCGCCTTCCTGCGGTTTGACGAAGAAAGTCGTGACGTCCCACTTCTTCGACAAGGCGGAAGCCTTGTCCAGAATGGCTGTGGCGGTATCCGCAGGTCGCCCTCCGTCTAATTCCACCACTTCATAGCCGGCCGTCAGATGACGCCCGGAACCACCCAGGTTTAAGTTTTTCGCGTCTGTGCCGTTTCCGTTCAGGAGTTCATATGTGGTTTTCTTGTTGGACAGCGGCCCGCCGGGAGCGGTGAGAGGCCCGGGCACCACGACGATTCCCCGCGATTCGAGAACCTTAGCGAGGGTTGCGTCGTAGAGGCTTCTTTGGGCGGTCTGACTGATGACGAGCAGTTCTTTCGGCGCCTTGGCGGCGCGCGCCAGAAGTTCTTCCCGCCGGTTCAAGACCCTGACGGGGATGGACAACCCCAGTTGATTCAAGTGCGCCCGCATCACCCGCGCCGTTTCCATGGTGAGGGGGAGTCGGCTCGGGGAGCCGTCCAGCAAAAGTATCTCTCCCGGAAGCCGAATGGGTGATGCGCCTTTTACGATGCGAAAGTCCGCAAATCGAGGTTCGCGCGACGCCCATTGGTTGAGGCTTTCGATCAGGGTTTCATTCAAATCGCCGGCGGGCGAGTCGAATTCCCGGCTCAACCGGTTCAGATCCCAGACGCCGCCGCTCGCATCCGGCGTGAGGTGATACAGAGAAGGTTCTCGCGCGATGAGGGGATGATTTGATCTCTTGTATAAGGCCAAGGTTCTTCTCTTTACCTCTGGAACACCGACTTGCGCTGGCGCATAAAGTGTTTGGCCACCCAGTCCGCAATGGCTCCGCCAACAGCCCTCTCGCCCGCGAGGGAGGAGGGATTCGGAGCTGTGCAACTAAGGGCGCGGATGCCGGTCATGCGGTACGCTTCCTCGCGCGCATGCGCTTCGTTCGCGAGCTTTCCGGAAATGAGCATGTTTTCCTCCTCCACTTCCAGGTGGCTCCGTATCCAATGAACGATAAGCGTTGATTCCAGCGTATCACATGCGCAGATTATCAGGCCTCTGCGCGCGAGCCAGTCTTTGACCCAGGGGTCGCTCGCTACGTGGAGGCTGGCGTCAGAAGACGGAGAATCCGCCAACTCCGCAATGACGATCTCCGCCTTCGCGCAGGCATGGCGAAGCAGATTCTGGGCGCATCGCCTGACCCTGTGCTTGGGCACGCCGCATGTGGAAGCGAGACCCGCATCGACGAAATCCCACCCGAGTCTCGCGGAGTCGAAAAACCCGAGCGGTCTTCCGTAGTTTACCTGCATGAGGTCCCGCATGCGTCCTGTTCCGGTCAATTTCACGTATGAGACGTGGATGCCCGAGGAGTGAAGGGCGGAGGCGAGCGAAGACGCGCAGGTCGTTTTGCCCACGTCCATCTCGGAGCCGGTGACCAGGATGATGGGAGCGCAGGGAATTCCTTCTTCATCCACGGGGCACCGGGTATCGGGAATAACGCGAAGATGAGAAAGCGCGGCGGGTTCGTCTTGCAGCGCGACGCCCCCTTTCACCTCAATTTTCACGCACGGCGTATCGGGGTTCGTGCGGACCCCGCAGACGCCGCCGATATTCAACAGGTCGAGTATGACTCCGGGCTCTGCGGGCGAGTCCGGCTCACGGCCCGAAACGCTGCGATTCGCATATCGCCCGCCGATTGTCACGGCTACGTTCATTTTTTCGCGTAATTTCATTTCACTCGTTTTCCACGCATCGTGCGTTCCCTGGAGAGCTTCGAGCGTCTCCAGACGATCAATGGGCGCATTTTCGGGAACGTCAACGACCTCACCCAAGGAGATGGCGTTGGAAGGAACGGCCTGCGGGTCGGGCGTGAAATCCGCCTGAAAGGCATACGGACTCTCAGGAGAGAGGAACAGACCCCGGGCGGTGGATGCGAAAAGATCTATTTTCAATTTCCACGATGTCCTAAGCAGAAGAAAGCGCGAGGCGGCGCGTGAAAATGTCAATCATTTCCCGGGCGTACGGAGATATCTGTTTTTCTCCCCCTTCATAGATGGATGAAACGCCCTCGAGCTTACAGAAAGCTCCCCTCGGCTCTACTATGGTGCCTTTCGCCGGGGGAGAGCAAGTCACCAGCAATTCATCTTGGTCTTGAATGTCGCTCAGGCGATATCCTTGCCGGATGAATTCGGGGTTTCCTTTTTTCATGGTGTAGATGCCGGGCTTCAGCGAGTGGCCGATTCTCTTTCGTGAAACGCTCGTGTTTCGAATCAGAAGCTGGAAACCGGATAAATCCGGCCGGCTGAGTTCGGCGAGCAAATCCTGATGCGCGTCGAAAACGGCGCCCGGCCTCAGGAATTCGGCCAGATGCCAGTAGGTGGTGGTGGGAGAGCTGCTGTAAATTTCTTCAAGCTCGGTCATCAATTGCGTGGTTCCGAGTACGCGCGGATTGAGTTCGAGGGCATAGGGTTCGTTCTCATGGACGATGAAATCGACGCCGTATATTCCCCGGTAGCCCGCCTCTGCTATCCACTCTCCGATTTTCAGGGTGAATTCCTCGATTTTTCGCCGACTCTCCGCCGGAACCAGCCGATACGCCGCATAATCGCTTCCGGCGTAATCGAAGCGGTGCATGGAACAGCCGGGAATTCCCGTGAACATCACCGAGGGGTGGGACATCCGGGGTTTGCCGTCATAAATCAACCCCGCCGTGCCGACGGCGGGACCATCCAGAAACGTGCTCACGATCACCGGCGCATCGGCTCCCAGTTTCTCGATGAGTTCATCGCGTTTCGTTGTGAGCGCCTCGGGTGAGTCGATGAAGTGCGTCTGATTGCCAGAGGAACCGATTCGCTCCGAAATGATCATAACGGGGCCGAATTCTTCGAGCTGATTGAGTCCGAGTTCGCCCAACGCCACCACGTCGCCTGGAGGAACGGCGAACCCTGCCTCGATGGCCTGGCGGCGGAACGAAATCTTATCGTCGAATCTCGTCTTGGTTTCCACCGGATTCGCCAGAATGCGGAGCCTGCCCTCGGCTTCTTCGGCGAGCTTGCCGAGAAATTCCGTCGAGCGGTAGGGGATGATGTACTTGGGGCCGTCCCCTTGAGAGAGAAATTCACGAATTTGCGGACCCAGGGTGCCTTCGTACGCTTCTACGAGTGATGAGTGCGTCCACACGATTCGCCTTTTCCGTCCGCGCTCCACGGCGAAATAGCGCAGGCGCCTGTCCCACTCCGGCCCGTCGAGCCCATAATCGCAGGCGATGAGGAAATCGAGGGGCACGATGTTTTCCACGGTAATGGAATCGACTGCGCGCAGGCCCTGGAAGCCGAATATCGAGCCTGCCGGAACGGCGGAAGTCAACACTTCGTTGAAATCGTCTTTGGTGTGACGAGGCAAGGAAAACTTTCCTTCTTCGAGAACCAGTATGAATATCCAGACGGCTCCAAAATCAAAAACAGGCGATTCTAATTCGATAGCCTTGTGGATATCAACATGAATCGACATTTCGGGGAACGGCGATTTCACCCCCGGGGCTTCTGCAACGCGCGTTGCGCTATGCTAGGATACGGAGCGTCTCAACTTCCGGAATATGCCACCAAGGCGCGAGAGCAGATGAATGTCTGAACAGGGAAATATGCCCGAGTCGGCCTCTGAGTCGGATTTATACCCGATAATGTCGGAATCGGAGCTCCGGTGGGCGAAATTTCGCCGGAGCATGATGCGCGCCAAACCGGCGATGCTCGGAGGCGTTTTTCTCATCCTGCTCGTCGTCGTTTCTCTTTCCGCCCCGCTCATCGCGCCGCAGAACCCGAGCATGGTGGACGTGAACCTCCGCCTGAAGCCTCCCGTCTGGGTGGAGGGAGGAAGCGTGAGCTATCTGCTCGGAACCGACGCGCTGGGCCGGGATATCCTGAGCCGGCTCATTTACGGAGGCCGTGTCTCCATTCTGGTGGGCTTGAGTTCGGTGGTGATCTCAGGAGTGATCGGCATCGTTCTGGGTCTTGTTTCGGGTTTTTTCGGCGGGAAAATCGACGATCTCATCAGCGGGTTTTCAGAGATTCAACTGGCGTTTCCCTTTATATTGTTGGCGCTCACGATCATGGCGGTCGTCGGGCCGGGCCTGCTCAACATCATCGTGGTTCTGGGGATCAGCCGGTGGGTGGCGTATGGGCGCGTGGTGAGAGGGCAGGTCATCTCGATCAGGGAGCGCGAATTCGTGGAGGCCACACGCGCCCTGGGCTATCCCGTGTACCGCATACTGTTCATGCAGATTCTGCCCAACACCCTCTCGCCTCTGATCGTAATCGCCACCTTCGCCGTGGCGGGAAACATCATTTCCGAATCTTCGCTGAGTTTTCTGGGACTCGGGGTTCCTCCTTCGGTCGTGACATGGGGGGGCATGCTCTCCGAAGGACGCGAATACCTGCGCGGCGCCTGGTGGATGGCGACTTTCCCGGGTCTCGCCATCATGGCGACGGTGCTGAGCATCAACCTCATCGGCGACTGGCTGCGGGACTACATGGACCCCCGCCTCGGCGATGATATATAGGCATTTCAGCTGTCTGAAGGGAATTTGTGGATGAAAAGGCTCCTGCTCGGTGGAATTTGCCTGTTGCTTTTAGGGCTCGCCGCCTGCGGCCGCGAAGCGCGGGAAGGGCCCTTTACGATTCTCCTCTCGGTGGAGGCCAATACGCTCGACCCCCATTTCACCACCGCCACCATCGAGTGGAGCATACTGATGAACATGTTCGACCCGCTCATCGAGCGGCGTGACGACATGACGCTGGGCCCCGCTCTGGCCGAGCGCTGGGAGGTGGATGAGACGAAAAAAGTCTGGACGTTTCATCTCCGCAAGGGGGTGAAGTTTCATAACGGTGAGCCGTTCGACTCGGAATCCGTGCGATATACGTTCGAGCGAATGCGCGACAAGAAGCTAAAACCCCGCATCACTGTGTACAGGCGGATTTTCCTCGACAGGATAGAAAAAGTGGACTCACACACCGTGAAGATCCACACGAAGCGCCCGGTCGCCACCCTCCCGGTGTGGATGGTGAACGCGTTCATGTTGCCGCCCAGGTATTATTCATCGACCTCGCCCAAGGAACTGTTGAAGAAACCCGTTGGAACGGGACCGTACAAACTGGTGAAATGGGTTAAGGACGACCACATCGAGATGGAGGTCAACGAGGGCTGGTGGCGGGGTAAGCCCGCGATAGAAAGGGTTGTGTGGCGGCCTGTGTCCGAGGCGTCGGCCCGCATAGGGGAACTCGAGACGGGCGGGGCCGACATTATTATGAACATCTCGCCCGATCAGTCGAAAACAATCATTGCGAGGGAAGAGGGTCTCCAGTTCAAGGGGGCTCGGGGAGGACGCAGGATTTATCTGGGAATTCGCACGGACCATGGTGTGCTCGCCGACCCTCGCGTTCGACGGGCGCTGAACCACGCGGTTGATTTCGGAGCCATCGTCAAGAACGTATTTCTGGGTCATGGCTCGCGAATGAGCAGCATCGTGAACGCTCCGAACGCCGATCCGGACGTGAAAGCGTACGCCTACGATCCACAAAAAGCGAAATCGCTCCTCGCCGATGCCGGCCTCGAGGACATGAATGGGGACGGCGTCCTGGAGGTGAATGGAAAGCCATTTGCGATAAAACTTGAAGTTCCTGCTTCCAGGTATTTGAAAGGAAAGGAGATGTCGGAATTTTTGGCGGCTTATTTCCGCGCCGTGGGTGTCCACGTGGAGGTGATCCCCCTGGAGTGGTCCGTTTTCCTCGCCAGAAGAAGAAAAAAGACGCTGGCGCCGCTTTATTTTCACGGGTTCAGTTCGGCCTTCAACGAAGAACTCGATTTGGGCGTGTTGAGGCCCAATCTTTTCGCGAACCTCACCGCTTGGAGAAACCGGGAGTTTATTCAAAATTACAAGATACTCGGCCAGGCATTCGACGACGATGAGCGCAGACGCATCAGCTACCGGATGCAGCGCATCGTTCATGAGGAAAGCCCCTGGGTGTTTTTATGGAACCAGTATGATTTTTTCGGCCTTAGCGCCAGGACGCAGTGGGCGCCGAGGCCGGATGAGAGAATCTACCTGCCCGCGATCCGGCTCAAAAAAGCGAAAGAGTAGACGATGAGCGCCTATCTTTTAAGACGATTTCTTCGGGCCATCGTGGTCGTAGTCGGCGTGAGCTTCATCTCGTTCGCCGTCTTGTTCTTATCCGGCGATCCGACCGACACCATGGTGGGAGAGGACTGGACGGTCGAGGAGGTCCAGCAACTTAAAGCAGACTTGGGCCTCGACAAGCCCTGGTTCGTCCAGTACGCGCTTTACGTGGGCAGGGCCGTGCAGGGTGATTTCGGCGAGAGCCTGCGCTACCGTCAGCCCGCGTTCGAACTCATCATGGAGCGTCTGCCTGCGACCCTGGAACTCGCCCTCGTGGCGCTTGTTCTTTCGATTATCCTGGCGTTTCCGTTAGGGGTCATGAGTGCGACGCAGCGCGGGTCTCCATACGACCACGGGGGAATGCTTTTCGCCCTCCTGGGACAATCCATGCCCGTTTTCTGGCTCGGCTTGATGCTCATTCTCGTCTTCGGGGTGAGTCTGAGGTGGCTGCCCGTAAGCGGAAGAAGCGGCTGGGAGCATCTGATTTTGCCCGCCATCGCGCTTTCCACGTATTCGATCGCCAGAAATACGCGGGTGGTCCGAAGCTCCATGCTGGAGGTTCTGCGCCATGAATATGTAAAGACCGCCCGCGCGAAGGGACTCTCCGAGTGGATCGTCATCAACCTGCACGTGCTAAGAAACTCCATGATTCCGGTGATTACGATCATCGGCCTGGAATTCGGGCATCTGCTGGGGGGTGCCGTGATCGTCGAGACGATTTTCTCCTGGCCGGGCGTGGGCAGGCTCCTGATTCAGGCCGTCTACGCCAAGGATTTCCCGCTTGTACAGGCCTCGGTGACCATCACCGCCCTGATTTTCGTGTCTTTGAACCTCATCGTTGACTTGATGTATTCCGTCCTCGACCCAAGGGTGAGACTCCATTGAGCAGAACTGCGTACTTTTGGACGCCCGAATCTCTCATGCACGACAACGGCCGGCACGTGGAGAACATCGAGCGCGCCAGACGCCTGACGCCCGAGAGAATTCTCTCCCAAGTCCCCTCGCTCAGGCACATGGAGATTACGCCTCACGACGCTAAGGAGTGGGTACTGAAGGTGCATGAGGAATCACACCACCGCTTCGTGCGCGAGGCGTGTGCGGGAGGCAAGTGCATTCTGGATGGCGGCGATACGCTGGCAGGCCCCGGAAGCTATGAGGCCGCACTCGCCGCCGTGGATGCGGCCCTGAGTGCTGCGGACGCTCTCGTTGCCGGGGAGGTCGACAACGCCTTTTGCGCCGCCAGGC
>CAYTSP010000002.1:0-8410 GCA_964440505.1 uncultured Nitrospinaceae bacterium
AATTATTCCGGCATCGGTGCGTTGACTCCGTATAAGGGCTCATGGGGGGATTGAGGTGCGGATAGCGGGCGTTCAGATCGAAAAACCCAAATCCCTGAGCAAGATGGTGTCGGAGCAGATAAAAGACGCCATCCTGAGCGGCATCTTCCAGCCGGGAGACAAGCTGGTCGAGACGACGCTCACCGAATCCATGGGCGTGAGCAGGACGCCGCTGCGCGAAGCCTTCCGGGAACTCGCGGCGGAAGGCTACATCACCGTCGTCCCGCACAAGGGGGCGCACGTGAGCCTCGTGAGCGAGGACGAGGTTCTGGACATCTACGCCATCACGAGCGTACTCGAGGGTCTCGCCACGCGCCTCGCGACCCCGAACCTCCGCGAGGGAAGGGCGAACGAAAAGCTGCATGAGTTTTTCGAGCACTTGAAGCGCCGCCACGAGCGCGGCGAGGTGGACGCCTACTGGGCGGCGAACCGTGATTTTCATCGCCACATCACGAGCGCTTGCGAGAACTCGAGACTCCAGGGGCTCATCGGGAACCTCCGGCAGCAGATCATGAAAACCCGCGTGGTGACGCTCCACGCGCCCGGGCGCCTGGATAACTCCATGGCCGAGCATGAGGATATACTCCAGGCCATTCTCGACGGCGACGGGAGAGGCGCCGAGCACCTCGTGATCAGACACCTGGAAATTCAAGGAAAATTCGTGCTGGACCTCATCAAGAAATCGCCTGAAAACGCGAGTATCCCGGTCGCGGACCGCGACTAGGCGAACACCTCCCGGACACTTGCGCCCTCCAAGCCTAAGGCTTCCGCCACGCCCGCGTGCGTGACGCGCCCTTCGGCCACGTTCAGGCCATCGGCGAGGTGTGGATTGCGCCTCAGCGCTTCCTTGAGGCCCGAATTGGCCAGTTCCAGGGCGTAGGGCAGCACGGCGTTCGAGAGCGCGATGGTGCTCGTGCGGGGGACGACCCCCGGCATGTTCGCCACCCCGTAGTGGACGACACCCTCGACGACGTAAGTGGGATCCGAATGATAGGTGGGCCGTATCGTCTCCACGCAACCGCCCTGGTCCACCGCAACGTCCACGATGACGGCGCCTGCGTTCATCTCGCCCAGCATATCGCGCGAAACCAGAACCGGCGTTCGACCGCCCGGCACCAGGACGGCGCCGATGACCAGATCCGCTTCCCGCAGGGCTTCGCGGATGGTAAAGCGCGTGGACACCAGGGTCTTGACCCGGCCGTCGAAGATGTCGTCGATATACTCGAGACGCGCGTGGTTGATGTCGAACACCGTGACGCCCGCGTGCATGCCGACCGCAATTTTGGCCGCGTTCTTTCCGACGATGCCGGCGCCCAGGATGACCACGTTTCCGCGGGGAACGCCCGGCGCCCCGGCCAGCAGAACGCCGCGGCCGCCCAGGTTTTTTCCGAGATACTTCGCGCCCTCCTGAACGGCCATCCTGCCCGCGATTTCACTCATGGGCTGCAGAATGGGCAAAACGCCTTCGGGCGAAGTCACCGTCTCGAACGCGACGGCGCAGGCTCCGCTCTCCACGAGGGCGCGCGCAAGGGGCCGGCAGGCGGCCAGATGCAAAAAGGCGAAGAGAATCTGCCCTTCTCGCATCAGCGGAAATTCCGGCTCCAGGGGTTCCTTGACCTTGACGATCATCTCCCCCTCCGACCAGAGTTCCTCAGCCGTTGAAACGACCCGCGCGCCCACCGCCTCGTATTCCGCATCCCCGATACCGGCGTCGAGGCCCGCCCCTTTTTCCACCATCACGGCGTGGCCCGCCTCTGCGAGAGCCTCAACGGCGCCGGGCGTCAAGGCGACCCTGTATTCATCCTGTTTGATTTCCCTCAGCAGCCCGATTTTCATGAGCCCTCCACCTCCTCTTCCACGACATGGAACGTGCTCTCCGCCTCGGCGACGGCCCGGCCGTCTTCCGCCCTGGTCGCTTTTCCTTCCAGGACGACGAACCTGCCCTTTTTCTTCTTGAGCCTTCCCTCGAGCAGCAAGGGGGTGCCGACCGGCAGGGGGTCGCGATAGCGAATTTCGCTTCTCGCCGAGTAGGCGCGCATCCCTTTGAGGAAAAGCCAGTTCGCCATGACGTCATCGAGAACGCTGAAAACGATGCCGCCGTGCGTGACGCCGTCGTAGCCCTGGTGGACGGACTGCGGCGTGAACTCGGCGCGGCAGACGTCGCCATCGAGCCGGAAAGTGATTTTCAGGCCAATCGGGTTCGCGGGGCCGCATACGAAACAGCCATCCGCATCCGGGCGTCCTCTCGAATCAGACAACGGTTCGTTCTCCATTACGTTCCGGCCAAAGAAAAAAGGAGAGCCTCGGCGGCTCTCCTTTCAGGAGTCTCTTGTAATCGGGCCCCTACGCTTCCCCTTGCGCCTCTTTTCTCTTCTGGCGTCGCTCCTGCCTTTCTTGTTCTCTCGTGGTGTCTCTGTCGATCAACTCGAGGAGCGCCATGGGCGCGGCGTCTCCCTGCCGGGGGGGGAGGCGCAGAATCCGGGTATAGCCGCCGGGCCGCTCCGCATATCGCGGAGCGATGGTCTCCATGAGTTTGGCGACCGCAGCGGGGGTCTTGAGATAAGAGGCGACCTGCCGCCGCGCATGGAGCGTGCCTTTCTTGCCCGTGGTGATAATGCGCTCGGCGTGGCGACGAACCTCCTTGGCTTTCGCCAACGTCGTTCGCACCCTCTCCTCGTCGATGAGGGAAGTCACCATGTTTCTCGTCATGGCGTCGCGATGCTTCGAGGTGCGTCCCAGTTTTCTGCCGTGCCATCGGTGCCGCATCTGTCTATTTCCTATTCTTGTTCGGAATCATCCTGCCCGCTCACCTCGCGCGGCGTGAGATTCATATAGCCCAAATCCATTCCGAGGGACAAACCCATCCCTGTGAGGATATCACGAATTTCATTCAGACTCTTGCGCCCGAAGTTCCTCGTTCTCAGCAACTCGGCTTCCGTTTTTTGCACCAATTCGCCCAAAGTGCGGATCCGCGCGTTTTTCAGGCAGTTATAGCTGCGAACCGAAAGCTCGAGTTCCTCTACGCTTCTGCCGAGACTCTCCACCATTCTTTGCTTGCGCTCATCCACCTTGGGCGCCTGCGGCGCACGCTCTTCCTCGAAGTTGATGAATATCTGGAGGTTGTCCTTCAATATCTTCGCCGCGTGGGCGACCGCATCCACGGGGGCGACGGTTCCGTTCGTCTCCACGTCGAGAATCAGCTTGTCGTAGTCCGTGATGTCGCCCACCCGGGTCTTCTCCACCTGGAAGGTGCAGCGGCGGATGGGTGAGAATATGGAGTCCATCGGGATGAATTGGGGGCCGAGGGTCAAATCCACGTTTCTCTCCGCGGGGACGTAGCCGCGCCCGATGTTCGCCACGAGTTCCACCTCGAGTTCCGCCTCATCGTTCATGTTGGCGATCTCCACGTCGGGGGTCAGCACTTTCACGCCCGCAGGGGCTTCGATATCTCCCGCCTTGAATACGCCGGCGGAACCCGAATGCTGATAATGCATATGAACCGGCAAAGTTTCCGAGTCCACGTCAATGACGACGTCCTTGAGATTCAGGATGATTTCCGTCACATCTTCCATGACGCCGGGAATGCTCGAAAACTCGTGAAACACCCCCTCGATGCGCACGCCCGTAAAAGCGGCTCCCTGGAGTGAAGACAAGATCACGCGGCGGAGCGCATTGCCCAGCGTAACGCCATACCCGCGCTCCAGTGGCTCAGCGACAAAACGGCCGAAAGTATCGGTCAAACTTTCCGGCTGCGGCTCCAGGCCAGTGGGTTTGACCAGATCAGCAATGGCTGTCATTTCTATTGGTCCTCCGTTCGGCGGTTGACCACTTTTTGATACAAGTTGGTCGAAACAAGCACGTCAATTATTTGGAATACAGTTCCACAATTTGCTGCGCGTTGATGTCAATCTGTGATTCAATCAGACTTGGCGGCTCCAGGACGCGCGCCTGAAGATCGGCGTGGTCCACGTCGAGCCAGGCGGGAGCGCCGCGCACTTTCCCTTTCTCCGCGCTCTGCACGATCAGCCCAATCTTCTTGCTTTTCTCCTTTATCTCGACGACATCGCCCTTGCGCACGACGAACGCCGGGCGATTCACTTTCCTGCCGTTCACCCGGATGTGGTTGTGAATCACCAGTTGACGCGCCTGGTTCCGTGAATCCGCGAAACTCGCCCGGAAAACGACGTTATCCAGCCTGGATTCGAGCAGTGAAAACAGGTTGTCGCCGGTGACGCCCTTGCGCCGCGCCGCTTCTTTGTAATAAAGCCGGAACTGCTTCTCCAGCACGCCGTACACCCGGCGCGCCTTTTGTTTCTCCCGGAGTTGAAGCCCGTATTCGCTCACCTTTCCCCGCGAACGCGCCGCGCCATGCTGCCCCGGCGGAAAGCTCCGCTTCTCGAAAGAGCATTTATCGCCGATGCAGCGATCTCCCTTCAAGAAGAGCTTCATCCCCTCTCTTCGGCAAAGCCGACAAACCGAATCCTTGTATCGCGCCAAAATTCAAACTCCCTCTTCGCCTTGACCTAGACCCGGCGCCGTTTCCGTGGACGGCAACCATTGTGGGGAATAGGCGTTACGTCACGAATGAGACTCACCTCGAGACCCGCAGCGGCCAGCGAGCGAATCGCCGCTTCCCGGCCGGAACCGGGACCGCTCACGAATACTTCCACCGAAGTCACGCCCAGGTCCAACGCTTTTTTAGCGACATCCGCGGCAGCCATCTGCGCGGCGAAAGGCGTGCTTTTGCGAGAACCCTTGAAACCCTGTCCGCCCGCCGTCGACCAGCAAACCACGTTCCCGCCCGTATCGGAGATCGAGATCATGGTGTTGTTGAAGGTCGCCAGAATATGAGCTTGCCCCTTTCCGATGGCTCTTCGCTCACGACGGCGCTTTCCACCGCGCTTTCCTCTGCCCGCTTGCGCCAATTGAAATCTCCTACCCTATGAGAGACGAAACCAAAAAATCAGTTGTCCTTTTTCTTTGCCCCCACCGTCTTGCGCGGCCCCTTGCGGGTGCGCGCGTTCGTGTGGGTTCTTTGCCCGCGAACGGGCAGTCCGCGGCGGTGCCGGAGCCCCCGATACGTGCCGATGTCCATCAATCTCTTGATGTTCATCGTCACCCGGCTCCTCAAGTCGCCCTCCACCGCATAGCCGCGCTCGATAATCTCGCGCAATGCCTGCACATCGGCTTCGGTGAGGTCCTTCACCTTGGAGAAGGCATTGATATTCGCTTCTTCCACTATCTTGTTCGCGGAAGTCCGCCCGATTCCAAAGATATACGTCAAAGCGATGTTGACGTTCTTTTCGTTGGGAATATCCACTCCGGCAATACGGGCCATACGCGTCCTCCTTTATTTCCTTATCGCCGCATCAACCTTGTCGCTGTTTGTGCTTGGGGTTCGAACACAAGACGCGCACGACACCCTTGCGGCGGATGACCTTGCACTTGTCGCACATCGGCTTGACGGAACTTCTCACCTTCATGGCCTGACTCCAAATCTCACTTGAAACATCTACTTGTACCGACTCGTTATCCGCCCTCTCGTCAAATCGTAAGGGGATAGTTCCACCTTGACGTTGTCCCCCGGGAGAATCCGGATAAAGTGCATCCGCATTTTCCCCGAGATATGGGCCAATACCTTGTGGCCCCCTTCGAGCTCAACGCGAAACATCGCGTTCGGCAGAGGCTCCACGACGATTCCATCCACCTCTATCACGCCTTCCTTGGGAGCTCTCTCCTCGCGCTCCGCCTGATCGCGCTTTCTCTGCTTCCTGCTTCCCCCCCGGCGCGGTCTCCTCATGCTGCCAGGCTCAGAATATCCGGGCCGTCTTCGGTGATGGCGACGGAATGCTCAAAATGCGCGGAGAGTTTCTCGTCCGCTGTCACGACTGTCCATTCATCGCTTAAAACCTTCACGTCATGAACGCCCATGTTCAGCATCGGCTCGATGGCGAGAACCATACCCGCCTTGAGCTCCGGCCCCGTGCCGGGTTCGCCGAAATTCGGAACCTGGGGTTCTTCGTGAAGATTCGTTCCCACCCCATGCCCCACATAGGCGCGAACCACCGAAAAGCCGGCGCCTTCCGCGTGCTTTTGCACGGCATGTGAAATATCAAACAACCGGTTGCCCGGTTTGGCCTGCTCGATTCCCTTGAAAAGCGACTCCTCACAGTATTTCAACAACTTGTTCGCCTCCGGATCAACTTTGCCCACGGGGAATGTGACGGCATGATCCCCAAAGTAGCCATACAGTTTCGCCCCGACATCCACGCTGACGATATCCCCCTCCTCGAGCTTCTTCTTCGAGGGCACCCCATGGACCACCTCTTCGTTGACCGAGGCGCATATCGAATGCTGATAGCCTCTGTATCCCTTAAAAGCGGGTACTGCTCCCTGTTCACGAATAATCCGTTCCGCCAGGGCATCCAGCTCCAGGGTCGTGACACCCGGCCGAATCGCTTCTCTGAGTTCCGACATGACGCTCATTACCACCCGGTTGCTCGCTCGCAAACGCTCAATCTCTTTTCGCGAACGAAGGATAATGGCCATTAAGCAAGCACCTGGGCAATACCTTCCTCCACCCTCTGCGCGATTTCCTCGACGCTGCCATGACCGTCAATTTCCGCGATCTTGCCTTTGTCGCGGTAAAACGCCACCAACGGCTTGGTATGCTCCTCATACAGCCGCAAGCGCCGAAGCACCGTGCTTTTCATGTCGTCCTCGCGCTGGTAGAGGTCTCCTCCACATGCGGAGCAAAGCGAGGGGTCCATGTTGGGATAGACGGCGCCGCATTTCCTGCAGGTGAGCCTGCCCGCCAACCGGGCCACCACGGCCTCGCTCGATACATTGAAATAGATAACCACATCCACGCTGTCCGGCAAGACTCTATCGAGGGCCTCGCCCTGCTCAATCGTCCTGGGAAAACCATCCAGGATGAATCCATTCTCGCAGTCCTCTCGGGAAATGCGCTCCTCGATCACCGAAATGATAAGATCATTGGGCACGAGACAACCCTGGTTGATGATATCTCCCACCTGCTGCCCGAGCGTCGTCTTGTCCGCCACCGCCTGACGCAACATGTCTCCCGTCGATATTTCGGGTACCTGCAGGGATTTCGAGAGTTCTGCGCCCTGAGTCCCCTTCCCCGATCCTGGAGGACCCAAAAGAATTATTTTCATTTGCTAACCCGCACGCCCCCGTATGCGCCCCCGGCGCAGGAAACCTTCATAATTTCTCATCACCAAATGAGACTCAATCTGCCGCTGGGTATCCACCGCCACACCCACGACAATCAAGAGCGCCGTTCCGCCGAAGAAGAACGGCACGTTGAACCACTGGATAAGATAAGTGGGCAAAATGACGATGGCGCTCAGGTAGATGGCGCCCAGGAACGTCAGGCGGCTCAGGGTACGGTCGATGAAATCCGCGGTGGGCCGGCCCGGACGTCTTCCCGGAATGAAACCACCGTATTTTCTCAAATTCTCCGCCACGTCCATCGGATTGAATATGATTGCGGTATAGAAATAGGCGAAGAAGAAAATCAGCACGACCGTCAGCACCACATACCAGGTGCTCGGCGGCGTGAGCGCCGCGCTCAACTGCTGGAGCCAGTCCACGTTCGAGAATTGCGCGATCGTGGCGGGAAAAAGAATCATCGAACTCGCGAAGATCGGCGGAATGACGCCCGAGGTGTTGACCTTCAAGGGAAGGTGCGTTTCCTGGCCGCCCGCCATTTTCCGGCCCACCATCCGCTTTGCGTATTGGACCCTGATTCGGCGCTGCCCCGCCTCGAACCAGACCACGAGACCCACGACGGCCACCATGCCCACCGCCAGCACTATCATGACGAAAGGCTGCAACTCCCCGGTGCCCAGCAGGCGGAACGTATTGATGATCGCGCCGGGCAGACCGGCGACGATTCCGGCGAATATGATGAGGGAAATTCCGTTGCCAATTCCTCGCTCGGTGATTTGCTCGCCGAGCCACATGATGAACGAAGTACCCGCCACCAGCGTGAGAACCGTCATCAACCGGAATCCCCAACCCGGGTCCGGAACCACGAGCGCTCCCGTGGGGGCGGACATCTGCTCGATACCGACGGCGATGCCGAAACCCTGCACCGTCGAGAGAAAGACCGTGCCGTAGCGCGTGTACTGGTTGATCTTCTTGCGCCCCGAATCCCCTTCCTTTTTCAGACGCTCCAGATGGGGAACCGCGACCGTGAGCAATTCCAGGATGATGGAGGCGCTGATGTACGGCATGATTCCCAGGGCGAAAATCGTCAACTGGCTCAGGGCGCCGCCCGTGAAGAGGTCGAAAAACTGCATGAGCGTGCCGCCGCCACGGCTCAACTCGGCGAAGAAGGCAGCCA
>CAYTSP010000003.1:0-17671 GCA_964440505.1 uncultured Nitrospinaceae bacterium
GGGTTGTGGAAGCGGGAGGTTCGGTCATCTTTTCCGAAACGCTGGAAATCGTCGGAGCCGAGCATCTTCTCGCCCGCCGGGCCGCGGACAGGAAAACAGCGCGGAGAATCATCGATTCCGCAAGGCGCGCTGTCGATTATGCCGAAAGCATCGGCGTAGACTTCATCGGCTCGAATCCGGCGCCCGACAACATCCGGGGTGGTCTGTCGTCCATTGAGGAGAAAAGCCTGGGAGCCATCAAAAAAGCAGGGAGCCATCCCATCGTCGAAGTCGTCGGCGTGGGTGAACGCCCCAAGAAAAAAGGCACCATCTTCGCCGACGCTCCCTGCGCCGGCGTGGAGAACATCTCCTCCCTGGCGGCCAGCGGGGCGCAGGCGATTGTTTTCTCGACCGGAATCGGCAATCCCATCGGACATCCTATCTCTCCCACCATCAAGGTAACGGGAAATCCCCGAACCGCACGGACGATGGCGGAGAACATCGACGTGGACATCAGCGGCGTCATGGAAGGGACGATGCGCATCGACGAGGCGAGGGATTTGCTCGAAAACGAACTAATCTCCGTGATGAGCGGAAAACTCACGACATCGGAGCTTTTGGGAGAAACCGAACTCACGGTCAGCCGGGCCGCGTTAAGCCTCTAAAACTCGATTCGTGATGGACTAACCGAGAAAAGGAAAACTCGAAGTCTAAAATCCCATCCCGACGATAAGCCGATTCCAGGTGTTGATGAGCGCTATGGCGCCGAGAAGTTCTACTATCTGCGCTTCCGAGTAGTGCGTCTTCAGCGCTTCGAAAGTTTCGTCCGAGACGCTCACCCCCTGCGTACTTTCCTCACAAAGGCGAAGCGCCGCTTTTTCCTTTTCATCGAAGACGTCGCTTGAGGAACCCTCTTGCGCAGCTTTCGTCTTCTCATCCCCCACCTTGTGCATGCGCGCCATGTTGGAATGCATGTTGGCGCAAAAATGACACCCGTTGAGCACCCATGCGCGAATGTTCAAGATTTCCTTGAAGCCGACGTCGATCTCTCCCGGGCCATCCGCCACCGTGGTAAGGCTCAGCAAGGAGCGCAAAAAATCCGGCTTGTGGGCCAGTGCCTTCACGGGCGGAATCACGACCCCGAACTGTTTTTTCAAATTCTCCATGATGCGTTTCGCGGACGCTTCCGCCTGCTCGGGTTCTAACAAGGAAATCCGTGGCATTCCATGCTCCTTCGATTGATTCATCTGGATGTCTACTTGCGCATGAGAGTCACTGTTATCTCATCGATATTTACGCCACCCCGAGGCCCTCGGTCAATGAATGCGTCGAAATCACCTCTCTGCCGGCATAAAGGCGTATGAGCACAAGCACAAAACATCTGCTTTTGCTAAACTATACCCTACGGTTTCTTTTTCCTGTTGCATACGCCCTAAACGAATGGATGAAAACTGCCCATGAGCAAGCAAATTTCCTTACGAGAAGCCGCTTATCTCATTGAACAAGGAGACGCGATTAGTCCCGGCGGAACACTTTTACACAGAACGCCCGCCTCCCTCATCCGTGAAATTGCGCGCGTGGGCCTTCGGGACCTCACGCTCATCAAGCCGTCTCCCGGTTACGACGCCGACCTCCTTTGCGCCGCAGGCGCCGTGAAGAAAATCATCAGCGGCATCGTCACATTCGAGGCAGAATTCGGATTGGCGCCTCACTATCGAAAGGCGATAGAGAAAGGAATGGCCGGCCTGACCGAACACGCCTGAGCCAGCGTACTTGCTGGGCTGCGGGCCGCAGCCTACGGCGTTCCCTTCCAGCCCATTCG
Source organism: uncultured Nitrospinaceae bacterium (assembly GCA_964440505.1). Classification (GTDB taxonomy): domain Bacteria; phylum UBA8248; class UBA8248; order UBA8248; family UBA8248; genus Bin107. The sequence goes on from CAYTSP010000003.1 coordinate 1,802, forward strand.
CGGATTCGACGGGAGCGACATTCCGGAGCAAAGCGGCATCTTCACGATTGAAGACCCCTACACGAAAGAGGAACTCTATGCGATTCCCGCCCTCAAGCCGGATTGGGCATTGATCCACGTCCAGAAAACAGACGCGCAGGGAAACGCACAAATCCTGGGCAACCAGCAATTCGACGTTGAAATGACGCGCGCGGCGCAAAAAGGAGTCATTCTCACAACCGAGAAAATTGTATCTTCAGAGGAGATCGCTTCAGAACCGGAGAGAACCACCATCCCGGGCTTTCTCGTCAAAGCGGTCGTGGAAACGCCGGGCGGGGCGTCTCCATGCAGTTGCCATCCATATTATGGGGTCGACAAAACAGAAATGAGGCGCTACATGACCTTGACCCAGAGTCAAGACGGACTTCGGGAATACCTGGCAAGCACCGATAAAACACACGCCCAAGACGCGGTGAAGAAATAACCATGGGCAACCGCATGGCTTCGTTGCCCGAACATGTGATCCGCGCCGGAAACCAGATGGCCGTAACGCTCTCGCGCCTCATCGAAAACGGCGAGAATGTATTTCACGGGGTCAACTCCCCACTTCCCATGGTCGCGATCTTCTTGGCCAAGAAACGACATGCCCCCAACTGCTCGCTCATAGAAGTCGCGGGCTCGGTGGATCCCAAACCACGCTTTATGCCGAACAGCACGGCCGACCCTGAACTCTGCCACGGTGCCGCTTCTATGTTCTACAACCCGGATATGTACGATCTCTTTGCGCGCGGCGGTGTGGACATGGCTTTTCTGGGAGCCGCCCAGCTCGACAAGCAGGGACGAGCCAACTTGAGCTATATAGGCGATCCGTTCCACCCGAAAGTGAGACTCCCCGGCGGAGGAGGCGGCGCCGTTATCATGCCTCAGGTGAAACGAACCGTCATATGGCGAACAGTTCACGACAAACGATTTCTCGTGCCCCGGGTCGATTTCTCGACGCAATCGGGCAATCTGAGCCACGTTGTGACACCGATCGCCTTATTCGAGAAAAAAACCACCGGGCTCGAAATCGCCAGCGTTCACCCTGGCCACTCGATGGATGAAGTGATTAAGAATACCGGCTTCGACCTGATGCGCCCGAGCACTGTGGCGCAAACCCCTGCGCCAAGCGCCGAAGAACTGAGCGCCCTGGAGCAGCTCGATCCGGATGGGGTGCGATTTTCGGAGTTTCGTTTATAAATCACAGGCTTTCAAAGAGAATATGACCACTCCATTCGCCACATGACGCCGACGTATTTGGAGACAACGTATTCCGGAGAATTTCATGAGCAACGAATTGCTGAATCGTTTGGGAAACTATTCGACCTGTCAGGCGGCGGACGCTTTTGACAAATTGAAAATCAGGGGCCACATGCCCGACATCATCCTGTTGTCACCCGACCCGGACTACCGGATGGTGGGAGAGGCCCATACCGTACGAATGGTTCCCGCTGGCGGTGGCGCTTTACCCAAACGAGAGGTTCACCACATCGACGCGGCGCCCGAGGGGAGCATTGTCGTCATCAGCATCCCGCCAGGAGTCACGACGGCCAACTGGGGCGGGATGATGAGTACGCGGGCGAAAGTGATGAATCTGGGCGGAGTCGTCCTCGACGGCAGAGCCAGGGATATCGAAGAACACCGCCAGATGGGATTTCCCGTGTTCGCCAGAGGGGTATCGGTCCACGGCAGCGGCGGATATACGCTTCCCATCAGCGTGGCAGAGCCGATCAATTGCGGGGGCGTCGCGGTGAGGCAGGGAGACATCATTCTCGGTGACGTCAACGGTGTGGTCGTCATCCCCAGGGAAATGCTCAGGGATGTCATCAGCAAGATGGATGAATTGGCGGAAATCGAAGAAAAAATCACCGCAGAACTGGAAAAAGGTACGAGCATTGGCGAAGCATTCGCCAAATACCGGGACTAGCCCGAAACCACGATAAGCGTCTCAAAGACGTATCCATCTGGCGGCGCCTGATAAAACTGATATAATAACCTCGTCTTTTACGAAATCCGCCCCTGATGTATCCCGATGAGCTCGAAAATCAATCTCTCATATGCAGTCCCCTTTCGGGGTCTTATCGTTTGTCTCGCTTTTTCCACTCTCCTGAGTGGATGTGGCTTTCTGCCTGCACCGAGGAGTTACGACATTCAGGGGGACGATTTACACGGCATCGCCTCCTGGTACGGAAATCCCTACCACGGACGCAAAACGGCGAATGGCGAAATTTACGACATGCACGCGCGCACCGCCGCGCACCGCACCCTGCCTTTTGGTTCCATCGTCCGGGTGCGCAGAAGCGACGACGGGCGGGAGGTGAAGGTGAGAATCAACGATCGGGGGCCCTTTTTCATCAACCGGGTTATCGACCTCTCCCGGGAGGCGGCCCGAAGAATCGGCATGTTGCGCAGGGGCACCACCGAGGTTTCCGTCGAACCCCTCTACATTCCCCGGGAGCCGAATCCGAAATGGATGATCCTGGTCGGCGGATTTATGGGAAAACAAGAGGCGCAAGCATTCGCCGATTACTTTCACCGCAACGGTACAATCTCGGAGATCCGGCCCGGTTGGCACGGAAACTACGAACACTACCACGTGCAGATCAAAGGATTAGTCAGCGAAAGCAAAGCAAAGCGATTGGCGGAAAGGCTGCAGCGCAACGGGTACGGCGCATTCATCGTGCGGGCGAAATAAACGACTTAACTACTATCGAGCGCTTTTTCAATCTTCTCCAAGTCCGTGAGCGGCTCCTTACATGTGAAATTTTCACATAAGAATACCGTGGCCTGTCCATCCACCATGAATTTCCCATCGAGCAGGGGTACTGCGGCGTCTGCATCTTCATCTGATGCTTCCGACTTCAAAGCCAAAACTTTGTTGGGAAGAAAGCGGGAATCAACGGCTCTAAGAGCCGCGCGCGTATCTTCCGAATCCCTCTCGCCGACGATCGCCACCTCCACTGTGGAATCGAGATGAAAGTCGAGCGCCACCAGCATCATGTGGAAGGCGGCCGGCACCCGGCTCAGGTAATCTCCGAACGATCGCAAAACGCCCTCGCCGCGGTCTGCAAACTCCGTCTCGCCCGAGAGTTTCGCCAGCTTCAGCAAACCAAGCGCAGCCATGGAATTTCCGCTCGGGACGGCGCCGTCTTGCGTCATCTTCTTCCTGACGATGAGTTGTTCATGATCGTGGGCCGTAAAGAAGAATGCGCCCCCCTCGTCATCCCAAAAGCGCGATAACATCTCTCGCGCCAAATCAGAGGCCGCTCGAATCCACCGGGGTTCGAAGCTCGCCTCGTACAAATCCACCAGACCCAGGATCAGAAAAGCATAATCATCCAGATACGCATTGAACTTGCTCACACCCTCCCGGTGGCTTCTCAGCAAACCGCGCTCATCGCGCATGTTGTTCAAGATAAAATCCGCCGCCTTGCCCGCTTCTTCCACATAGGGGGGGTGTTCCAGAATCCTGCCCGCCAAAGCCATCGAGCCAATCATGAGTCCGTTCCAACTCGTGAGAATTTTATCGTCCAGACCCGGCTTAACGCGCCGCTCGCGCTCGGCGAAGAGTTTTGCGCGCCCTCTTTGCAAGACATCAAAGAGCTTCTCCTCCGTGATTCCCAACTCTTCAGCGAAAACGCGGGGTGGTTTCTGAATGAACAAGGCGGAGGTATTGCCCTCGAAGTTCCCCTCTTCCGTTACGCTGTAGAATCGGCAAAATATATCGGCTTCTTCTTTGCCGAGAACCTCTTCTATCTCCTCAGGACGCCAAACGAAGAACTTGCCCTCCTCGCCCTCGCTGTCGGCATCCTGCGCGGAATAAAATCCTCCTCCCGGGCTGGTCATCTCCCTCAAAACGTAATCGAGCGTATCCGCCACTACGGAGCGGTAAAACGCGCTTTCCGTCGCCTGATACGCTTCGATGTAGACTCTGGACAGAAGAGCGTTGTCATAAAGCATTTTCTCGAAATGCGGGATGAGCCAATAATTATCAACGCTGTAGCGGTGAAAACCTCCACCGAGTTGATCATACATCCCGCCCAGCGCCATTCTTTGAAGCGTTACCTCGACCATCTTCAGCAATTCCTGATCCCGGGACCGCTCCCATTTTCTCAAAAGCAGCATCAGCGCCATGGAGGGTGGAAATTTCGGAGCGCTTCCGAAACCGCCCCAGGTAGTGTCGAATCGATCTTTGAGTTCCTGGACGGCCTGGTCGATCCACCCCGCTTTCAAATCACCCATTGTGGCCGTAACGACTCCCATTTGCTGCAGATTCGCCGTGATGCTCTCCGCATTATCGTGCAAATCGTCCTGTCTCGTTTTATAAACTTCAGCCAGCCTTAAAAGCACGTTTTTGAAGCCGGGCCTCCCCCATTTGTCATGCGGAGGAAAGTACGTGCCACCGAAGAAGGGCCTCAGATCCGGGAGCAGGAAAACACTCATGGGCCAGCCTCCCTGGCCCGTCATCATCTGCACCGCTTCCATGTAGATGCCATCGATATCGGGGCGTTCTTCCCGGTCCACCTTGATGGAGACGAAATGCTCGTTCAGGATTTCGGCGATTTCCTCATCTTCGAAGCTTTCATGTTCCATCACATGGCACCAGTGGCAGGCGGAATAGCCGACGGACAAGAAAATGGGCTTGTTTTCTTCTTTTGATTTGCGGAGCGCCTCCTCGCCCCATGGGTACCACTGCACCGGATTGTATTGATGCTGCAAGAGATACGGGCTCGTCTCCTGTGCGAGGCGGTTCTTCTCCGGGGACTGATTCATGAATTCCTCATATGAGTGGACGAAAGTCCGTGGGCCACGAAAAAATGCCTGTCGACAGGGTATGGGAGAATGATCAACAAAACAATTCGGACTGGGGAGCGATTTGCGCGTGTGTCTCCACATGCCCGTCCCCTCGAATATGCAATATGTTTTCGCCGCAATTCTCCACCCAGGCCGCGGATATCAGATGCAGGCGATGGCAGTTTCTCGGGTTCTCTTCCGCGCAAAGAACGGCGGTGGGTTCCATTCCCACTTGCGTTCTCAATCGATCCATCGCGAGGATAAAACTCTCATCGCGCTTCACTTTCTTCCAGTCGATGAGTCCTTTGGGGTCAAAAAATTCTGGATGTTGTCTGATATCGCGTTTCCCACCCAACGCCTCTCCTTCCCAGACGTATGCGATGTCTCGAGATGAGAGGCTCTGGCCCAGCTTTTCTCTGTTGAACTGCGGATTCCTCCTGCTGTAGGGGATGCTGCGCACATCCACCACACATGCGATGCCGTAGCAACTCAGCAGGTCCAGGAACTTCTCCGCGCTGTGGTTGCTATGGCCTATCGTCCAGAGCGGGCGCTTCAAGCGAGGCCCCCCATGAGAGTCGCCGCAATCTCGCATCCACGATGAAAAATCTCTACGTCGATATTCTCATCGGGCGCATGGGCGTTCGAATCGGCATTGGCGAGGGGGAACCAGACGGACGGAATGCCTAAGTCTCTCGTGAACATGCTGTCGGGAACGCTGCCGCCAAAGTTCGGATAAATGACGGGCTCGTCGCCATATCCGCCTACGGCCTTGATCACCTTTTGCACATAGGGGTTGTCCGCCGGCGTTTTGCTGGCGTCGAACGTGGCCATCTTGCGCACTTCGATGTCATCGAAACCCTCTGCTTTCAAAAATGAACACACATCATCAAACAGCTTGTCCGGGTCTTGCTCCACTACGAGGCGGAAATCCAGCTTGGCGCTTGCGGAACCCGGCAACACTGTTTTCATGCCATCATTTGAATACCCCCCCTGAAATCCGCAAATGTTCAGGTTCGGCTGCGTAAGAGTTTTCGTATAAAAGGCGGAAAGATCCGGAATCCGGTCAGCCCCATCTCCGATGACGGCCCGAAGCTCCGCCTCCGGGTCGGGAATTCCCTCAAGCGCATCTTGGTCCGCACCGCCCACGGGAAGCACGGACTCATAAAATCCAGGCACACGCACCCTTCCCTCATCGTCGCGCAGACATTGTACGGCCTCCATGAGGCGCCAGAATGGATTCGGGACCGACCCGCCATAAGACCCGGAGTGGAGTTCTTTTCCGACGCCATGCGAGATAAGTTCGATATAGAGCAATCCTCTGCAGCCCAAAGAGAGCGTCGGCCTACCCGAGGGGTGTATGGAACCATCAGATGAGCAGGCGAAATCGGCTTTTAACAACTCCTTGTTCGCCTGTATGAATTTTCTCAAACTGGGGGAACCCATCTCCTCTTCTCCCTCGATTAAAAACTTGAGGGTGATGGGCATTCCCGTGTTCGTCTGGTGGTAGGCTTCAACCGCCTTGATCTGTGCGAAATGTTGGCCCTTGTTGTCTCCCGACCCTCGTGCATAGAGGCGGCCATCGCGTACCTGGGGCACAAATGGCTCGGAACTCCAGCCCTCGGAAATATCGGCCGGCTGAACGTCGTAGTGGCCATAGATAAGCATCGTCGGAGCATCCGGAGGTCCCTTCACTTCGCCGTATACGAGCGAAATGCCCTCGGTCGGCAGAATTTGCGACTCAATGCCCGCACTACTCATCAATCTCGCCAGATGCGCTGCCGCCTCTTCTACACCGAAGCCCAATGTGCTGATGGAGGGTATTTCGAGGTATTCGATAAGTTCCGCCAGGTTTTGCTCTCTTCTCGACCGCAGAAAATCAATCACCGCCGTCATTCCAACCCTCCTTCGCTGTAATTTCGATGCGCCAGGATGTTGCCGAAATCGTTCACCCAGATTATTCTCAATAATAGCGTGAACCTGCCGATTCTTTTGCCGCCGCGCAAAAATTGGACTTCGCATGATTCGATCTGTTCTTAGCATAATTCATCGCTTCTTCAAGATCATCCGCATAAGATCCCTCTTGCTTTTCATCTTCGCCATGCTGATGGTGACAAGCTGCGCCCGGCCCCGAACCTTGAACCTGGCTCCTGCTCCTGCTGGAAACTACGATCACCAGGAGAACTATGTCGAACTGCCATCGAGCATCGAAAACGCCTTGATGACGGGATACCTGGTCCGTCCCTCGAAAGATGGAAGATACCCTTGCGTCGTATTGCTGCACGGGAAAGGCGGCTGGTGGCGGGCATACATCCGCTACGCCCGAAAACTCGCGAGCCATGGATTCTCATCCCTGGTCATCAACTATTACTCGGTGCACCAGGTGGACCTCGAGGGTCTCAGAACACCTTTCATTCAACGAAAATCGAATTTCGAGCGCCAGAATGAAGACATCAACCAAGCCATTTCCGCTTTTGCGAATAGCGCGCATTGCTTGCAAGACAATGTCGGTCTCATCGGATTCTCGCTCGGCGCGGACAAGGCGTTTCGCGCGGCCGCGTCGCTTCCGGTTGTGAAGGCCGTGGTAGCCTATTATGGTCCCTATGATTATGCGGCTCTCATCAAAAAGCGCATCAATGCCGTGGTGCTCGCTCTGGCGACCGAGGATTTATTGCGCTGGAAAGAATATCTGGAACTTCACAGTCCCGCCAACAAGATACATAACACAAATGCCTCTACCTTGATGTTTCATGGCGTGGCAGATGGGCTTATCCCAGTGCAGCAATCATTCACGATGATGAGAAAGCTGAGAGCCAGAAAATCCGGCTACGCTCAATTGAAACTTTACGAGGGCACCGGCCACAATTTCGTTCTCAGGCGGAGAACTCCTCGGGAAAGAGAAGACTCGATTCGGCTCGCGTTGATTTTCCTCAAAAACCACTTGCCGCAAACCATAGGACCGCCCAAGGTGCAAGAAGTGAGCAAAAAACGAGCCGACCTTCGTCCTAAAAACAACCAGCAAGATAGTTGACCAATCATGGATACGACACCAGACGGCAGACACGGCAAGAGCGAATCCTGGGTTCGCGAATGGGTGGGTTGGAATGAACTCGCTCCCGCCGGGAACATAGAAGCGGGCGCATGGGGCACTTGGGAGCTCACCTACCACGTTGGCAGATACGGCGTGGACGATGGCGGGACAATTGTCCTCTCTCGCCGTTTCGCCAGTGATTGGGCCAAGCCGCAAACCGACGCACCCGGTGAAGCTCACCATGCGAGTGTGAAAACCAATGGAAGCGCATCCCTCAGGGTAAGATGGGACCCCAAATCGAACATCAGACCCTGGCAGCAAGGGCTGGCCATCGATGTATTTGACAGCTATCTGGCGGAAGGAGATACGGTAACCATCGTTATGGGAGACCGAAGCAGGGGCGGAGCTGGAACCCGCGCTCAAACCTTTTGCGAAAAAAATTTCCGCTTTCGGCTCTTCGTTGATTGCTTCGGCTCGAATCGTTTCATCGAAGCAGCCGATACGCCCGCCTTCTCCATTGTCCCGGGAAAACCCGCCCGCCTCGTCATCCACGGCGCGACTGAACAAACACTCGATGAGGCTTCGTGGGTGCAGGTGAAACTCGAGGACATCTGGGGGAATCCATGTCACGGCATAGATGCGGAAATCTCGCTCAGTGCGGAAGGAGGAATCTGCGAGGGGCTGCCTGGAACCGTTCTGTTCAAACGCGATGAGCCCGCCGTTGCCCGCCTGGAAAATTTGCGTTGGGAATCGGGGAAATGGGGACGCATACGAGGAGATGCCGGGGGAGACATCCCTCCTGCATACAGCAATTATTTGTACGCCATGGAGAAAATCCACCAATGGCGGCCATTCTGGGGCGATCTTCATGGTCAAAGCGAGGAAACGGTTGGCACAAATACCGTTGATGATTATTTCGCATTCGCCCGCGACAAGGCCGGAGCCCAATTTTCCTGCCATCAGGGGAATGATTTTCAGGTCACGAAAGACACCTGGAACGCCATTCGAGCGGCCACAAAAAAACACAATGAGCCGGGTCGCTTCGTCACGTTCCTGGGAGTCGAATGGTCCGCCGTGACGGGAATGGGCGGAGACAGAAACGTCATGTATCTTGGCGACGATGGCCCCTTGCACCGGACCAGTCACTGGCAACTGGAGGACTGGACTGATCAGGAAACAGACAGATACCCCCTCGACGCCCTCTACGAAGCGATGGGAAGACGCCGGGACGTCACATTAATCCCTCACATCGGGGGCAGGCGAGCGAGCCTGGATTATCACCACGCGGAACTCGAGCGTGTCATGGAGATATATTCCTCATGGGGACGTTTCGAATGGTTCGTGGAAGAAGCCCTGGAAAAGGGCTGGCGCGTGGGTATCACGGCGGGGAGCGATGGACACAAAGGGCGCCCGGGAGCCAGCTATCCGGGTGCGGCCATTTTCGGGGTCTATGGAGGTTACACCTGCATCTATGCAAATGAACTCACGCGCGAAAGTCTGTGGGAAGCGATACAGGCAAGGCGTGTCTATGCAACAACGGGGAAGAAAATCCACCTTTCCTTCTCGGCCAGGGAACATTTCATGGGAGAAGAGTTTGAATCCACCGACCCTCCAGTGTTCAAGGTCCGTACCATGGGCGAATGCGGCATCGAGTCGATAGAATTGAAGCGCGCCTCGCGTACCATCTGCTCCTATCGCCCCAAAGATGAAACCGCCCAAAATTCAGACTGGTTCCGGATCTCCTGGAGTGGCGCCCGCATACACCAACGCAACCGCCAAACCCACTGGCACGGCGGCCTCAGGGTCGATAAAGGGAGAATAGAAAAGCCGAGAGACTGGCAGGTAGACAACCTCGAAGAAGGCATACAGTCGGCCGATGAGCAGAGAATCCGGTGGTTGAGCCGCACGACCGGGGATGCGGACGGTGTCGAATTCCGCCTTTCAGGCGGAGAAGGAGCGACGCTGTTCTTTGAAACCGACGTAGTTTCCTTTGAGGTAAAACTCGATGACATCGGCGCCGTTCCGCATGTGGTAGAGGCAGGCGGCGTTCGCCAACAGGTGGAAGTACAGCGCATCAGCCCAACACCAGGGAGCCCTTACGCGAACATCACGTTCGATATCGATGAAAGCGAATTTCACGATGGCTGGAACCCCTATTTCATCAGGTTGATGCAAGAAGACGGGGCATTGGCCTGGAGCAGCCCCATTTTTGTGAGAAAGGGCAAAAAATGACGGAAAACAAACTACCGACTTTAGATGAAAATTGGCAGCGGGCACTGGCCATCGTGGCGCATCCCGATGACATGGAATTCGGCGCATCGAGTGCCGTCGCCAGATGGACGGCGCATGGCAAGGAAATCTCATACATCCTCATGACGAGTGGCGAGGCGGGTATCGACGGGATGTTGCCGGAAGAAGCCGGCCCCGCGAGAGAAGATGAAGAAATAAAAAGCGCCGCCATCGTCGGCGTGGAAAAGGTGGAATTCCTGGGCTATACGGACGGGGTCATCGAGTACAATCTGGATTTAAGGCGTGATCTCGCGCGGAAAATCAGGAAATATCGACCTGAAATTTTGATCACTCTTTCTCATCACCTCACCTGGCCGGGAGGTCCTCTGAACATGGCGGATCATCGTTGGCTCGCTTATGGCGTAATGGATGCTGGTCGTGATGCGGGTAATCGTTGGATTTTTCCCGAACTGCTAGACGAGGGGCTGGAACCCTGGACGGGTGTTCGAATGGTGTTGCTTGGCGGTTCCCCACAGCCTACCCATGCCGTAGACATCACCGAGTATCTGGAGAAGGGAATCGCATCCTTGCAAGCCCATAAGCTCTATATCGACAATCTCGCACAAGGGTTCGATCCCGTCGGGTTCCTCACCCAGGCGGCCGTCGAAACAGGGAAACACGCCGGATTTGAATATGCTGTATCGTTCGAGGCGATCTCGATATAACTATCTGAAAAAAAATGCCGCTCAAGGCTATATCTTCTCAAACGAATTGGGTAGTATTCGCCTGCGGTTGGGCTGTAATCGCATTGTTATTTAGATTCATATATCCGATGAGGGCATGAATGCTTGATGATGCAACAAAACAAGAGTTAAGGGAAAAACATTACAATGCCACAGTTGTTGATATCGTCTGGCAGCATGAGACGCTCGCGTGTTTTCGCGTAAAGCCCGATTTCGACTTTCCCGAATACAAATCGGGTCAATACACGACGCTGGGCCTGGGCAACTGGGAACCCCGCCACGAAGACGCCGTCAAGGAAAAAGAACTGGACGAAAAAAGAATCAGGAGATTGGGCAGGCGCGCCTATTCCGTCTCTCATCCGGTGGTAAACGGAGCGGGAGAACTATTTCCACCAGACGACCTGGATTTTCTGGAATTTTACATCGTACTGGTCATCGGCGAGCAAGGCGAGCCTGCGCCTCTGCTCACCCCCAGACTCTTTCTCCTGAAAACCGGCGACCGTATCCACATGGGCCAAAAGTTCACCGGCGAATACACACTCGAGTGCATGAATGATATCCGGGATGACGAGAACTCTCTCGTCGTCTTCGCCGGCACGGGGACGGGCGAAGGTCCTCACAATCACATGATATGGGAACTTCTTCGCAAGGGCTACAAAGGCCAAATTGCCAGCATCAATGTCGTGCGATACAAAAATGATCTCGCATACGAGCCCCTCTACAGAGAACTCGAGAAGAAATACCCCACACTCTCATATCACGCGCTCACAACGCGCGAAGCGGATACCATCAACAACAAGGTGTATGTACAGGATTATCTGGCCACGGGCATGTTCGAGGAAAACATCGGCCGCAAAATGGACCCTGCGAACACGCATCTGTTCTTGTGCGGGAACCCCGCCATGATCGGAATCCCCAAAGTTCGTGAAGGCGAGAAGATATGGCCGGAAGGCGGGCCGGGGGTCATTCAGATCATGGAAGATCGCGGTTTCACGATGGACTATGGCCGGACGAAGGGAAACATCCATTACGAGAAATACTGGTAAGACCTACGTCTCACAAATCACCTCGGTTCTCGTAGATAAAATCTCCAGGAGAAACCATGCCAGATTTTATCCATGAAGCTGAAGGCACACTCTCCATCTTGAAGTTCAACAGAAAAGACGTTCGAAACGCCATCAACGAAGACATCATGCAGGGGCTTACCGATGCTCTCGACACCCTCGAAGCTTCTCGCGAACTGAGAGCCGTCATTCTCACAGGCGCAGGCGAGGAGGCGTTTTGCTCGGGTGGCGATTTGAAATGGCTGCAGTCTTTTGAATCTCACGAGGCGGGGATGGGCATGAGCAGACGCATGCAGGAAATCTTGGGGCGTTTGTCCAGGTTACCAGTGCCCGTAATTGCCGTTTTGAATGGATATGCTCTGGGCGGCGGGACCGAAATCGCAATGGCTTGTGACATGCGGATAACCGAAGAACACGCCTATATGAGTTTCAAGCAAGCCCGCGTCGGTCTCATGACGGGTTGGGGAGGCGGGGTTCGTCTTCTCCGCGCCATCGGCTACGGGCGAGCGATGGAATTGTTGACTACATGCAAAGAATTGCATCCTGATGAAGCAATGGAGATGGGACTCGCCAACGCCGTGGTACCCAAAGGAAAGGGGCTTCGCGTCGCCAAAACGATGGTGGATGAAATTTCCAAAAGCGCTCCAGGAGCGATTCGCTCTTTGAAGGAATTGCTCTTATTCGGCTTAGAAAATACACTGGAAGAAACGACAGGTTTGGAATCGTCGCTATTTGCGGATCTTTGGGTGTCGGAAGATCATGATGAGGCGGTAAAATCGTTTTTCGAAAAGCGAAGCCCCGTTTTCAAGGGGAGGTAACCGCGAAATGACAAATGAACATCCACAGCTAAAAACACGCTCAGGCCTCGCCGTTGAAAGCACCTACGGCCTGGGAGATATGCCTCAGGGCTATTCCTCTGGCAAACCAGGCGAATATCCTCTCACACGAGGCATTCATCCCGAGATGTACAGAAAACGCCTGTGGACGATGCGCCAGTATTCGGGTTTCGGGACCGCCGAAGAAACGAACCAGCGATACCGCTTTCTGCTTGACGAGGGGAACACCGGGCTTTCCGTCGCCCTCGACCTTCCGACGCAACTGGGACTCGACAGCGACAATGAAAAATCATCTGGCGAAGTCGGCAAAGTCGGGGTAGCCATCGACTCACTGGCGGATATGGAGACCATTTTTCAAGGTATTCCGCTCGATCAGATCAGCACGTCCTTCACCATCAACTCAACAGCCGCCATCCTCTATGCCATGTACGTCGCAGTCGGCAAGAAACAAGGCGTATCGCCCGCTCAACTAACCGGCACTATCCAGAACGACATTCTGAAAGAATACGTTTCCCGCGGCACATGGATATTCCCGCCCGAGCCATCCCTGAGGCTGATCGTCGATACTGTCGAATATGGCGTGAAAAACACGCCCAGGTTCAACACTATCAGCGCTGCGGGCGCTCATTTCAGGGATGCCGGCGCAACCGCCATCCAGGAGGGCGGCTTTACCCTCGCGGACGCTATCGTCTACGTAGAAAGATGCCTGGAGCGCGGGCTTGATATCGACGAGTTTGCCCCCCGGCTCAGTTTTTATTTTTACACCCACATGGATTTTTTCGAAGAAATCGCCAAATACAGAGCCATGCGGACGATTTGGGCCAAACTCATGCGTGAGCGCTTTGGCGCCAAAAACGAGAGAAGCTGGCTTTTCCGTTTTGGTGTTGTTTGCGGCGGCAGCACGCTCACTGCACAAGAACCCGAAAACAACATCGTCAGAGTCACTTATGAGGCTCTGTCCGCAGTACTCGGAGGCGCCCAAACCATCTTCACTTGTGCATACGACGAAGCGCTTGCGTTGCCGACCGAGGAAAGCGCCCTGCTCGCCCTGCGCACCCAGCAAATCATCGCCTATGAAAGCGGTGTGCCCGACGTGGCGGATCCTTTTGGTGGTTCATTTTACCTGGAAGATTTGACTGGCCGCATGGAAGATGGAATGGCGCAAATTATCGAAGACGTAGATGAGCGCGGCGGGATGGTCGAGTGCATCCAGAGGGGCGTAGTGCAACAATGGATTGCGGAAAGCGCTTTTCGCTGGCAAAAAGCGGTGGATGCACAAGAGCAGACTATCGTCGGCGTCAACAAATATGTACGAGAGGAGCCTCCCGCTCAAGAGATTTTCACAATTAACTCTGCACTTGAGGAACGTCAGAAGAAACAACTGAAAAAGGTGAAGAAAGAGCGAGACGCATCGCAGGTGAAACTGAGTCTTGAGCGTCTCGAAGATGCCGCCAGAGGCAATGAGAATCTTATGGAGACGATTTCCGAGGCGGTGGAAGCATATGCCACCATCGGAGAGATTACGGATGTGCTACGCGGCGTTTTTGGAGAATTTCAAGAACCCGTGGCTTTCTAACAGTTTCACAACGCCCGTCCGCTTGCCCAACCAAGTAAAACACGGAATAATCACGGGCTGAGGAAAACAATCATTTGCAAATATTGTGACCCTAGAACCCCATGTGGCATTTTCATCGGAGGTAGCCAGAAAAAATGTGGACAGACGCCAAAAACGGGAACAACTCTGCAACTGATTACAATTACAGAAGCGCTACCGTTGATCTCAGCAGTGGAAGCATCACGGTGGAAGAGAAATCCTGCGAGGATTTGGAGGATTTTCTAGGCGGGATCGGCAGGATTTTCAAAATTCTCTCCCATCACGACGTATCAGACCCCTATGCTCCCTCCTCCCCTCTCGTCATGGAACTTGGCTGTTTTTCTGGTACGAACCTCATGACGGGGCTAAGGACGTTCTTTGGTGGCTACAGCCCGCTCAAGAGCACGCTCGCCGGTGCGCCTTCGGCCATGTATTCGGCAGGTTCCGGTAAATTCGGAACCAAGGTGGCCTGTGCGGGCATAGACGAAATCATCTTTACAGGAAGGAGTGAGAAGCCCGTCACACTGGTCATCAAGAGCGATACCCTTGGCGGCCCGCCGAGCTTGAAACTCGTGGACGCTTCTCCTCTGATGGGTCAGGATTCGCACGAGAAGATGATGGCTCTGGCCGATGAATACGACGACGCGCACTTTGCCGTCATCGGCCCACCTGGGGAGAACTACGAAACGAACCGCATGGCGTCCATCGTCTTGAGCACGGAAAACCAACTCAAAACGAGGGAATGCAAGCCGAGGTTCTGCGGGCGCGGCGGTTTCGGCGGCGTGATGGGCTCCAAAAACCTCATCGCCATCGTCGCACAGGCACCAGACGACAAAACGGCCGTCACAAATATCGTCAAAGAAGCGAACAAAGTCATCTCCCGAGGCGCCGGTTCGAAAAACTACCGCGATGCCTATAAGGCCGATGGCGGCGGCGGCACCTGGCGAAACATCGCGGGTTTGCATCCCATGGGCTGTCTGCCCGAGAGGAACTTCTGGGCGCCGGGCAATGATGACGCCGTTCAACTCTATAGAAGCAGCTTTGAAGAACCTTATGTCGTTAAAGATGAGTCTTGCTTCAAATGCGGCATCGCGTGCCACAAAAACATCTACGACAGGCCCGAGGGAGAGACAGCCGAGGGAAGAAAGGCGAAGAAAGGAAAATTCAGGGTCAAATTCGACTATGAGCCGCTCGACCTCATCACGGCGAACTGCGGCGTCTATGATGCGGAAGAATCACTCGAACTCGTGGAGTTGGGCGATCGCATGGGCTACGACGCCATCAGCCTGGGCGCCACCTTCAGCTACGCCATGGAGTGGAACGAGCGGAACTCAGACAAACCCGTGCTCGACGGCATCCGCTTCGGCGACGCCAAAAAGATGGATGAATTGATTCGCAAAGCGGCGGCAGGCGAGTGCGAAGAACTGGCCCAAGGTACGATGCGCCTGGCCCAGCAATGCGGTGACCTTTCCTTCGCCATGCAGGGCAAGGGACTCGAATACCCCGCCTATCTACCCGAAACCAACCCCGGTTACCCCTGGGCGCTGGCAGGCGGCCACATGAG
>CAYTSP010000004.1:0-4775 GCA_964440505.1 uncultured Nitrospinaceae bacterium
CCTACGGGCACCAGGGCCTTCACCATCACCGGGCCGCCAATGGCGCGCGCCGCTTCCGCCGCCTCTTCCGGCGTACTCACGGAACGGCCTCGCGGGACCACCACGCCCGCATCGCGCAGAAGCGCTTTGGCCCTGTCCTCGAACACGCGGGGCATGACTATCGCACCGGAAGCGAAAGGAGTGCGTCTACAGGATGGCGACGGGGCGGACGGGCGAACCCGTGCCGCCGCGCACCTTGAGCGGCAGGCAGACGAAGAGAAACTCATGCGCGCGCGCCCGGCTCAACTCCTCGAGCACGGCGACTTCGAGCAGATGGACCCCGCTGTCCACCAGCATGTGGCAATGCACCGGCAGGGAGGGAGCGGGCAGCACCTCGACCGCGAAGTTATCGCTCCCCGCCATGAAGATGCCTTGATCCGAGAGCCACCTGGCGGCGTCCAGGTCGACGCCGGGCACGCCGCCTTTTTGGTAATAATAGTTCCGGCCCGGCCAGTGGCGCATGTGGCCGGTGCGCACGAGGACGACGTCGCCTTCCTCCACCCGGACGCCCTGTGCGGCGGCCGCGGCTTCGAGCTCTTCCTTGGTGACGGGCCGGCCCGCTTCCAGCACGTCTTTCTTAAGATGTGCCGCCATGTCGATCATCACGCCGCGCCTCACCACGGGCGCGACGCTCTCGATACCGTGGGCCTTGAGACCTTCCGTTTTGCTCTGATGCTCGGCGACGTCCAGGCCGCCGTGGAGCTTCATGTCCCGCGCGACGTGGCCCAGGGCGTCGATGTGCGTGCCGGTGTGGCCGGTGCAGAAGAAAGTATCCACCGCCGAGCACGCGCCGCCCGCGTACATGAAGTCGCCGTGTTCCCTGATCATGGAATACCCGAACGGGCCGTGGAGCGGCACGTGGGGCATGCCGGGGAACAACTCGACGCCCAGATCGAACACCCTGCTGCCGCGCGCGATGGCGCGCAGGTCTTCTAGGTTCATAATTCCCTCACTCTGAAACTCAAGGGACTGCGGGCCGATGGGCCTTATCTGCGTTTCGGCTAATATAGCTTTGCGTCCGCCCATCGGGCAAGGTAAACATCAAGGGGAAGATGAAAGCGCATCTCATCCATGTTTCCAGGAGTTCCGGCCATGAATCTTGCGGCGTACATTCATCCGGCTTTTCAGATAGCCACGCTCGCGCTGGGACTTGTCACGCTGGCGAACGGCCTGCGCGTGAGGCGCTCGCGCATGGGAGGAGCAGGCCCCGAGACGGCGCGGGTCGCCCGCCTGCACATGCGGCTCGGCAGGTGGTTTATTGCTCTTTTCTCGGTGGGTTACGCACTGGGATTGGGGGGCATGCGCTTCGCCCTGGAAGGCCCCCTCTACGAGACGGCGCACAGCTATTTCGCCACCCTGGCCCTGGGGCTGTTCTGGACGACGGCCTGGCTGGGCCGAAGGCTGAGAAAAAACTTGAAGAACGGGGATTTGAGGCAGATCCACTCCTATTGCGGATTTCTGGCCGTCTTCATCGCCCTGTTCGTCGCCGTTCTGGGGATGCGGCTGCTCCCCTAGACTCTCGACTCTGATATAATGCCCACAGCGGCGCCGCCTCACGAGGCAGAATCCATGACCCTGTTCCCCTTCCCGTTGCCGCATCGAAATCATCCCTTGGGGGGAGAAAGAGCCATGCTGAGAAAATCGAGGTTCATCCTCCTCGGCGCGCTCCTGATCGCCCCGGTCTGGGCCGCCCTTCCGGCGCAGGCGGCGAACGCACCCAAGAACCCGTGCGCCGGAAACCCTTGCGCCGCCCAGAATCCCTGCGCAGCCAACAACCCCTGTACGCCCCAAAACCCGTGCGCGGCCCAGAATCCGGGCGCAGTCAAAAACCCCTGCGCGGCGAAGAACGCCTGCGCCAGGACGGAGAAGAACCCGCGCATCGTCAAGCCATTCACCCCCCCTGCGGGCGGCGCGGCCCGGGCGAGGAGCAAGGCGCCGACCGTCACGCCGCCGCCCGACGCATCCACCCGGAAGCGCGACGCCAGCGTGAGGGACGCCGTCGCCCGGGGCAGAAAAATCTTCCGCAGCATCGGCTGCGTTAGCTGCCACCCCAGGGGCCGCACCATCCGGGGCACCGCGGTGGACGTCAAGGGCGTGAGACACCCCGTTCCGGTTCCCACGCTCATCGGAGCGGCGGATCACTTCCCGCGCCTGAGCCCTGCGGGAGGGGTGGTGAGCGTCGGGCAGTTCAACGACTGGTGCGCCACGACGTTCATCGGCAATTCGCCCATGAACCCCTATTCCCGGGAATACAAGGACCTCGAAGCCTACGTGGTTTCGCTCTCGCCCGCGCGGTATGAGCGCATGCTCGCGTGGGAGGCGAAGCGCAAGGCGTTCATGAAGACGGTGCTGCCGGCAGGCGGAGGCGAAAACCCCGGCGTAGCCAAAACCGCCGCCCCGAAGAATCCCGGCTTGGATACCCTCGACGCCAGGAACCCCGCTGCGCCCAGGAATCCAGGCGTGTCCAACAACCCATGCGCAGCGCAAAATCCGTGCGCACCTCAAAACCCGCCCCCGGCCAATAATCCGCCTGCAGCAAAAAACCCCTGTGCGACTCAAAATCCATGTGCGCCTAAAAACCCTTGCGCTCCCCAAAACCCCTGCGCCGCCAAAAACCCGTGTGCGAACAATCCCTGCGCGGCGCAAAATCCTTGCGCGAAGAAATAAAGGAGGCTTGACCGGCATAATCGGGTTAGCATCCGGCGCGCCCGCGCTTGAGGCGCGCCTCCATTCCGTATCGACGTGACCGCTGGAAGAGGAGGGGAAATGAAGTTTTTGAGGGAAAAGGGGGTGTGGATCGTTCTTGCTCTCTCTTTGAGCCTCGCAGCGCCCGCCGCCTCTCTTGCGGCGAAGAGAATACCCCCGAAACCCGAGACGGCGAAGCAAAACGGCGGAGACTACTGGCGGGGCAAGAAAATTTACGGGGAAATCTGTTTCTCCTGCCACGGGGTGAAAGGCGACGGCAAGGGGCCGATCTGGCGGACGGTGAGGCCGAGACCGCAAGTTTTCACAAGCCCCTACATGAAGCGCATGACGGATGACTACATGTTCGCCGTCGTGAAGTTCGGCAAGATGAACGTGCTGAAAAACCGGACCAAGGGCCACCAGGTAAAAAACGGCGTCCCCACCGCGATGCCCTCCTTCGGCGAGGCGCTCGATGACGCCCAGATAAAAAAACTCATCAGATGGGTGCGCGGCTTCAGCAAAGGCAATCAACCGAAAGACGCGGTGAGCAGGGAAATCTTCACCGACGCCTGCTCCCAGTGCCACGGCATAAGGGGCCTCGGGAACGGAATCCGCCCCGTGGAGGATCAGGACCCCGGAAAACCGTTCATCAGCCACATCCAGCCGCCGCCGATGAACTATCACCTGCGAGAACAGATGGCGCGCTTCGGCGACGGGTTCCTCTTCTGGGTCATCAAGCTCGGCCGCATCGACGCCAGTGAGACGAAGAAGTTCAATTTCATGCAGTCCTACGGCCACCTGCTGAGAGACGAGGATATCTGGTCGGTCGTCCGCTACGTCCGGGAAGCGTTCATCAACGGAAGACCGAGAAAGAAAAAATAGGCGGCGCGCCGGAGTCATCCCGATTCCGGCCGACGACGGGTAGTGAGAACATGCGCTTGTGGAGTCTTCATCCCAAATACCTGGACGCTAAGGGGCTCGTCGCCCTGTGGCGAGAAGCCCTGCTCGCCCAGGCGGTTCTTGTGCGCGAGACGAAGGGCTACCGCCGCCATCCCCAACTGGAGCGTTTCCGCTCAGGCGGCAGGCCCGCCGCCCTCATCGCCGAATACCTGAGAACCGTGCATGCGGAATCAATAAAGCGGGGCTACCGCTTCGATAAAAGCAAGATTGCACGCCTGCGCACTTCGAAACGACCGGACGTTACGAGCGGCCAGCTCGATTTCGAATGGCGGCATCTGATGATGAAGCTGGAAACCCGTTCACCCGAGCAATACGAGAAATGCCTGTCGGAGAATACTCCCCTGCCCCATCCCCTTTTCCGCGTTACGCCCGGCGAAATCGCCGGCTGGGAACGGCCGTAAGGCTGCTGTGGCGATCTATCCCCCGTCCGCCGCCCAGAGCTTGACGAGGGTGTGAAACTCCCCGTTTTCCCCGAAGCGGTCGACCCGCTCGGGCAGGCTTGTCATCAACGCGCGGTCGAAGCGCTGCCCGACCTGCACGACGCCGAGCGCTTCCTCCGTCACCGCCGAGACCTCGCAGACGGCGCCGCTCGCCTCTAAATCGTCCATCAGCGCCTCATAGGGCGCGCCCCACAGCGGGAAGTGGAGCGATGCGCCAAGACCTGCGGCCAGTTCCCGAAACGCCTCCACGCGCCAATCGCGGATGTGCTCCAGATGCAGGTCGCCGAAGACGAAGCGGGCGATGCGCGGGATCATACGGGCCGCCTCGGCGATGCGCGCCTCATACGCCTCTCCGGGATGGAGGGGAACGCCCAGCAGCGGGGCTCCCAGATGTTCGGCCTGGCGTGCCACCAGTTCGATATCGAGTTCCTGGTGCGCGATTTTCCGGCTCTGCGCGTCGAAGGTGGTGAGCAGAACAAGTGACCGCGAAACCTCGCGCCGCAAGGCCCGCCAGGCCAGAAAGCTGTCCTTGCCTCCGCTCCAGAAGAGCACGTCGGCGGGCTTTGAGGGCGGGCGGACGCCGGTCATCCAGGTGGGCCGGCGGGCGAGGCGGGGGCGCTCTTCCACCGGGACCGCCTCGTGCGCGTAGGG
>CAYTSP010000005.1:0-24967 GCA_964440505.1 uncultured Nitrospinaceae bacterium
GCCGCTGCTTCAGGCGAAGGCGTCGCCGAACGTCCGGGCTGTGGACGGGGCGACGGCGCTGTACATGGCGGCGGGGCAAGGGCACCCGGAGATCATCGAGTTGCTGATGAAGGCGGGTGCGGACCCCGGGATCCGGGGTCCGAAGGACGAAACGCCGGCGGAGGTGGCTCGGCGGAAATACGGAACGGTGGAGACGGCTCGGGAGAAAGGTTTAGAGAGTCCTCCCCTCCTCGCCCTGCTCGAGGGCAAGACCTGGGCGCAAGTCGAACGCGAACGTCTGGCAAGGGAGGAAACGGAACGCAAGGAGCGAGAGAGGGCTGAGCGTAAGCGCAGGGAGGAAAAAGCCCGGGAAAAAGCGGAGGCCGAGCGGAGGGCGCGGGAAGCGGCGGAGCGTGCAGCAAGAGAAGCGAGAGAAAGGGAGGAGGCGGAGCGCAAAGCGCGTGAAAAGGCCGAGCGTGAGCGAGTGGGCCGGGAATTCCAGGATTGCCCTGAATGTCCGGAGATGGTAGTTGTGCCTGCGGGTTCGTTCATGATGGGTTCCCCACCAGATGAAGAAGACAGAGATGAGGATGAAGGGCCCCGCCATATGGTCACGTTCTCAAAACCCTTCGCTGTCGGCAAGTACGAGGTGACATTCTCAGAGTGGGACGCATGCGTCGCGGCCGGCGGCTGCGGCGGCCACCGGCCGGACGATGAAGGTTGGGGACGCGGACGCCGTCCCGCTATAAACGTGAGTTGGAATGACGCGAAGGCGTACGTGAAGTGGCTTTCTGCTAAGACAGGCAAGGAATACCGCTTGCCTACCGAGGCGGAGTGGGAGTATGCGGCGCGGGCAAAAACGACGACGCCGTTTCATTCTGGAAAGACGATATCCACGTCTCAGGCAAACTACGACGGGAATTACACGTATGACGAAGGCAAGAAGGGCAAGTTTCGTGAGAAGACGGTGGACATCGGGTCATTTCCGGCGAACCCGTTCGGTGTGCACGATCTGCACGGCAACGTCTGGGAGTGGGTGGAGGATTGCTGGAACGAGAGCTATACGGATGCGCCATCGGAAGGGAAAGCCCGGACGGGCGGCAACTGCGCAAAGCGCGTTCTGCGCGGCGGGTCATGGAACGACACTCCAAGGCGCCTGCGCTCTGCGCATCGCGACCGGTCTACTACGGGAGACAGGGACTACATCATCGGGTTTCGCGTAGCTCTAACTCTTGGCCCCTGAATATTACTGGGGACGAAACTCCTTGGCCGCGCTTTGAGATGGACTACGCCGACGCCGCTCCAAATGGAGTAGGACCTAAAAAAGGAGATGCCGGTATGATTCGGCCGTCGAGAGTTTTCAGGGCATTTTTGGGGGTGTTCTGTCTGCTGTCCTCCGCGTGGATGGGCGCGGTTTCAGCGGCGACGGTTTCATGCAAAGAATGGAACACGGAATCGTTCTTCAAGCATGCCGGCGTGGTGGATGTCGCCCGATGTCTGAAGTGGGGGGCGAGGGTGAACGCGCGTGACAAGAAAGGCGAAACCCCTCTCCACCATGCGGCGTGGAACAACGAAGTGTCTGGGGTCGTTAGGGCTTTGCTCGAGGCAGGGGCGAATGTGAACGCGCGGGATGAAAGAGGCGACACACCTCTGTTGAATGCGGCATACAATAATAAAAACCCTGCAGTCGTTAGGGCATTGCTCGAGGCGGGGGCGGAAGTGAACGCACGTGGTGAATCTGACAAAACAACTCTCCACTATGCAGCGATTAACAACAGGAACCCTGCGGTCATTGCTATGTTGCTCGAGGCAGGGGCAGAACTACACGCGCGGGACAAAGATAGCAAAACACCTCTCCATGATGCGATGCTCAACAACGAAGCGCCTGGGATCGTTAGGGCGTTGCTCGAGGCGGGAGCGAAAGTAAATGCGCGGGACAAAGAAGGCGAAACCCCTCTCCATGATGCGGCGCGGAACGGCGTGACACCGGGGGTCGTGGCGGTGTTGCTGAAAGCGGGTGCGAAAGTAAACGCGAGAGATAAAAAAGACGCAACACCACTCCACCATGCGGCGCGCTACGGAAAGACACCGGGAATCGTAACGGCCCTGTTAGAGGCCGGAGCGGATGTGAATATGCGAGATAGCAGCACCATAAAGCCTCTCTACTATGCAGTGAGCTACGGCAAGACACCGGGAGTCGTAACAGCTCTGGCAAAAGCGGGGGCGGACGTAAACCAACGGGATGAGCATGGCGTAACACCCCTCCATCTTGCGACGACGCCGGAGGTCGTGGCGGTACTACTGAAGGCGGGCGCGGAGGTGGGCGCGCGGGACGATTATAACGCAACACCTCTCCACCTTGCGGCTCGATACAGTAGGACGCCTGGGGTCGTGAAGGTTTTGCTCGAGGCGGGAGCGAAAGTAAACGCGCGGGACAATACAGGTGACACCCCCCTCCACGATGCGGCTGCGTTCAGTAAGATGCCGGCGATTCTGGCGGTTTTGCTGGATGCAGGGGCGAAAGTGAACGCGCGCGACAAGAGAGGCGAAACTCCTCTCCATGAGGCGGCGTGGAACAACAAGAACCCTGGGGTCGTGAAGGTTTTGCTCGAAGCGGGAGCGAAAGTAGATTCGCGCGACAAGAGAGGCCAAACCCCTCTCCATGAGGCGGCGTGAAACAACGAGAACTCTGGAGTTGTCGCGTCCTTGCTGGATGCGGGCGCGGATATTGCGGTGAGAACGAAAGAAGGCCGAACGGCTTGGGATTTTGCTCAAGGCAACAGCGTTCTTCTGAATTCCGGTGTCCACCGTCGACTTCGAGCGCCCGAAAAAGCGGTCGAAAGCGGCTCTCCTGCAAAATGAGCGCTCTACTTGAAACACGCGGTATTCCGGTGAATTCGAGGTGAAACGTTTTCAAGGCGAGAACGCATGAACCGCCATTTCCCGTCTTCGCGACTCACCCTGCTAGCAGGATTCATCATCATTTTCTCTCGTGGCATACCCAAGCCTGCGCGGGGGAGCATGCGCGCATATTACCTTATGGTCTGGCGGTCATCATCGAGAACAAGACCTTTGAAAACGCCGCCGACGTAGAATACGCGCACCGCAACGCGGACACTTTAAGGTAGTGTATGGTCGAGATTCTGAGCTTCGCTCCGAGGCGCATTATCGATTTGAGGGAGCTGGCGCTCACGGGTGGATTCCCGTTCCCGAAGAGGACGTCTCTGACTGGTTCGAAAGAGACCGGGGAGAAAGGAGATGAAAAAGTGGTGGAGAATGTTCAGGTGTGTCGTGCGTGGGTAGGTATTGGTTTTTCCTGCCGAAGGATATCCGCGTGTCTTACCGCTTCAGGGGCTGGCAGTCTACCGGGACAACGACAACGGGTTTCACGTAGCACGGGCGCTCACCCCCCGAACCCTTACCCCTTTACCTCGAGGGTCCAGGAGACGATGCCCCCCGGCGGGATTTTTTTAGTCCGGGGGCTGAACTAAAAGTGTTATGTTCCCATAAAAGCATGAGGGTCCTTGGTCTGAAGGAATTAACGCGCAGGCTCTAAGGCGCACTGGTTGACAATAGTGAGGAGACGTCAAATCAATGTCGAAAGTCGGACGAACAACAATTGTGAGCCTGCTCTTGGTGGCGACATTTACGGGAACGGCGTCGTTTGCAGCCTTGGCCTTTGACAGGAGCGATTTGACTGGAAGGTTCGTTCCGCCAACCGGAAAGAAGGATCAAAAAGAAGAGCTGACGGGAAAGCGGATCCACTTGAAGCCGGGCCGAGTTTTCCAAGAATGTCCTGAATGCCCCGAGATGGTCGTGATTCCGGCGGGTTTATTTATGATGCGTCCCCCTCTGAATATGCCGGGATGGAAGAATAATAAGGGTCCTCTTCAGCGTGTGACGATCGCCAAACCCTTTGCCGTTGGCAAGTACGAGGTGACGTTCGCCGAGTGGGACGCATGCGCTCGCCATAGCGGTTGCAACGGTCGTCGAACCGATGACAAGGGTTGGGGGCGTGGCCGTCGTCCCGCGCTCGACGTGACTTGGTACGATGCGAAGGCATATGTGAAGTGGCTGTCGGAGAAGACGAGGAAACCGTATCGTTTGCTGAGCGATTTGGAGTGGGAGTACGCGGCGCGGGGGAAAACCCGCACGCCGCTCTACTGGGATGGCGATTTCCCGGAACTGTGCGCCCACGCAAATGGGGCCGACGAGACTTTCAAGGAAAGATTCAAGGGCTGGAGCGGGCCGATAGCGCCTTGCCGGGATGGCTTTATTTTTACGGCGCCTGTCGGCTCGTTTATGGCGAACGGCTTCGGTTTACACGACATGCTGGGCAACGTTTGGGAATGGGTGGAGGATTGTGCGAACTCGAACTATGCGATTGCACCAAAGGACGGGAGCCCCTGGTTAGGGGGTGATTGTTCGAAACGCGTCTTACGTGGCGCGTCCTGGAGCAGCTTAGGGCCGATGAACCGTATGGCGTATCGCGGCAAGTTCTCAGCCCGGGGACACGGCAACAGCATAGGGTTTCGCGTAGCCCTGACGCTCGCACCCTCAATGCTTACTTCTTTGCCTCGGGGGTCCAGGGAACAAAGTTTTTTAGCGGTATATACAGATATTACCGATTTAGTTGAGCATGTCGCTTTTGGTCCGCAGTCGCCGGAATTTCAAATCCCCTGAAACTCCAACCAGCCGCGTCGGGTTTTACTTCATGAACTTTTATTCTTTTCTGGACCTGGGTCGCCGTGGCGTGGGGACTATCTTCTCGACGGTGAGTTCGGTTCCCCTGAACAGGATAACGACCTCCTTGCCCAGGTTGAAGTTCATGTCCTTTAGCAGAATCGTGAGCCGCTCCTCCAATTTGTTGGGCTTCGCGGAAGTCACGTAGGAATAGCGACGTGCGGCGGGTTGTTGGCTGATGAGCCTATGTGTCTTATAGCCGGGGAATTGCTCCTCCATGGCCCCAATGATGTCGAGCGCTTCTCGCTGCTCGAAACCACGAAGGGTTAGGGTGTAGGGAATCTGCATCGTGTGGCCGCTTCCGGGCCCCCGCCTGCGCGCCTCTCCGGTCACGGCTTCGTCACGACGGTCCGGGGCGCTTCCTCCAGCCGAAACGTCGCGGTAGCGTGCCAGTTTCTTTCCGAGCACGACGCCGAGGCTGCTGGCGGGCTGTTCGGCGAGCTTGACCAATTCCATAAAACACGATTCATTGCATTCGCCGTCCGGGGCCCACATCCTACGTACGGGTGATTTGTCTTTATCTGTGATGATGATCTGGTTGCTCTGAAGGTCGAGAATTTGGCCCTCGATTCCCATCTGCACCGCAAGCTCCGAACCCGTCCTATTGTAACGCAAATAATAAGTTCGACAGAGCACCACAGCGCGAACTTGATGTTCAGCCTTGTTGCTTTTCGACATCAGTTTGACGATTTGAACCAGTGTGATTTTCTTGCGGATGCCCAAGAGTTTCCACTTGAGGTCGCCCGCGATCGCGTCTTCGTCGAGAACGCTAAAGCCCATCCTCTTCATACCTTTCTGAATCGCAGCGATTACGCCTCTGGCGACATCACTGCTGCGCGAAAGGGAGTTCGAACCCTCGTCATACGCGACGACAAGAACCGGCACATCGGCGCGGGACTTTTGAGTTATTGCCCCATAGGCGGCACAAAGGCTAAATGCAAGTAAAGCCGCCGAACAAAGGGCGGCTGCGCAGATTCTGGCGGGAAATTTTCTTGACAGACCCATCCGTGTTTTCATTTCACCTCACCTCAAATCAGGACGCCCGCTTTATTTCAAATGTAACTTCTCGTCTTTCGATCCGGGACTCATAGGCTTGGGTTCAATCTTCTCAACGGTGATCTCGTTTCCCTTAGACAAGGATCGCGACCTCTTTGTCAAGTTCGAAGTTCATGTCCTTGAGCAGGATAGTGAGCCACTCATACATCTTGTTCGGTTTCGCGGAACTGACGTATGAGTAGCGGCGCAAGGCCGATTTCTGACTGATGAGTGAGTTTTATAGCCAGGGAACTCTTCCGCCATGAACCCGATGATGGCGAGCGCCTCGATACGCTCGAAATTGCGGAGCGTGAAGACATAGGGAATCTGGGTAGTGTGTCCGCTGCCCAAACCTCGCCTGTGGGCTTCTTCGGTTACGGGGCCTAAAGCGTTACCTCCCGTCGAAACATCGTAGTAACGGGCTAGTTTCTTTTCGAGCATGGTACCGAGACTGCCAACTATCTCGCGGGCCCTGTCACCCAAGAATTTCAAGATGCAGGGATAGTCGCACTTCGTCGGGGCCGGGTACTCGCGCGTGAGCGATAGTCCCTCGACGAATTGGTTGCTCAGGAGGTCGTAGACATCACACTCTATACGCACTTGAACAATTGCAAATCGTAATGGACCTTGAATTGCAACATAAGTCCGATAAAGCACCATAGCGCGAACCTGGTGTTCGGCCTTGCCACTCTTCGACAACAACTTGGGAAGTTGGAAGAGACCCATTTTAGGACGGCGGTCCCGAACCTTCCATTCGAGGTCTTCCGCGACCGCCTCTTCATCGAGCACGTGAAAACTCTTCCGATTCATTTTGCTCTTGAGCGTGGTGGCCATACGCTTCGCTATTGAGCTGCTACGCCTCAAGGAGTTCGGATCTTCGTCTTCCACGACGATGAGGATCGGCAGGTTTGCGAGAGGCGCTTTGGCTACAGCCGCATCGACAACGGGAGCACAGAAGGACAGGAAGAGCTTAACGCAGAGAGCGGAGGAGGAGGGACGGGTTATTCTCTTATGTCTCATTTCTCAACTCATCAAAAATCAAACGCCCGCCGGGGGAACAACCCCCGGTGGGCGTCCGACTCACATTATTTGAAACGTATCTTCTCGTCTTTCGACCTAGGACGCATAGGCGTGGGGACTATCTTCTCAACGGTGATCTCGCTTCCCTTGAAAAGGATAACGACCTCCTTGTCCGGGTTGAAATTCATGTCATTGAGTAGAATTGTGATCCACTCCTCCATCTTGTTGGGCTTTGCAGAAGTTACGTAGGAGTATTTGCGAACTGCAGGTTTCTGGCTGATGAGGGTATGGGTCTTATAGCCCGGGAACTCGTCCGCCATGACTCCGATGATAGTGAGCGCTTCTTGGCGATCGAAAAACCGTAGCGTTACGGTATAGGGAATCTGCATCGTGTGGCCGCTTCCGGGCCCCCGCCTGCGCGCCTCTCCGGTCACGGCTTCGCCATGACGGCCCGAGGCGCTTCCTCCAGCCGAAACGTCGCGGTAGCGCGCCAGTTTCTTTCCGAGCACGACGCCGAGGCTGCCAGCGATCTCGCGGGCCCGGTCGCCCACGACTTCCGTGATGCAAAGCTGGTTGCAGTCTGCCGGGGCCGGGTACTCCTGGCGGGGCAACTCGTAAGTGTCGATGAACTCGTTGGCGAGAATGTCATATACCTCCCCATCGATTCGTACCTGCACCGAGTTTACTGCGCCCCTCATTTCGCGGTTGTCCGGTATGGACGCGTGGATGCGGAAGAGCGCCATGGCGCGCACCTGGTGCACGGCCTTGCCACTCTTCGACATCAACTTGGCGAGCCGGATAAGTTCGGTCTTCTTACGACGGTCTTGAATTTTCCAGCCGAGGTCGACGGTGACCGATTCCTCATCCAACATGCGGAACCCTATCCGTTTCATCCCGTGGCGCAGTTGCGCAATCACACGCTTGAAGATGTCGCTTCCGCGCCGGACTGTGGTCTTGTCTTCATCCTCCGCGACGACGAGAACCGGTACGTCGCTGTACTGGGTTTGCGCCATCGTCGTAGAGCAGGCTGTAAGGCTCATGGCCAGCGCCAGCGGTACGAACATCTTTTTGGCAATCAATCGATGTTTTGTGAACAGACTAGACATTGTCGTGGTTTCTCCTCTTGGTAATATGGATTAGCCAATCATCATTGTAGGCGTCATCATTAAAATGGAAGAACCAGAGCTGTAATATCACGATGTCTCCCAAACGGCCCAGCAAGGAGTTCTCCGAAACATGAAACGATTCTCATTACTTAGTCGTTCCAGAAGGTGCGATTGGGATCTTCATCGCGGGTGAGTCGAAAGGTTTAATCTCCAGATCCGGCTGGATTGACTCTACTTCCGGCATTCGAAGCAGCTGCATAAGCGTTTTCGCGTCGGCTTCGACCGCGATGAGCGGCAGCAGTTCGAATGTTCGAGCCGTTTTGCGGACTTTTGGTTCTAACTGCGAGAGGATATTGGCTGCCTTTTCGCGAGCCGTATTCTTCCCGGCGTCTTCAGAAAGGCGAATCTTCACGATGACCCGTTGACGATCGGACGTGTTCGGCTGTTTCGTCTCGTTTGATGCGCAGCCCGATAACATCATCACCGCGAGCGCGCACAACGCTACTTTCATTCGGGTTTTTTCCCTTCGCGGGAAGAGCGCCTTTGGCATGAAATTACCTCCCAATCACCCGCCATCCTTCGTCTTTTTTCGGCGTTTTCCCGCCTTGGCCTGTGCCTGCTTTCGGTGGCGAATTCTCGTCTACTTTGACGCCGAGAATCACAAGGCCGCTAACAATTTCGAGTGAAGGCTTCCTGAGTCCGTTACGACGGTCGCGTATCAATCTTCCTCCACGAATCAGCGCGCGTGTAAGTTCCCGCACGGATTTGTGCGGCTCAGCCTGTCGCATTACGGCGAACGCACCCGCAACGTGCGGAGCGGCCATCGATGTGCCTCCGAATTTCTTGTATCTCGCGCGTTCCTCTCCCGAACCAGGGACAGACGAATCGATCTTTACTCCCGGCGCCAGGATGTCCAGAATGGGTGCGCTGTTGGAGAAGCGCGCCACACGGTTTCGCTTGTCGATCGCCCCGACGCTGATGATGCCTCTGATGCAGGCGGGAGCGGAGATGCCATGCTCCTTGCTTTCATTGCCCGATGCCGCCACCACGGCAACGTTCAATCTTGTTAACATCCGCACCAGCGTGTCGAAACCACGATGGACACAGGGATTCGAAAAATGTACTGGCATACCCAGGCTCATGTTAACCGAAGCGACGTTGACTCGCCCGTTGTGAGCGAGCCTCACCACCAACTCCAGCGCCGCGAGGACGTTTGAAGTTCTCGCTCCGCCGTCAGGGTTGAAGACGTTAATCGCGATCAGGCCGGCTTCCGGCGCTACGCCTGACATCCTCTTCCCCCGGCCCAGAGCGATGCCCGCGACGTGGGTGCCGTGCGCGTCCACGGGCCGCGCCGCCCCGGGACCAAACATTCTCTGGCGCCCGTTCGGGCACCTGTCGGCCGCGCAGGCTTCGATGATCTTCCGCCCGGCGATAAAAGGGTGCGAAACGTCCGTCCCGGTGTCGATTACGGCGACGAAGACCCCCTTGCCGGTAAAACCTACCCGGTGGAGCAAGGAGGTTCCCACCATGGGGCCGCTTTCCACCAAAAAAGGCTTGACTGGCCAGTCCTTCCAAATCCGCACCCCGGGGTTGTATCGTTTCGCTGCCTCCAGCGCAGTCTTGTTCACCGTCATGGCGACGAAGGGGAGATACCGGAAGCGACGAACGTTGGATACCTCGCCTTGGTCAGAGATCGTCTTGACGAACTCATCCCCCGTCACCGCCACCATGCCGCCGCCGGGATCCGCCCTCGGATTGGGAACCTCGCCCGTAACCGCATGCCAGCCGGTAGCGAGGATCGCCACCTTGTCTCCTGCGCCAGCCTCAGAGGACAACAACCCGAATTCGTCCGCCGTCTCCTGAGCTCCAGCGGGTACGGTGTAGACTAGCGCCGCCACCACGAGTGTTGTCAAAAAAACGTGAATGATGGCCTTGCATCGCTTCAAGGAGAGCATGACTCCACCCACCTTGTTGGACATGCCTAGAGCAACCCCTGCTTTTGTAGCGACAATATCCACCATAACATTCTCCCAGTTTGGAAATCATAGCACATCCGGTGATGAAAAACGATTTCATTCGCTTGTATCCCGATCATAACGGTTACGTGATATGACAGGGGAAACCTCTCTGCAGGCCGTGCCCGATGAACCGGGTCTTCGTTCGACAACCTGGTAGGCATCGGCTTTTTCTCTCTTGTGGCTCACGCCCCAGTGGCGCTCGTCATCACACTAATGGAAGCGCCTGGAGCGTTTTTGAGTTCTCACGCAGATTCCCCCTGAGAAATTCTCTCAGAGGGGAAAATGCCCCTCTGAGGGGGTGAGCCACGGAATGAAATGGCAATGTACTTCAAACGCCAAGCCGAGCTCACGGGCGCAAACGGGGAGATTTTAGGCCAAAGGTATCTCTTGCCCCAAAAATTTCAGTAAGAAGCTTCGCCCCCGCGACATCTAAGGCAAGAAGAATGCAGAGGGAGAGCGTCCGGGCTATGCGAAACCCGCTCTCGTAGTCCTGGCCTCCAGCCCAGTCCTCGTAGCGGTCCGCAGCGGGGCGGTCCCTCGGATTGCTGAACCAGAATCCGCCGCGCCTGCGCTTTGCGTTCCGCCTCCTCAGACAAGGATAAAAGTGCGGTCACGGGGTGATGAGGCGCGATTCAGTGGTTGAGGACTTGCCTCCAGTTTCTGCGCAAAGGTTGCAGCCAGATGTCCTTCCTAGGTTTGTCGTAGCGTTTGTATCTGTCGTAGCGTCCGCGTCCCTAGGTGGTTCCGACGCGTATCCATCCCGATGCCCTGTATACGGCGCCGATGTAGCGTGGCGTCTCGACGAAGGTCTCAATGAGCACGGGGGTGATGCCATAGCGTTCAATCCAGTCTTCGGGCAGTCGCCTTCGGACGATGGCGAGGAGGTGCGAGTCAAGGTTGGGAATTTTGATTCATAGCAGGATGAAGAACCTCGGGTTGTCGACCACGAGGGGGAGGTTCTTCTCGCGCGGCTGCGGCGTCCAGCCGATGTAGCGGTTGCGTGGGGCTAGCTTCCACACGCCGATGGAGAAGCCGAGCATGGTAAAAAGTGTGCATATTTTTCTTCAAAAACTTCTCCTAGTTTTAAACGACCCTGTTTGACAACTTCTTCATTGAAACTATCCAGTCTATGCGGATCTTCAGGCTGATACGTTCCACGTATACGGATTACCCGTATGTCCCTTCCAAAGTGTACATTCTATTTTTATTGTTTCTATTGTTTGAGAAGAAATCAAGAACCCGAAGACAAAGATACCTTCCAAAATACATATGGAAGTCCTCATAAACATTTCCCTATCTCTCTCACGAACGAAGTGTTTCCAGCGTAACCATGCCCTGCCCGCCCCGACAATGAGATCACCCGGGAATCATTAAACCTCCCGTCACGTTCATAGTGCCATGAATGCGCGCCATTCCCAATCCAACCCTAAACCCGCCTTGCGGTGTTTCGATAGATGAGAAACATTGCGCTTTCTCGGCGCAGTCCGGAATTGAGCGGAATTTTGATGCCTCATAATTCAAGCTCAAGATTACACGAAGGCGCCGTAAGGAGTTTGATTG
The DNA here is from genome assembly GCA_964440505.1 of uncultured Nitrospinaceae bacterium. Lineage (GTDB taxonomy): Bacteria > UBA8248 > UBA8248 > UBA8248 > UBA8248 > Bin107. The sequence goes on from CAYTSP010000005.1 coordinate 11,462, forward strand.
CACAGGAGGAGTGGGCATGGCTCGACATGCGCTGAGGCCAAGACTACGAGAGCGGGTTTCGCGTAGCCCGGACACTCGCCCTCGGCATTCTTCTTGCTTTAGATGTCAAGGGGGCGAAGCTTTTTAGTGAAATTTTTGGGCAAGAGATGCCTTTAGCTTAAAAACTCCTTGATTGCGCCCTTGAGCTCGGCTTGGCGCTTGAATTCATTCCGTAGATCACCCCCTCAGAGGGGCGTTTTCCCCTCTGAGAGAATTTCTCAGGGGGGGAATCTGCGTGAGAACTCAAAAACGCTCCAGGCGCTTCCATTAGTGTGATGACGAGCGCCACTGGGGCGTGAGCCACAAGAGAGAAAAAGCCGATGCCTACCATGTTGTCGAAGGAGGACCCGGTTCACCAGACACGGCCTGCTGAGAGGTTTTTCCAGCCATATCGCGTGGCCGTTATGATCGGGATGCAACGGACTTTCGCCTTCGTCGCTGTCTGCGCGTTGTCCGTGCAGGAGGTGAGGGCAGCCGCCATGGGTGAGGAGGCCCGGCGCATGAAGGCGGAGCGCGAACTTGCGCCGGAAATGCTCGGGGAAAAGCAGATGTTGAGCGCAAGCGCGCTCCTGCGCCCGGGACGAAGCTCCAGGGCTGTATTTTCGGGGTGTTCGGGTTGGACAAAGGAAGGCGGAATCGAACGAAGCGAAGAGGAGACAAGAGACGATGAAGCTTTTGAAATCGCTCTGCGCAGCGCTTGGTCTTTGGCTCGTTGCCTGTATGGGCGCGGCTTCGGCGGCGGAGGTTTCGTGTGAGGATTAGAACACGGAGTCGTTTTTCAGGCGCGCTGGCGCGGGAGACGTTGCCCGCTGCCTGAAGGCGGGGGCGGATCTCAACGCCCGTGACAAGGAGGGATGGATCCCCCTCCACCAAGCGGCTGAATTCAACAAAAATTCGGCGGTCATTACGACTCTCCTGAAGGCGGGAGCGGATGTGAACGCGGCGACTAGATGGAGTAAAGACACGCCATTGCATTTCGCAACGCAACTCAGCGTGGCCACTATCGTGAGCACTCTCGTAAAGGAAGGGGCACGGGTCAACGCGAGGAATGACGATGGTAATACGCCGCTTCACCATGCAGCGCCGTGGAGCAAGGCGCCTGCCGTCGTGGCGACGCTGCTGAAGGCGGGCGCACAAGTCAACGCGCGGGAGGAATATTGCGGCGAGACACCTCTCCACGAGGTGGCGGCACACAGCGAGTCTCCTGCCGCTGTGGCCGAGCTGCTAAAGGCCGGAGCAGACGTGAACGCCTGGAGCAGGAAACTGGTGATGATTCGATACAAAGCGCTGGGATTCAAGGATCACGATTATTATTGGATTGCGACACCACTGCATCTGGCGGCGAAAAACAATAAAAATCCTGAGGTCATTACGTTCCTTGTGAAAGCCGGAGCGGACGTGAACGCCAAGGATCAATTCGGAATAACGCTTTTACACTTGGCCGTGAAGTGGAGCGAGTCGCCTGATGTCGTGACGGCGCTGATAAAGGCCGGAGCGGACGTGAACGCAAAAAATATATACGGCGATACACCCCAGGAAATGAGTCGGCCCAACGAAAACCCGGAAGTTGTCGCGGCTTTTATGAAGGCAGCATATGTGATAGAGAACATCGATACAATGAAAAAAGACAATGTCATATTTACCACAGATAAGGTTCCGGGAATCGCCGTGTTTGGGAGATCTTGAAAATCCAGCGGATACTATCCGGTTCCAGTTATCGCGTTTTTTCTCGAAACCCATGCCGGGAGGGGGTGTGATGTCTCACCAGTGGATGAAAGTCGTGGCGCTGTGTACGCTTCTCGCCGTGACTGCAGCCTGCGGTACGCTCGATGAAGATTCCGCCTCCGGGGCGGGGGGGTCACTAGCGATTTCGAAGCCCGTCGAGACAGGGAGCGTGAATTGCGAGCGCTGGAACACAGCGTCTTTCTTCAAGCTTGCCGGTGCGGGAGATGTAACCCGCTGCCTAAAGGCGGGTGCGGGCGTGAACGTGCGGAATAACGTCGGCGAGACCCCTCTCCATCATGCGGCGTTGGACAGCGATACGCCTGAAGTCGTGGCAGCGTTGTTGAAGGCAGGTGCGGACGTGAACGCGCGGAATAGCGTCGGCGAGACCCCACTCCACGATGCAGCATGGAACAACGAGACGCCTGGGGTCGTGATGGCGTTGCTGAAGGCGGGTGCGGACGTGAACGCGCTGGACGAAGACGGCCAGACTCCTCTCCATCATGCGGCGTCGGGTAGCGAGACGCCTGAAATAGTAACGATTTTAATAAACGCGGGTGCAGACGTGAACGCGCCGGCCGAAGACGGCAATGCTCCCCTCCATTATGCGGCGTCGGGTAGCGAGACGCCTGCAATAGTAACGATTTTAATAAACGCGGGTGCAGAGGTGCATGCGCGAAACGAAGACGGTGAGACTCCTCTCATTAATGCGGCGTGGAACAACAAGTCGCCCGGGGTCGTGACGGTGTTACTGAAGGCGGGTGCGGACGTGAACGCGTTGGACGAAGACGGCGAGACCCCTCTCCATCATGCGGCGTGGAACAATAAGACACCCGGGGTCGTAAGGGTGTTGCTGAAGGCGGGTGCGGACGTGAACGTGCGGGATAACGCTGGCGAGACCCCTCTCACTCATGCGGCGTGGAACAACAAGTCGCCCGGGGTCGCAAGGGCGTTGCTGAAGGCGGGTGCGGACGTGGACGTGCGGGATAATGCTGGCGAGACCCCACTCCACGAGGCGGCGTGGAACAACAAGTCGCCCGGGGTCGTAAGGGTGCTGCTGAAGGCGGGTGCGGACGTGAACGCGAGGGACGAAGACGACGAGACTCCTCTCCATCTTGCGGCGCGGTATAGCAAAACACCGGGAGTCACAACGGCTTTGGTAAAAGCAGGGGCAGACGTGAATACGCGAGATAAAAGAGGCGCAACACCTCTCCATCATGCGGCGCGCTACGGCAAGACACCGGGAGTCGCAACGGCCCTGATAGAAGCGGGGGCGGAAGTGAATATGCAAGATGGCAGTACTGCAAAACCTCTCTACCTTGCGGTGCGCTACGGCAAGACACCGGGAATCGTAACGGTCTTGGCGAAAGCGGGGACAGACGTGAACGAACGAGATGAGCTTGGCGCAACACCTCTCCATTATGCGGCGACACCTGGGGTTGTGACGGCTCTAGTAAAAGCGGGGGCGGACGTGGACGTGCGGAATAAAGCCGGGGAAACGCCCCTGCACAGGATGGCGAAGCACACCGAAAACCCGGCGGTCATCACAGCCTTGTTGAAGGCCTGTGCGGACGTGGATGCCCGGGACAAGAGCGGATGGACGCCTCTGCACAAGGCGGCGAAGCACAACGAAAACATGGCAGTCATAAGAGCCCTCGTGAAGGCCGGGACTGACGTGAACGCGAGGAATGCAGGTGGTCTTACGCCTCTAGACAAGGCAGCGCGTTATTCACGGAAACAGGCCTTTGAAGAGGCCTTGCACGACGCCGGGGCGAGCCCGACGGCGAGATACGAAAAATGCAGGACGCCTTAGGGTTTTGTGAACATGGATGTCTCTCTCATGGGGACGGATTTCTACCGATAGCTGAAAGGAGCGGGGAGTAAAATTAGAAGAGAGAATCAATGTCGACCTTGAGATCAGATATCTGCAACCGCCCGGTAGGACGTGGGCCGCGTCGAGCGCGTACTCGTGGAAGCGGACAGGGATTCATTCGAGGTCGACGCCGAAAGCTGAATTGTTCTCAGGGCGCCACAAGCCACGCAGGAAGCGAGAAAATCCCATTCGAAGGGTTTAAATATCCTTCCAGAATATCAGGTAAATTCATAAGTAGAGGACAAAACAATTTGAACCGAGGCGCTCAGGGAAGGGGTCGTGATGAATGACAGGATTTATAATGCAGTTTGCTGGATTGGCTTCTTTCCATCAGCTGTCATCGCGGCTTTTTTGGTCTTTGTGATTGTGCAGATGGGATATCAAGGAGCTTATTTCTGGGCTTTTTTGGTACCCATCCACGAAAGTTACTCATCTTCTTCCTGGTCTCCCGTATTCGTATGGAAACTGGTTAGAGAAATTGTCGCGAACCTGGCGCTGGGGGCTACTTTTGTATGGACCGGGGCAAAAATCGTTCCGTCGGGAAAAAAGATTGCCGCTTTCTTGATGGCGTTGGTTCTGATTGCCATTTCCGCATATTCAATTTTGTTTGGACGGGAAATAGTTTTGATGGGATGGGGAATAAGTGGAGGGGAAATTACAGAACCAACGATTATTTTGGGGTTATCTTTTGGACCAGTAATAATATCCATCGGGGGCATCTTGACTGCTTGGGAGATCTATAGAAAATAAAAAAGTCTTGAATTGCCCGTTTTCCCGCTATTTCAGAGCCGCGTTGTTCTTTCGCGGGGTCATCCCTTGGTCTCGCATGCCGGTTCTTGAATACTCTTCCGATAAAGTTTGTTGCCGACAGGGGAGGCAGAAGACTCCACAATGCCTCCCGCCTCAGTCGGGTCAAACCCTCGATACGGCGCGCAAGCGCGCCTGCTTGGGATGAAGATGGCATTCCTGACAAGGGCGATGAATTCGCTACAGGCAGGTTCCTTTGGAGAGGTCTTTTTCAACAGCCCCCTCAAGGGGGGAGTGGCTGGCATTCTGTAAGGAGGGGTCCGGACAGGCCCCGCGCCGGTCCACGTCCCCTTCCCCTCGCCGGAATGTGCGCGGGATGGACTTGCAGGGCCGCCGGGCGGAGGATACCCTTTCCTCAACGCACACCCCGGGGAGGCCGACAATGAAACCGCTGAAATTCACCCTGCTCGTCACGACCGTCGCCGCGTCTTTCGTGTTGTGCTCCGGGTCTCTTAGTTGGGGAAATGTTTATACCAAGGGAAGATATTCTTGTGATTTTAGTAGAGCAGAAAAGCGTTATAAAGCTGACCCAACAAACATTGCTAAAGAAATAGCTTATTCAGCATGCTTGGCCCTGAGAACCCGAGGCAACGACGCTGTGGAAGGCTTAAGCCGTCTCCGCCGGATTGCCAAACAACACAATCATCCTTTTGCGGCGCTTTACGTTACGGAATATGTCGAAACCGGCGGGAGGTTTCAGGCTCCGATAGATTTCGACAACATCAATGAAGCCATCTTCGGTTATGGTCAGGTCCTCACTTACATCAACTGGGAGCCTGATTATCCCCATGGCGACCCCATCGACTACATACTCGATGAAAGTAGGAGCCAAATGGAACTGAGGGCTTATTATCGTATTCCCAGGCTATATAAAAGCAAATTTCGCAAGGGGTTTTACGGCCTCTATCACGAGCACCTGCTCACGTCTCCCGGCTACAAGGGAGACAGGAATCTGAAACTTTATCGCAAATACAGCCTCTATACCCAGGACAGTCTTGAAAAGGTGATCGCAGCCGCCAATCGCTGCCTCGCGCTCCCCAGGAAAGGGCATCACAGGCCGAGGCGTTATGAGTTCAACAAGAAGGCCTGCCGGATTTATAAAGAGGAGGCCATGGCCCTCCGGCCTTTGGAGGACAAGCGGCTGGTCTTGCTGGCCACGGAATCCTGCAGGAGGGATTTGCCCAACTGCAAGGAATATAATGAAATTCATCAAGTAATAAAAAAAGTTATGACAGAAAAAACCTCTGAGCTATTTGCAGCATCAGAGCTTTACAATGTTAGTCTTTACTAGCTGACTCCTGCATCAAAAACTGCACTCGGTCTTACTGAAGCTGCAGAGCCGCCTTCCTTCGCCAGACGCTCCCGACTCTTCACCGATCACGGGCCGCGACTCGTGGAGGATGCGCGGCATCGCTCGCGCCTGGAGAAACGTCCGCTCGCGCGCGGAACCCGGGGGCGTGAGGCGCCACGGTCTGCGCCGCTCCTGCGCGAGACTGGCCCCAGCGCCGGGCGAGGGGCTTTCCATGATCGGGAAACTGCCCGGCCACGCGCGGATCGAGACCACCTCGCGCTACGCCCACCTCGCGCGCGATTCGGTGCGGGCGTCAGCCGAGCGGGTCGCGGAGAGCATCGCGGCGGACCTGCTCGACTGAAGGCCGGCGGCGCCCGTGGCGCTCCGGGAGCGACGAGAGGGGCTCTTTTCCATATCCGGGGACGGAACGCCTCCCCGGCCGCGGTTCGCCTTTGTCCGCCGTTTCCACCGGCTTGATGCCGCGCTTTGCGCTTGCTAGGATTTCATCATCAAAAACCGCATGCGCGCGGAGGGCGCGCTCTCCGAAACGCCTTCACCCCGGGGAGGCCGAATCATGAAGCCGATGAAATTCACCCTGCTCGTCACGGCCGTCGCCGCGTCTTTCGTCTTGTGCTCCGGTTCTCTCAGCTGGGGAAATGTTTATACAAAAGGAAGATACACTTGCCCAGATTTTGCAGAAGCAGAAAGGCTTTATAAATCTGAACCACAAGATATTGATTATGAAATATACTATGCCACATGCCTGGCCATAAGAGCGCGGGGCAACGACGCTGCGGAAGGATTAAGCCGCCTCCGCCGTATCGCCAAACAACACAATCATCCTTTTGCGGCTCTTTTCGTTACGGAATATGTCGAGACCGGGGGGAGGTTTCAAGCTCCGATAGATTTCGACAACATCAATGAAGCCATCCTCGGCTATGGGCAGGTCCTGACTTACATCAACTGGGAACCCCAATATCCCCATGGCGACCCCATCGACTACATACTCGATGAACGTCGCAACCAAATGGAACTGAGGGCTTATTATCGTATTCCTCGGCTATATCTAGGTAAATTTACTCTCGGATTTGACGGCACTTATCACAGGCATTTGCTTGCATCTCCCGGCTACAAGGGAAAGAGGGATTTGCCCTTCTATTATAAATACACCCCCTATACCCAGGACAGTCTTGATAAAGTCATTGAATCCGCAAACCGCTGTCTCGCGCTCCCAAAGAAAAGGCATCACAAGACGAGGCGCTATGATTTCAACAAGAAGGCCTGCCGGAATGCTAAAGAAGAGGCCTTGGCCCTCCGGCCTTTGGAGGACAAGCGGCTGGTCTTGCTGGCCACGGAATCCTGCAGGAGGGATCTGCCCAACTGCAAGGAATACAACGAGCTTCACAAGCAAATGGAAAACATCATGAAAGAAAAAAGCTCTGAGTTAATCGAAGCTTCGGAATTCCATAACATCAGTATCTTGTAGCTGATTCCTGCATCAAAACCCGCGACTGCTCCATCACAGCTTTACAGGACCGACTTCCTGCGCAAGACGACACTACCAGCTCTCCATCAGCCACGACTCGTGGAGGATGCGCTACCTGCTCGCGGGGAACCCGCTATTTCAGGAATCGGGGGGAAAGACGACGATTTCAATCCGCCGGTTCGTACGTCGGCCCTCGCGCGTGTCGTTCGTGGCGATCGGGCGGAACTCGCCCATCCCCGTCGCCGAGACCCGGCGCGGGTCGAGGTTTCCCACCTCGACTAGGTAGCGCAGCACCCGCGTGGCGCGCGCGGCGGAAAGCTCCCAGTTCGTCTCCCAGCGCTCCGCCAGGCGATCGGATATCTGCACGTTGTCGGTGTGCCCCCGCACCTGCACCTCGCGGTTCGCGTAGCGGCGCAGGAGGCCGGCGAATTTCACCAGCAGGGCCTTGCTCCCGGAGCGGAGCTTGGCGCTTCCCGAACGGAAAAGGATGGCGCTCGCGATGCTGATTACCACCCGGTCGCCCGCGCGGCGCACCCGGACGGTTCCCCGGCGGCGCTCTCTCGAGAGCTGCGCCTTCATGCCCTTTTCGAGCTGTATCTGGAAACGGATCCGGTCCTCGAAGCGCAGGAGGTTCTTTTGGGAGGCGAGGAGGTTCTTCTGAAGCTCCCGGACCCGCGCGCGCGAGCTCTCCAGGGCGCGCTGCAGGCGCTGAACCTTGTTGGCGGATTCGGTTTGCTGCGATTGCTGTGCGATCATCTGGGCGCGCAGGTCGGCCACGCGCGTCTCAATCTGCTGGCTGTGTCGCCTGGCCATGGTGAGGGACTGGCCAAGTTCCTGGTTCTCCAGGTCCTTTTGCCTGATTTGTCGTTCTTGTTCCTCAATCTTCCGGTTTCGTTTATCGATCTCGCCCCGGGACTTCTTGAGTTCTCCTCTGAGAGCCGCGGCTTCAGCCGCCTTGTCCTCATAGTCGTCCATGCCCACGCAGCCTGTGAGCAAGGCGGCGGCGAGCAGTAAAACTGCGAGGCGATGCGTCTGCATTCGGTTTCCTCCTCAGGGGATGAAGCGGGTGGCGTCGTAGTCCCTCACCCGAAAGGCATCGCTGAAGTCGGCGCTTTCATCTGCCGTCAAGTGACCCGACTCGGGAAGGCCGACTCGATGGGGTTCGTCGTATGCAGGATGAGAGGACGGCCCGGGCGGGTTCTTTCGGGTCGCGCATGGCGCATCTCGCGCTGTATTCAGCGGCAGCGCAGATTCACGGATTTGACGGGCGTTTTCAGCACGACGCCGGCGCCCGGCAGAAACGCTGCTATTGACAGGGTGTGTCGACCGGGGGCAATGCCTTTGAAGGCATAATATCCGCGTGGCCTTCCCGGCAGATCATAGTATCTGGCAAGGCGCCCTCCCTTACACGGAGCGTAGACCCTGTCATGACCGACCCCCTCCCAACTCCGTCCCGGCACGGTTGGTGAACAATTGTTGCTCTTGGCATGCCAACGGATTTTTCCGTCCACTATCGTGCGGTACAGCAACTGCTCTCCCCACTGTCGCGCGCCATGCGGCAACTTGCTCTTGATGCTCGCTTGCGAAACCTTCAGCCCGCGCCTGCATGAAGGGCTTCCGGACACCTGAATGATTTCGGTCGTGACCGGCCCCACATCCAAAGTCATCCTGGTTTCTGCTGATAATTTTTCGCGATCGATGGTAACTTGCGCGCGGTGCAGAAAACTCTTTGACCTGTATGTAGACACAACAGTAAAGCGATAGGTCGCGCCGGGTTTTAACTTCTCTCCCTCCGGAGCTATCACGTAAGTATCGTAGAGGAAGCCTTCGAGGGGGGTGACCTTCACAGGCAGGTCTCGGAACACACGCTCTTCCCGTATCTCCACCCGGGAACGCGCCTTGAGGTTTTCGATAGGCCGGTTTCCAAGTCTATATCGCGTATACCAGGGTACGCCGACGGCGTTTGCGGGCAATCGCCCGAATTTCGGACCAATGAAGCCCCCGGAGGGGAAACGACATTTGCACGCGTGTGCGGATGGAGCGGACATCCAGAGCCCGCCGATGAGTGCAGCTATGAAAACAAGCGCTGTTTTTTTCAGCATTGGGCCGACGCGACGGAGGTTGCCGGAATCACGCATTTCACGTTCCTCCGATAGGGTGTTCGACACTTGCCTGGACGGATCATTGCAGAAACGTGTGAAAACGGTCAAATCCTGTAGATGCTGGGTAATTTCCCTGGGCGCATATCGACCGGGGTCTGCCTGATATTGTGATTCCCGCGTATTTGATGCCGCGCCATGCGCTTGCTAGAATTTCATCGTTAAGGAATTCGCAAACGTGCGCTGGGAGCGCCCTCAAGCATGCCTTCGCATCCGGGAGACCCGCCATGAAGCCGATGAAATTCACCCTGCTCGTTACGGCCATCGCCGCGATTTTTGTCCTGTGCTCGGGTTCTCTCAGTTGGGGGAACACCTACGTCAAAGGAAGGAACGGTTGTAAAGATTTTGCAGACGCAGAAAGGCTTTATAAATCTGAACCACAAGATATTGATTATGAAATAGCTTACGGAGCATGCCTTGCCTTGAGAGGACAAGGAAACGACGCTGCGGAAGGATTAAGCCGCCTCCGCCGGATTGCCAAACAGTACAATCATGCACTTGCGGCTCTTTTCGTTACAGAATATGTCGAAACCGGCGGGAGGTTTCAAGCTCCGATAGATTTCGACAACATCAACGAGGCCATCTTCGGTTATGGCCAGGTCCTCGCTTACGTGAACCGGGATCCCCAATACCCTTGGGGCGAACCCTTCCATTTAGTCTATGAAAGGAGCAACCAAATGGAACTGAGGGCTTATTATCGTATTCCAGTCCTTTATAGAAGTAAATTTATAAGTGGATTTGACGGCACTTATCACAGATATTTGCTTACATCTCCCAGCTATACAGGGAAAAGAGACTTAAAAACTTATCCTCAATACAGCCTCTATACACAGGACAGTCTTGATAAAGTGATCGCATCCGCGAATCGCTGTCTCGCGCTCCCAAAAAAAAGGTATCACAGGACGAGGCGTTATGAATTCAACCGAAAAGCCTGCCGGATTATGAAAGAGGAGGCCATGGCCCTTCGTCCATTGGAGGACAAGCGGCTGGTCTTGCTGGCCACGGAATCCTGCAGGAGGGACCTGCCCAAATGCAAGGAATACAACGAGCTTCACAAGCAAATGGAAAACATTTTGGTAAAATTCTTCTCTGAATTAAAAGCCGCATCAAGATTGCATAATGTCAGCCTGTTGTGATTGATTCCTGAACCAAAAACCGTGCCCGCTCCTTTTATGACGCTCCGCCGCAGAAGGCGGTCCGGAGCATGGCCTCGCATAATGCTACGCGTCGTTACTGTCTTCTCCACGCCAGTCACTGTATTCCTGCCGAGGGCGCAGGAGAATGCGGGCGGTCCGCTCTTCGGTTTGACTCCCCTCGCGGCCAGTAAGGAATGACATGCGTTTATCTGCTCGCAAGATAGGTATTCGGAAATCATCGCCGCAGGCGCGAACATGATTTTGATAGAGTGCTGCGCAATGCCCCGACACGTGTGAGCGACACTGCCTCGCACAGTGTGATGTCGCCGGGAGGGTGCATCCACTCCATCGGTTACCCATCGGTAACCGACACGGACTCCCTGGGATACGCACGAGTTGTAACGAATCCGCTTTCGGCTTGATTACGGGTTGTGTAGGGTGGATTTCGAAGATTCATTGAAAGGACATAATATCAATATGTTAGATAGATATATGTCTAATCGAAACGGATGGATACTCTTGATTTATCGAAAAACCCCGTGAATTTATCCAATTTTACGGAAAATATGATTATTTTCATTTCTGTGTTGTCTTTCTCTCCGTGGATGCGGCTTCTCTCCCGGCGGGCGACGAACCCGCCCGAGGCGCCATGTGCGCGCGGGGAAGAAACCGCCGCCTTCGCACTTAACCCGTGATTCGATTCCATGAAAACTCCTCACTTCCTTTCGTTTCCAATCCACAGGTGCGCGAATACCGCTTCCCCGCGCAGCGCGCACGATACCGCAGCGCCGATTTACCGGACATACGGCAATTGCGGGGAAATGCGTTCCTGTTTCGGGAGGGCAGGATGGTGTCCGTAGGGACGGACCCGAGTGTCAGCCCAGCCCCCGCGCCTGTCCGAGGCCCCTGTGCCTGTCCTTGCGTCCCACTCAGCAGATTGCCATCATTGTGATACACTCAACCGCAGGCGCGAATCGGCGGTTCTTGAATGAGTGTCATGGAGAACCGGAACATAAGTTCGAATGAACGCATGCGGGTCGGGCCTTAAAGGTAAAAAAATTGTATTTGCCCGACGTCGAGCGATGGGAGGGGAAACCGTGAAACTCAAGGTAGTCGTTCACGAGGCGGAAGAGGGTGGATATTGGGCCGAGGTCCCGGCCGTCCCCGGGTGTGCGACGCAGGGAGATACGTTCGAGGAGTTGTTGAGCAATCTCTACGAGGCGGTCGAGGGATGCCTCTCCGTGGACGTCCGGGAGGTGAACGTTTCTGGTGCGGGCAGGGTCGTCGAGATCGCCGTGTGAAATCCGTCAGTGGAAAGCGCTTTTGCTGAATACTGGAAGTGAAGGGCTGGAAACTGGCGCGCACCCGCGGCAGTCACCGCATTTATGCAAAACAGGGTTCGGATATCCGCATCTCGGTACCGGTCCATGGCGACGCGTCGCTCAAGCGTGGCTTGCAGAGACATCTCATGAAGCTGGCGAACGTCCAGGAATCCGAACTGTAGGCCACGAGTCCGGACGCCGCAGTATATCCACCCTCATCGGTGATAACCACTCTGTCGGTTGCCACCAAAATCCGCCGGAATGATGGACAAGGGCGAATTACGGGCGTCCATCCCATCGACCCGCATCTTACAGGCGAAAAGGCAGGGCCGCCTATATGCGTGGGACAACCCTGAGGAGGGGTTGTCACCTACACCTTGTTTATCGACCGAGCAAATACCATCTCCACTGTAGGTCGGTTCGCGAACCGCCCCTACGGCCCCCGCGCCGCATGCGCAAATTCGATTGCGGAAATCGCGGCAAGAAAGCTATGATGCCGCCGCCATCAAGCGTATCCGCACAATCACCGTTTCCCGGATGCAGTCCAGGGTTTCTTGGAACCCGGCTCCGGGATGATGAAATTGTCCTCTTTATAGACATGGAGAAAAAAATGGAGAAAAGAACACTCGGACGCACGGGATTGGAAGTCACGGTCATCGGTTTCGGCGCCATGACCATAGGCGGCGTGTTCGGCCCGGTGGACGACGGCGAGAGCAACCGCGCGCTGCACGCCGCGGTCGACGCCGGCATGAACTTCATCGACACGTCCGACGCCTATGGCGCCGGCCACAGCGAGACCGTCATCGGCAAGTTCCTGAACGAGCGCACAGACCGCGGCGACATCCTCATCTTCACCAAGGGCGGGAACGACATGTCGACGGGCTCACGGAACTTCACGCCCGAGTACATCGGGGGCTGCCTGGAGGGTAGTCTCAAGCGCTTAGGCTTGGACGCCATCGACTACTACCAGCTTCACAACCCCAACGTCGACAACATGGCGGCCGAGGACAGCTACGCGCTGCTCGAAAAGGCGAAGGCCGACGGGAAGATCAAGCACTGGGGCGTTTCGATAAACACGGTGGAGGAATGTTATCTGGCCGCGGAGCAGGACAAGCCCTCCACCATGCAGATGGAGTACAACGTCATCAGCCAGGAGGCGGCGCCCGCCTTCGCTCGCGCGAAAGAGGCGGACGTGGGCGTGATCTCCCGCGTTCCCCTGAAGCGGGGGTTCCTCTCGGGACGCATCGACGAGGCGTTCGAGTTCGCCGAAGGCGACCGGAGAAAGGGCATCCTCTCGCCCGAGAACATCCGCAAGTTCCAGACCCAGCTCGCCCGCACGCAAGAGGTGGCGGGGAATCTCGGCATCTCGCCCGCCCAGGCGGCCATCCGCTTCTGCGTCTCGAACGAGAACGTGAGCTGCGTGATCCCGGGCATCCGGACGCCCGAGCAATCGGTGCAGAACGCCGCCTGCGGGGAATCCCTGCCGGCAGAGGCCGTGAAGAGGTTGCAAGAGGTCTAGGCGGGAGGCGCAATGGTTTTGTAGCCGGACAACCCCTCCTCGGGGTTGCCCGGCCCTCTGTGGTTGTCCGGCCCTCCGTGGTTGTCCTTCGTCAGGACAGGCACGGAGGCCTGTCCCTACGGTTAGGCGGCGGTTCCTCCCTTCTTTGGTCG
>CAYTSP010000006.1:0-6621 GCA_964440505.1 uncultured Nitrospinaceae bacterium
AGTGGGAGGTGGCCGCCGTGACGGCCACGGCGAGTTTCCGCTTCGAGAAGCACCTCCCCCTCCTGATGGACGGGTACGGAGTGCGCTGCGTCATCGGCAAGGGCGGCATGGCGCATGAATTCTACGGGAAACACTTCAAGCGGCTGGGCGCGGTGTTCCTGAACACGGTGGGCTACGGCATCGGCGCGCAGTACGGGCGCGGCATCACGGGCGTCAAGGACGTCTACTGGCTCGACGAACTCGGCATCGCCCAGGCGATGTGGGTGTTCGAGGTGAAGAACTTCGGGCCGTTTCTCGTCGAGTGCGACGCCCGGGGGAACAGCCTCTACCAGATGGCGCTCGCCGAGACGAACGTGGAACTGGGCAAGCTCTACGAGGGACTGCCGCTTCCTACCCTCAAGCGCATGGGCGAGGTGCACAACCCCGAAGACGAGGTTTTCTAGCAAAACCCCCGGTATTTCAAACTGAACCACCGACGAGAGGATGAAAATGTCGAAAGGTATCGCCTGGGTCACCACCAGTTGGCTGAGCGGCCTCGAAGACCCGATGCGCCACTTCAAGCGGCTCGAAGCCGAAGCCGGCCTCGAAGTCAGGATCGAATCGAACGGCGTCGACAAGACCGAAGAAGAACTCATCGCCTCGCTCCCCGGCGTAGTCGTCACCTTCCCGAGCAACGACCCCTACAACGAGCGCACCCTGGCGGCGGCGACGCACCTCAAGCACATCGCCAGAACGGGGGTGGGCTTCAACTCCGTGGATCTTGAAGCCGCCACGCGCCACGGGGTGGTCGTGACCAACGCGCCGGGCCAGAACTCCGATTCCGTCGCCGAGCACGCCATCGGCCTCATGCTCTGCATCGCGCGCAACATCGCTCTTTCCGACAAGAAAATGCGCGCGGGCGAATGGGCGGACCTGCGAGTTCCCATATCGCCGCTCAGGCGTAAAACGCTGGGGATCATCGGACTGGGCAACATCGGCAAGCGCGTAGCGAGGCGCGCCGCCGCCTTCGGCATGGAAGTCATCGCCCATGACGTCGTGCGCGACGAGCGCTTCGCCGCCGAGGTGGGCGTTTTCTACGAGCCGCGCGAGGAGGTGACGCGCCGGGCGGATTTCATCACCTGCCACGTGCCCCTGAACGATTCGACGCGCGGCATGGTGGACGAGAAATTCCTGGCCTCGATGAAGCCGGGCGCCTACCTCATCAACACCTCGCGCGGCCCCGTGGTGGATCTCGACGCCGCCGCCACGGCCCTGGAGCGCGGCATCATCCAGGGCGCTGCGCTGGACGTTTTCCCGAACGAGCCTGCGGATCACCGCCACCGCATCTTCTCGCTCGACAACGTCATCCTCACCCCGCACATCGCCGGTCTGGGCGAGGATGCGTGCGAGCAATCGCTCGAGTTCGCCGTCGCCGCAGCGCTTGACGTCATCGCCGGGAGGCGTCCGGCGGGTCTCCTGAACCCCGAGGTGCTGGAAAAAGCGGGGGTCAAGGACTAGAGTAAACGTAACGTCGCCTTATCTCCGGGCCGCCCCGGGATCATAGAGTTCGCCGCCGTCACGAGGAAAAATCCATGCGGAAAACCAACAAGCTGCGCGCGCTGCTGATCGGCGCCCCCCTCCTCCTTCTCTTCGCCGGAGGAGCCATCGCCGCAGATACCAAGGGGGATACCGCCCTGCGCGTTCCCTGGAGCGTGACCGAGCACAGGATGAAAAACGGCATGCGCGCCCTTTTACTGCCCGATAACAGTGCGCCCATGGTGGTCATGAAGGTCTGGTACGCCGTCGGCAGCCGGGACGAGCAGCCCGGCCTCACGGGCATCGCCCATTATCTCGAACACATGATGTTCCGCGGCACGAAGAAATACGGCCCCAAGGAGTTCAGCAATATCATCAAGAAAAACGGCGGCTCGCACAACGCGTTCACGGGCTTCGACTACACCGCGTACTACGAGCGCATCGCCTCGGACAGGCTGGAGCTCATCATCGAACTCGAAGCCGACCGCATGGTGAACATGGTGCTCCAGAAAGCTGCCTTCGACGCGGAAAAAGACGTGGTGCATGAGGAAAGACGCACCCGGAGCGACAGGCCGGTGGGCAAGTTCTGGGAGCAATTCCAGGCCGTCGCCTACACGAACCACCCCTACAAGAACCCGATTATCGGCTGGCCCGAAGACATAGACGCCATCACCATCGAGGACATGGAGGCGTTCTACAAGCGCTACTACAGCCCCGAGAACGCCGTCGCCGTTATCGTGGGCGATTTCAAGGTCGATGAAGCCATCGCGCTCCTCGAAAAACATTTTGGGAGAATTCCCAAGTCCCCCACTTTCCGGAAAAGACCCGAGCTCGCCGAGTTTCCCCAGAAGTCCGAGCGCCGGGTATACGTTCGCGCGGAGGCGCAGCTTCCATACATAGCGGTCGGCTATCACGCCCCCAACTGGAAGAGCGAGGACGCGCCCGCCCTCGTGATGCTCGAGGCCATTCTCGGCGGGGGGGAGACCTCGCGCCTCCACCAGAGGCTGGTGCGCAAGGACACGGTCGCCCTGGGCGCGGGTGCGGATTACACCTACCTATCGGTGGACCCGATGATCTTCTATCTCTACGCGAGAGTCGCGCCCGGCAAGAAGGCCGCCGACGCCGAGAAGGCCCTGCTCGAGGAGGTGGAAAAACTCATCGAAAAAGGCGTCACGGACGAGGAGTTCCGCCGCGCGCTCAGGAACATCGAGGCGAACACGGTTTTCGCCATGGACTCCCACTACTACCGCGCGAGGCTGCTCGGCCAGGCGGCGGTGGTTGGCGACTGGCGGTTGCTCGAAGGCTACCTGCCCGCCCTCCGGAAGGTGACGCCCGCAGGCGTCGTCCGCGTCGCCAGGAAATACCTGAGCCACAAGAACAAGACCACCGCCGAACTCATACCGACAAAGAAAAGCCGCCGCGCGAGCGCCGCCAAAAACCGGGGAGGACGATAGCATGAGGCTCCACCACTTTCTCTGGACATTGGCCGTCGCAGTCTTCCTTCTGCCCGCCCCGGCGGGTGCTGCCGTCATCACCTACGAGCGCGCGGAGTTGCCCGGCGGCGGCGTATTGCTCGTCAAGCAAAGCAGGCAGCTGCCGATGGTGCGGGTCGCCGTTTCGATTCCGGCGGGCGCGCGCCACGAGACGCCCGAGCAGGCGGGACTCGCGAACCTGACCTCCGCCCTCCTCACCCGGGGAACGAAAACGAGAAGCGCATCCGACGTCGAGAAGACGAACGACGCCCTGGGCGGCGGCGTGGGCATGGAGGCTGGCCGCGGGCGCGCGCAGGCCTCCATGCGCGTCCTCACGCGGGATCTGGAAGAGGGCCTCTCCCTGCTGGGCGACGTTCTCAGAAACCCCACCTTCCCGGCGGAGGAGATCGGGAAGACGAAGCGGCGCATCATGGGCGGCTTGCGCAGACAGCGCGAACGCCCCGGCCACCTGGCGAACAAGGCGCTCAGGAATAGCCTTTTCGGGGAAACGCCCTATGGCCGCCTGGTCGAGGGGACGGATGCGTCGATAAAAAAACTGGGCCGGGAAGACCTCGTCCGCTTCCACAAGCAGTGGTACGGCATGAAGGGGACGATCTTCGTCTTCGTGGGCGACGTTTCGCTGGGGCGCGCCCGAGAGCTCGTCCTGGCCCGCTTCCAGGGCTGGCAGGCGGAAGGAGGGAAAATCCCCGGGGCGACGCCGCCCGAGACGCCTACGAAGATGCAGGTGGTCAAGATCGACCGCCCCCTGACCCAGACCACGGTGATGCTGGGCAACCGCTCGCTCAAACGCACGCATCCCGATTTCTACGCCGCGCGCGTGATGAACTACATCCTGGGCGGGGGCGGATTTTCGAGCAGGATCATGGACAACCTCAGAGAAGAAAAGGGCCTCGTCTACAGCGCCTACAGCTATTTCGCCGCGGGCCGTCATGCGGGCCACTGGCGGCTCATGCTCCAGACGAAGAACAAGACAGCGAACGAGGCCATCAAGGAAGCTATCGGAGAGGTGAAGCGCATCAAGGAAAAGGGTGTAAGCGACAAGGAGCTTCAAGACGCCAAGGATTTCATTACCGGGAACTTCGCCACGCGCTTCGGCTCATCGAGCCGCATCGCGAATTATATCCTCGCGGTGGAGATTCTGGGTTTCTCCCCCGGCTACGCGGATGAGTACCTGAAAAAAATCCGCTCCGTCACGAAAGAGCAGATCCAGGACGCCGCGAGAAAGCACATCAAGCTCGATGAGTCCACCCTCGCAGTCGTGGGAAACCTGGGCGAGGCGAAACTCGCCTATTGAACCACACGGGCGGATGAGGAGGAATCAGGATGAAGCGCGAAACGGTAACGCCCGATGCGCTGGCCGCGCCCGCCGGGCATTTCTCGCACGGGGTCATCACCGAGGGCGGGCGCACGCTCTACGTGGCGGGCCAGACGCCGCTCGATGAGGACGGCAAACTCGTCTGCCCGGGCGACCCGGAGGGACAGGCGCGCCAGTGCTACCGGAACATCCAGAAGGTGGTGGAGGCGGCCGGCGGGCGCATGGCGGATACGGCCAAGATCCAGGTCTTCGTGACGAGTCTCGATTACAGGGCCGCCGTCGGCAGGGTGCGGGCCGAGTTCTTTCCAGATGACCCGCCGGTGAGCACGTTCCTGGTGATCTCGAGTCTGGCCGAGCCCGATTTTCTGGTCGAAGTCGAGGCGATCGTCCCCCTGCCCGAATAAGAGAGACGGTGGTGAGCGGAAAAACCACCCTGCGATGGGCGTTCGCGCTGGCATATATGGCGGGGATTCACCTCTGGACGGCGACGGGCGGGCGCAACCCCACGTCCACCCTCCCGGTCGGGGTGGACAAAATCATACACCTCTGCGAGTTTGGGCTTCTCGCCTGGCTGCTATGGCGGCCCTGGCGAGAGACGCTCCCCCGCTGGGCCGAGGGGAAGACCGCCGCCTTCGTCCTGCTCCTCACGGCGCTGAACGGAGCGGCGGATGAGTTGCACCAGCTTTATCTCCCCCTCAGAACCGCTACGTGGGGGGACCTCGCGGCGGACATCGCGGGCGGCGGGGTCGCCGTTTGGTGGTGCCTCCACCGTGAAAAGGCAAGACCCCGCGCTGCGACGCAGGGATAGGAGAATACACGTTGTCCAGCATTCGAGACGCGCTCACCGAAGACATGAAGGCCGCCATGCGCGCGAAGGAGACGCTCAGGCTCTCCACCATCCGGATGGTGCGCGCCGAGATATTGAACAAGGACAAGGAAGACGGTGAAGAAACTTCGCAAAAAGATATTCTCAAACTGCTCCAAAGTATGATAAAGAAACGAGAGGAAGCCGCCGAACAGTACGCAGCCGCCGACCGCGAGGATATGGCCCGGCAGGAACGCGATGAGATCCGGATCATCGAGGGCTATCTACCAGCGCAGATGGAGGATGCGGAAATCGAATCCGCCGCCCGGGCGATCATCGAGGAAACCGGGGCCTCCTCGATGAAAGACATGGGCAAGGTAATGGGAATTCTCACTCGTGAACTGGCCGGGCGCGCAACGGGCGCCCGGATTTCCCAGGCGGTCCGGAAGCTCCTGGGCACATAGGGAAGAAGGAGGTCTCCAAATGAAGAAGCCGGCCTATCGCTTAGAAGACGTCGCCACAGCGTACCAATGCGAACCCGAGCAGGAGGAGATCATCTTCGCTCTGGCCGAGCGCGACTACCGCGTATTCGAGGTCGAGCAGCCCGCCGGAGCCTTCGTGCCCTACCACACGCACGATGAAGAAGAAGCCGTGATCGTCATCGAGGGCCAGATGCAGTTCAACGTCGAGGAAGAACTCGTCCTCGTCCAGCAGGGCGAGGTGATCACCATTCGCGAGGAGGCGATCCACAGCGCCGCCCAGATTGGAGAGGAGAAGGCCAGGCTCCTGCTCGCCTTCCCGAACGACGGGAGCGATCCGCCGGTCATCGACCTCGACTGGGAGGGCGATGAGGAGGACGACAACCTCGGCTACGCCTGATTCGAACTACTTCGCCTACGGGGCGAACCTGCACATCGCGCAAATGAAGTCCCTCTGCCCCATGAGCGCGCCCGTATGCCCCGCGCGTCTTTTGGACTACCGCCTCACCATCGCCCTGCCCGCGGCGTCGCCCGGGAACCGGCCCGGCTGGGCCACCGTGACGCCCGAGAAGGGCGCCGAGACGCCGGGCGCTCTGTTCCGGCTCCACGACGACGACCTACCCGCGCTGGATCATTTCGAGGACTACCCTGCGCTTTACACCCGCGAAGATGTGAAAATACTGACAGGCGACGGCGCCGTCGTGGCCATGCTCTACGTCATGCGCCATCCTATAAGGGCGGCGCGCCCGGCGGCGCATTACGTCGAAACGCTCCGGCAGGGATACCGGGATTTCGATTTGCCGATGGAGGTTCTGGAAGACGCTCTAGGGGAAGGCTTCTCTTGATGGTGCTGTTGAAAAAGTCCCTGAGAGGGCACAGACAACCCTCTTGAAAGAGAAATCCCATAAAGGCAACCCCCCCTACCCCCCCTTGACAGGGGGGCAAGAAAAAGCAAAGCCCCCTCTGCCCGGCGGGGGCTATTGACTTGGCGGGGACGCATCGCCTTTTTATACC
>CAYTSP010000007.1:0-3648 GCA_964440505.1 uncultured Nitrospinaceae bacterium
CCCTAACCCCCCTCCGCCTCGACGGCCGCGGCCATCTCCCCCATCGAGAAGAAAATGAAATCGGTCGTCGGCATGGTCTCGACCTTCTCGGTCGCCCCCCAGCTTCCGCCCTCGGACAGCCTCTGGCGGTTGATCCAGGCGTTGGCGAGGCCGAACCGGTTCGCCGGCGCATGGTCGTGGCGCAGGCTCTGCGCGGTGTGCAGGACGTCCGTGCGCTCGAGATCGAAATCGGATTTGAGATGGGATAGGAGGTACTCGAAGTTGGCGTCGGCGGGCTTGTAGGAGCCGATCGCCTCGGCGGTGTAGACGGCGTCGAACGCGACGCCCAGCTTTCGGTTCGAGGCGGCGAAGCCCTCGCGGTGGACGTTCGAGAGGATGACGAGCCTGTAATGCCGCTTCAGGACGCGCAGCGCGTCCGCGGTATCTGCGAACGCCGGCCACAGCGGCACCGACGCGCCGAACGCCTCATCGAGCGCGCCGCTCGTCTCGAGGCCCAGGCTCTCCGCCATGCTCCGGTGGACACGGGCCAGGAGGTCGGGATAGCGGAGCCCGGGCGAGGCGTGCTCATGATGAGCCTCCCATTTCGCGAAGGAGAGGAGCGCGGCCTCGCGCGTCACGCCTGAGTCGCCGCCTCCCATGATGAGCGGCTGCAGCGCGTCCCAGATGCCGGTTTCCCAGTCGATGAGGGTGCCGTAGCAGTCGAACGTGAGTACCTTGTAATCGGTGAGTCGGGCCATGGTTCGGGTTTCCTGTGCGCGGGGATTCGGCTTCCATTTTTCCGGACGAGCCGAAGTATGGTTGAGAAAGTAGTTGAGAAAGTATCTAAGGTTCCCCGCGGGGACTGTCAAGGATCGCCCCGGCGCGCCTTATTCCAAAAACCGGGTTTGCATGGCGGGATGGAATCTTTGTATAGTAAGTTTATAAGTGTTAAATATTAAATTGTATACAGTATACTTTATTGGCGGCGGTTTCGTTCCGGGTGTCCCGGATGGCGTAACCCGCTGATAATCAAAGTATTTCTGGAGCCGATTCATCATCTTGCGCTTGGAGACGCCCATGGCAGAAGAAAAACCCCGCCAATTCGTTGGCAGCGTGGAATTCAAGAAGGGTCTCGAGGGGGCCATCACGAACGAGAGCGCCATCAGCTACGTGGATGGCGCGAACGGAAAGCTCATCTATCGCGGATACAGCATCGACGACCTCTGCGCCGGGGGCGGTGGCTACGAGGAAACGGCCTACCTGCTGCTGAACGGGAATCTGCCCACACAGGCGGAACTCGACCTCTTCAACGCGGATCTGGCGCTGCGCCGCAGCATCCCCCAGGAAGTGAAAGACCTGATCGTGCAGATCTCGGGCAAGTGCCACCCCATGAGCACGCTGCGCACCGCCGTCTCCCTGCTCGGCTGCCTGAACCCCAGGGAATTCGAGGTCACGGTGGAGAACGATTCCGACATCGCCCTCACGCTCACGGCGCAGTTCCCCACCCTCGTGGCGGCCATCCAGCGGGCGCGGCGCGGCGAGTTCCTCATCGAGCCCGACGTCACGAAGGGACTCTCCGAGGATTTTCTGCGCATGATGACGGGCGAGACGCCGGACGCCCGCACCGTGGAGGTGATGGACATGGCCCTCATCATCCACGCCGAACACGGCATGAACGCCTCCACCTTCTCCTCGATGGTCACGAACAGCTCGCTCACGGATTTCTACAGTTCCATCGTCGCCGGGATCGGCTCGCTCAAGGGGCCCTTGCACGGCGGTGCGAACGAGGCCACGCTGCGCACGTTCCAGGAGATCGGAGACCCCGCCACGACGGAAGCGTGGTTCGCCGAGGCGAAGAAGAAGAAGGTGAAGGTGATGGGCTTCGGCCACCGCGTCTACAAGGCCTACGACCCGAGGGCGCGGCTGTTCGACCCCATCGCCAGGGAGTTTGCCGAGCGCGCCGGCACGGGGCATCTCTACGAGATCGCGAAAAAGCTCGAAGCCCTCGTGGTGGCGGACTTAGGGGGCAAGGGCATCTTCCCCAACGTCGATTTCTTCTCGGGCGTCATCTACGACGCCATGGGCATCGACACGGACATGTTCACGCCCATCTTCGCCGTGCCGCGCATCGCCGGGTGGTCGGCGCGCATTCTGGAGTACCTGCCCGAGAACCGGCTCTTCAGGCCCCGCGCGGTCTACATCGGCGACCTGGAGTCGCAATACACACCGATTGCCGAGCGCGGCTAGATTACTGACGCGAACCGAAAAGCGGCTCTCGGGCGAGGGCCGCTTTTTTTCGTATGGGTAATGCTATTCTATGAATGTTAAGAAGTGCTTGGATTGAGCAGGAGTGCTAAGACATGACAAATGTAAAACGATCCCATTCGATGTTAGTAGCAGGCTATTATTTGGCTCGTTGTGGGGAGCGTTCATCAGATGGGCGGCCGGCACATCCGCCGGCGGCGTTGCGTGTCTCGACATGGCAAGCTGCTTACGATTTTTTCTATGACGCCATGGGCGATGGCCGTACAGCCGAGAAATTCCGCCATAGCATGAATGGCACGCGCTCTGACTTCGACTCTCTGTTCGATAACGGTCGTGAAGGATCGAAGAGAGAAGGAACCCCCGTCCGGCAGATCCATGAGGAATGGGGGGACCGCTCTGATCAGGATTTGGAAAAATTTGTTTTATCCCTCGCAAAATTCAATGTCCCCCCACTGGAAGCGCGAACGGAGGGTGAGGAGAAAGTCTTTACCTCAATCCGGCGAGAACGTGATCCGAAACTGAGAGACGTTGCGCTCAAGCTTCATGGTTTTAACTGCATGGCATGTGGTTTCAACTTCGAGAAATCCTATGGGAAAATAGGAAAAGAGTTCATCGAAGTGCATCACGTCGTGCCCCTGTCCGAAGCCGGTAAAAGGGAAACGAATCCTGAAACCGACCTCGTGGTTTTGTGCTCCAATTGCCATAGCATGGTTCACAGACGGCACAGAAGCAATGGTATCTGCCTGTCAGTGGATGAACTGAAAGAGCATATCAGGCGATAGGGTCGTTCCTTTCTGAGACTCTTGAAGGTGGCCGCTTTTGTCGTATCCCCTTCTTTCTTGAGACGGGGTTTTCCCGAAGGGTTTTTGGCGCAATCAGAAACCGAGGAGGTAGCCCCGTGGCGTTCGAAGGCGGTTTCGTTGTCGAGACGAAAGGGTTTACGGACGTTCTGGACGTCACCCCGAAGGTGGAGCGAATCGTTTCGGCGAGCGGGGTTGGGAGCGGGATCGTCCTCGCCTTCACGCCCGGCTCGACGGCGGGCCTCACGACGATAGAGTATGAACCGGGGGCCGTCTCGGACCTGAAAGACGCGGTCGCCCGCCTGGCGCCCGAGGGCATCGCCTACGCGCACGACGCGCGCTGGGGGGACGGGAACGGCTTCTCCCACGTCCGCGCCGCACTGCTGGGGCCGAGCCTCGCCCTGCCCGTGCGGGGAGGCGCGCTCGTCACCGGTACCTGGCAGCAGATCGTCCTGGTCGATTTCGACAACCGCCCGAGGAGCAGGCGGGTGGAGGTGCAGGTACTCGGGGATGCTCCTTGATCAATGGGAATGATGCCCCAAAGAGCGTCGTCCAATGCGAAAAGGTGGTTTTGCTCTTTGCTTTTGATCGTCATTCCGGCTTT
>CAYTSP010000008.1:0-2939 GCA_964440505.1 uncultured Nitrospinaceae bacterium
GCCTACGCCATCGCCACCGGCCTGATGATGAAGATCATCCTGCTGCCCGGCGGCGCGCTCGCGGAATCACACCTCATCGACCGCCTCGCGGGTCTGGCGGTCTGCGTTGGCGTCTTCTATGGTTTGAGAAAAAACCTGCTCGCGGGACTCGGCGCCGGCGTTTGCGCGTTCATGCTGTTTCCGGGCCTGCGAAGCCTGTTGTTCTAGGTCGAACCCATACGAGAGGAGATACATCATGGAGGCCGCCGAAACCCCCTGGGCGCATGAGAAAAGCTGGCGCGAGGTTCGCGAATA
Organism: uncultured Nitrospinaceae bacterium; assembly: GCA_964440505.1. GTDB lineage: Bacteria > UBA8248 > UBA8248 > UBA8248 > UBA8248 > Bin107. Next base: position 295 of record CAYTSP010000008.1, read on the forward strand.
CCTTGATTCGGGAAACGACATGGCGATCCTGCCCGTTGGAAGCGTGGAGCAGCACGGCCCGCACATGCCCATGGGCCACGACGCGTTCGCCGCGCACCACGTCGCCCGCGACGCGGGGCAGCGCGCGGGCGTCCTGGTCTACCCCACCCTCTGGTACGGCTGGACCAACAACCACATGGCGCTCACGGGCACGGTTACGCTGAGGCCCGAAACCCTGACCGCCGTCGTGACCGACGTCATGAGCAGCCTGCTCTACCACGGCTTCAACCGGGTGATCATCGTGAACGGGCACCGGCGGGCGAACCTGGCGCCGCTTGAGATCGCCGTCAACCAGATGCGGCAGAAGACCGGGGCGGCGCTCGCCATCGTGGACGTCGGCATCATCGCCTTCGACAGGATTGCCGACATCAGGACCACGCCCCCCGGCGGACAGGGCCACGCATGCGAGCTGGAAGCCTCGCACGCATTGCACATGTATCCCCACCTGGTCGACATGGAGAAAGCAACGCCTCAGAACTCGAACCCGAATCCGGAGTGGATGACGGGCCATCACATCTCAGACCCTGCGGTGGACGCGCCCCGGTTTTTCTACCCCAAGACGGTCGCAGAATACCGGGCCGAAATCGGGGACGAGGGACAATCGGGCGATCCGACGCAAGCCACCGCAGAAAAGGGCCGCGCCTTCCACGAGGCCGTGGTGGAGCGCCTCATCGGCGTCATCGAGTATCTCAAAACCAGGGAGGTGAACGTCCACCACCGCCCCGCACCTTTTGAGGATTGAGGGGCGCTTACTGATTAATTTCTTTACCGATAAGGGGGTGTTGAATAAGTTCAATGCGGGAGGATTTGCGTTTGTTGTAGGGACAGGTCGCGACCTGTCCCTACGGTCCTTACGGTTTTGTTCGTCATTCCGGTGTCAGACCCGACCAAGGCGGGAGGGTTTGCGGAATCCATTTGCGGGTGAGGTTGAATGAACGACGGCATTTCATTCCCCGCCGATGCGTTGGAACCCTGACGAAAGGCAAAAGCAAGAAAGATATGAAACCTCCTCATCCCGAGTAGGCCCGCAAGGGCCGTATCGAGGGACGAGGAGGGTCGAACGTCTCGATCCGGGAGAAAGGGGGCATCCCTCGATACGGCGCTTACGCGCCTACTCAGGATGAGGCGGAGGGGGCTTTTTCAACGACTCCCTCAAGGGAGGAGTGAATTTCCTCTTTCGTTGTTTGCGCCTTATCCCCAAGTGTGGAGTGTTGTATCCTCTCTCTTTGGTCATCCAAATACCCGGAATCACGAATCAGGAATTTTTCAGCAGCTCCAAAACAGGAGATAGCGATTGCCGAGAAAAAAGCCGAGCAACACTTTTTTGGGCTACAGGCGGCCGAGCGGGCCGCCGGGCGCGCGGAACCACCTCGTCGTCGTGAGCGCGATGGACAACGCCAACCCGCTTGCGCGGCGCATCGGGAAACTCGTGCGCGAGGCCGTCGTCGTGAACACCACCTTCGGCAGGAACCTCTTCGGCGATGACGAGCGACAGCACTACCGGGTGATGGGCCGCACGGCGGGCCACCCGAACGTGGGCGCGGCTATCGTCGTGAGTCTCGAACCCAAGAGCGCGCAGGACGTGGCCGACGTGGCGGCTGCGGCATCGCCCTGGATGCCCATTGAGACCCTCACCATCCACGAGACGGGCGGCACGCTGCAGACGGCGAGCCGGGGGGTGGAGATCGCCCAGAAGCTGTACCGGCACCTGAGCGCTGCAAGACGGCAAAGGTGCGATCTGTCCGAGATCACCCTGGGCACCGAATGCGGGGGTTCGGACACCACGAGCGGCCTGGTGGCGAACCCGGTCACGGGCGTGCTTGCGGACAGGATCGTGGACGCAGGGGGCGTCGTGCTTTTCTCGGAAACCATGGAGATCGTCGGCGCTGAGCACCTTCTCGCCAAGCGGGCGGCGAGCCCCAAGGTGCGCAAGAAACTGCTTGGAGCCGTGAAGCGCACGATGGACTACGCCCACGCGATGGGGATGGACATCATCGGCTGCAACCCCACGGAGGACAACATTCAGGGCGGGCTCTCCTCGATCGAGGAGAAAAGTCTGGGCGCGGTGAAAAAGGCGGGTTCGCGCGACATCGTGGACGTCATCGTTCCCGGCGAGCATACGAAAGAACGCGGCTGCGTGTTCCTGGACGCGCCGAGCGCGGGCGTCGAGAACGTCACGGCACTGGCCGCGTGCGGGTCGCAGGCCATCGTCTTCAACACGGGGAACGGGAACCCCATCGGCCATCCCGTCTCCCCCACGATCAAGGTGACGGCGAACCCCCGCACGGCGGCGCGCATGGCGGAGAACACGGACTTGGACATCAGCGGCGTCATGCGCGGCGAGCTATCCAAGGATCAAGCCGTGGATCTCCTGCACGAGGAGTTGACGGCCGTATTGAGCGGAAAGCGGACGCGGGCGGAAATTCTCGAAGAAACCGAAATCACCGTGAGCCGCCTCGCGCTGAATTTGTAGGGGAATGATATACATGACCCGGCAGTGGGATTCCGGGTTCTGGAATCGAAGAGGAACGATGTAATTACGCCCCCATTGAGGCGGTAGAGAGGACGCTCCTCTTGTCTGGAAAACCAACCCCCCCTACCCCCCT
>CAYTSP010000009.1:0-30292 GCA_964440505.1 uncultured Nitrospinaceae bacterium
TTTCTAGGGTTGTTGAGAAAGTCCCCGAAAAGGGGTTATTGCCTCCCATCAATAGTGTTCACCGTCATTCCGGCGAAAGCCGGAATCCATTTTTACGCCTTTTGCCTTTCGTCAGGGTTCCCGCGCATCGGCGGGGAATGAAACGCCGCCGCCTATTCACCCGCACCCGCAAATGGATTCCGGCTTTCGCCGGAATGACGGTGAACACTATTGATGGGAGGCAATAACCCCTTTTCGGGGACTTTCTCAACAACCCTAGAAAACTACGCTTTCTCCAACCTCGCGAAGTTGAGATAAAACCGTCCGTCCACCTCGGTACGCGAGAGCGTCTGCGCGAAACTTTTCGATTCCACGCGGTAGAATTGCTCATCACCTCTTCCTCTTGAGAAGTTCGTAAGCGCCTCTCCATCGAGGCCGGAGAGACTCTCCCCCACCAAGGAGAGGATGGTGGGGGCCAAGTCTATATTTCCCGTCGGCGCGTCCACCTTTGCACCTGCCTGAAAGGCGGGGCCTGCGCCGATCAGGAAATTACATAACTCATACGGACTGCACGAACCGTGCGTTCCGCCGCTGCCCTTGTTGTTGGCCGACGAATAGCCCCAGCCGGGGAGTGCGCCCGGGCGGTTCTCGCCCCGCAAGAAACCATCGCCCCACTGAAAGCCCATGAGCAAATCCGGCGCGCGGGGTCCGCCGCAGCCCGCCAGGCCCAGGGACATCGCGCCCGGCAGCGATCCCTCAACCTCTTCCCCGTCTTTCGAGAATAAAGGCCCCGCCCAGTCTTTCGTCCGCAAGAACGCGGCGAGTTCCAGAAGTGTTTTTTCCGATTGCGCGTAGAAAAGAGCTGCCCCCTCGCTGTGCGCCGCCTGCCAACTCTCCCCGCGGCCGGGGAGGTCTGCCATTTCCGCTTCCAGGTCGATCATCCCCGCCGTCGTCACGACCCCGTGGTCCGAGAACAGGAGAAGGTTCGTTTCCGACCAATCATCTCGCTCCCTTTGAAACTTCTCCCAGAACGCGCCGAACAACCGATCCACTCCCTCCAATGCCTGGCGATGCGCAGCGCCTGCGGCGCCCTGGTAATGCTGCGTGCTGTCCGGCTCGCTCAGGTGAACCACGAGCACCGGGGGTGCGAGCCTGGGAATCACGTAATCGAGCGCCAAATCCAGCGCCCACGCGCAGCGCGGAAGATCCGGTTCGCCGGCAGGGGGGATTTCTCCGGCCTCCTCTATCGTGTCTCGTCCCTCGGCGGGATACGCCGCAACGGGATGAATCAGGCGGGCGGTGTAGCCAGCGTTCCAGAGCCAGGCGGAACCGCTCGATGCGGCGCTTATAATTGCGCCGCCGCCCACGCGCTCGAAAAAGGTGTCCCGCAAGAGCAGACGCCCGCCCATGGCGCGCTCCCAGGCGAGGAGATTCTCATAACGCCCTGTGGTGATGGTCTCACCCAACTCGCGTGAGTAGAGCGAATTGCCCGGCAGTCCGTGTTTTCGGGGATAGACGCCGGTGGCGAGGCTCGAGACGCAAACCCTCGTCGAGGTGGGAAACGTGCTGCGGTGATTCCGGAACCACGCGCCCCGCTCCGCCGCGGCGAGGAGGTTCGGTGTTCTCTCCTCGCTCAAAGCGTCCGCGCGCAGACCATCGAACTGAATCGCAATGACGCGAGGCGAGGGCATGGTTCCTCATCCCGAAAAATAGCGGCGGGGGATTCCGCCCCCGCCGCAAGGAAAGTCGAATTCCCGATCAGGCGACCACGAACAGAATCTGTTCCAAAACACACCTATTGGCCCGCTGCACTACGAACGGCGCGAGAAAGGCACGCGGGGCAATGGCATTCTTCATCCCTGGGGCCGAAGTGAACGAGCCCGTGCAGCACGCCACCCTCAGAATCGAACCTGGACACGATTTTGTCAAAGTATCTGGTATCTTGAAGATCATATCTACGCCGAACGGCCCAGGCGACGAGATCGGCGATCTGGATTATGCGCGAAGCCTGTGAATCAACGAAGAGCGGCACTTCAGCCATGTTGCGGAGTTCTCCCCAGCGCGTTCCCTGAACGCGAAACGTACGGGCGAGACTCTGAAGCGCGCTTTCATAGTTCGACTTGTCCATGACGACGAGGCCGCGGTGTTTTCCCTCTTCCCTTTTCTCCGCTCGATGATAGATGCGCTGTAACTGAAGGTTGAAACGATTGCATATCTGTTCGAAAGCGTATTCCACCGGGTCATAGGGGGCGAGTTGCGCCTTGTGAACCGCAATCGCAAACAGCTTGATGCTGCGATAGCTTCTGAGAATTTCCAAGGCTTCTTCGATAATTTGCAGACGAGCTTTTCTTGGAATCCCCTTCCAGGGCTTCTCTCTGCCATTTGCCATGATGCTTGCATGAAGTTCTATATCTTCAGGGGGACCAAGGTTCAGGGACTCTACGAATTCATCAATATGCTTAATCAAATGAAATATCTGACGCTCGAATACGGAAACGCCGCCGAGGATGAAATACTCTTCGTTCGGATCTTTGACCGAGCCGGAACCGTCGATATATAGGAGGTACATATTTTCCTGGGGAGGCGACAATTGGATAAAAAAAGCAGACGGGTGTGGAACCTGTCCACAGCGGACCGTGAATTTCACAGCCCTCCCGACCGCTAATCAAACATAGTGTAAAGTATTACCTTTGTCAACCTAGCTTGCGGATCCGCTCGAATTTCAAACGAGTCGCGCCCATTGGGCCATCCGCTCCTCATCCCGAAAAAAAGCGGCGGGGGGATTCCGCCCCCGCCGCATTAAAGATCAGCCTGTGATCAGGTGGCCTGCTCCGACGCCTGCATGGCTTCTTCGAGTTGCTCGGGCGTCAGGGGGTCGCCCACGCCGATCATCGAATCGCGCGTCACGAGCTGGAAGAGCTGCGCCTCGGTCCAGTCCTCGGTTCCCGGCGGACGCTGGGGGATGATGAGATAGCGGCAGTCCGCGTTCGAGTCGATGACGATGAGTTCCACGTCGTCGGGCGCATCGAAGCCCATGTCCTTGAGCGTCCCTCTCGGGTCCGTCACGGCTTTCGAGCGATAGGGGAAACTCTTGTACCAGGTGGGGGGCTGGCCGAGGATTTGCCTCGGGTAGCACGAACACAGCGTACACACCACCATGTAGCGGGTCGTGTCGGAATTCTCGAGAGCCACCACGCGGTTGATGCCCGTGGTGTCGACGCCCATCTCGCCGCAGGCGGCGTCCGCGTCCGCCAGGAGTCTTTCCTTGAAGCCCTCATCCACCCAGGCGCGCGCGATGATGCGGGAACCGATGGCGGGGCTCTGGCCGTAAATCTCCTCCACCGCGCGCCTCATCTCGTCCGTCGTGAGAATGCCCTTCTCGCGGAGGACGTTCATGAGCGCCATCATGCGCACCTGGTAGTAGTCCAGATCGTGCTCGACCTGGTTTACGGCTCCCTCGCGGTAGGCGTCGTCGGACTGCATCCGCGCGTTGTGCGCCGAAGGGTCCTGGCTGTAGGTGTGGGGATGGTCGCCGTGGTGGTGGACATGTCCGCCGTTGTGATGATCGTGTGAGTGCGCCATGTTGTACTCCTCGCTCGCGGGGGAGCCGGCGTATTCGTCCTAGACCGGCTCCAGCCAATGTTCATAAATTTCGATATAGAGTTTGTCCTGTTTTTTCCCCGCCTCGTGATCCCACAGATCGTTGATGTCGAACTCCACCCAGTAGAGTTCCCGGAGCGGCAGCCCGTCGCCGCCGTAGGCGAGATTCTCGGGGTTTTTGTATTTGCCGAAATAGCGGTTGATGACGCCCGTCTTTCCCTTCACGAAATACGTCGTTCGGTGGTGGCCGTCGGGGTACATCTCCTTGACGCGCACCCTGTCGCCCATATGGAACCGGGTTTCCTCCATCGGAACATCCCCTTTGCTTTTGAATCGACTTGAACTGTAATACTTACCTGAATTTTACACCGGGGAGGCTCTTTGTCCAGCCCCTATACCTTAAGCCGGTATACGCGCCTGGCATTGGTCGTGAGAATCATCTCCTGCTCCGCTTCCGGGAGGCGATTCAGGCCCGGAATATCCCGCGCGGGCTGGTGATAACCCATATCCGCCGGATAGTCCGTGCCGTAGAGAATCCGTTCCGCTCCCAGCGTCTTCGCCGCGAACTCGAAGCAATCCGCATTGTGGATGATGGTGTCGTAATAGAAACGACCGAAATACTGTTCGGGGTCCCTCGCGCCGTGGACCCTGGGCTCCCTGCGCTCGCCGTAGCCGTGCTGCCAGCGGCCCCGGATCCAGGGCACGAAGCCGCCCACGTGGGAGAGATAGAAGCGCAGCTCCGGGAACCTGTCCATCACGCCGCCGAAGATGAGGCACGCCACCGCAACCGTGGTATCGAGCGGGTTGCCGATGAAATTCCTCAGGTAAAAATCCTTGAGCCGGTCGTCCCCGCCCAGCACGTTCGTGGGATGCACGAACACCGGCATGTCGAGCGCCTCGGCTTTGGCCCAGAAAACGTCCAGACCCGGATCGTCGAGGTTCTTGCCCGCCACGTTCGAAGCGATCATCACGCCGAGGTGACCGTTCGCGCCCGCGCGCTCGAGCTCCGCCGCAGCGGCTTCCGGCGCCTGGAGGGGTGCTGTGGCCATGCAGGAGAACTTGTCGGGATACTCCCTGGCCAGCGCGCTCAGGCCGTCGTTCAGCGAGGCGGCCAGTTCCCTGTTCGCTTCCGCCTCCAAAGTATATAGCGTCATGGCGGGGCCGATGGAGAGCACCTGATGCGCGACGCCCATGCGCTCCATGTCGGCGAAGCGCGGCTCAAGCTCATAATAAAGGGGTGTGAGCTTGTTCCTGAGTTCAGACTCGCGCCCCAGAACCTTCCCGCGCGTGATGAGCCACTCGCCGTGTTCGTCGGTTTCTATCGACGCCGTGCGGCCGAAACGGCCCGCGCGCACGTCCGCGATGAACTGCCCGGGATAGATATGGGTATGGGGATCGATCGCCGTCATCTTTTTCTCTATCTATGAAGGAAGGAGGCTCTCGCGAGCCCCCTTACCGAAAATTTCGAGCGTTTCGTCCTCGAAGCCTTTTACACATCCAGCTTGTAGAGCTTCTTCACGTTCCCGTAGAGCATTTGTTCCTGCTCTTCCGCGGAGAAGCGCGAAAGCCCGGGAATCTCCTTCGCCCCGGCCAGATAACCCATGTCGAAGGGATAGTCCGTGCCGTAGAGAATCCGGTCCACGCCGAGCGTTTTCACGGCGAACTCGAAGGAATCCGCGTTGTGGATGATGGTGTCGTAATAAATCTTGCCGAAATACTGTTCGGGGTCCTTCGCGCCGTGCACCTTGGGTTCCCTGCGCTCGCCGTAGCCGTGCTGCCAGCGGCCCCTGATCCAAGGCACGAAGCCGCCCACGTGCGAGACCAGGAACTTGATGTTCGGGAAGCGATCGAACACGCCGCCGAAGATGAGGCAGGCGATGGATATCGTCGTATCGAGCGGGTTGCCGATGAAGTTTCTCAGGTAATAGTCCTTGAGCCTGTCGTTGACGCCCATGACGTCCACCGGGTGGATGAAAATCGGCACGTCGTGCTCACAGGCCTTCGCCCAGACGGCGTCGAGCGCGGGGTCGTCCAGGTTCTTCCCCGCGACGTTCGAGCCGATCTGACAGCCGAGATGGCCGTTTTTCACCGCGCGGTCGAGTTCGGCCGCCGCGCCTTCGGGGTCCTGGAGCGGAATCTGCGCCATGCACAGGAAGCGCTCGGGATGTTCTTTCGTGAGCGCGGTGAGCGCATCGTTCAGCGACGCGGAGAGTTCCCTGTTGAGCCCTGCGTCGAGCGCATAGTGCGTCATCGGCGGAACGACGGAGAGTATCTGTATGTCGACGTTCTGGTTGTTCGCCATGTCGCTCAGGCGCATCTCGACGTCATAGGTTTCCTTCGGCAGCGGGTTCTTGTGAACCCGCTCCTCGCCGAGGACGGTGTTTTTCGTGACGAGCAGCTCCCACGGGTCGCCCGCTTCGATGGTGACGGCGTCGCCGAAACGGCCCTGGCGTACGTCTTCGATGAAACTCTCGGGAGCGATGTGGGCATGGGGGTCGATGATCACCTGGACTTCTCCTTATCGGTACGTGAATGAGGATAAACCTAATTTCGTTCAGAAATAGATTCTCGGATTTTTCGATGGCCGATTATGCACACTTTGCCGCCGCCGCGCCAGAGCGCGGGGCCATGAAAACAAGTAGTCCAGAGAAACAGAGGCGACGCGCATTCCGGCCGACGGAAGCGCTCCGGTCCGGCTATATTAAAACGCCTTGTCGATCACGATGCGCACGTTCTGCTCTCCTACCCGAACGGGGCGCGCCGTGCGGCCTTCCAGATCGCCCCCGCTCGCGGGTCCCGCCGAGCCGTCCGCGTCCACTCGCGCCGAGAGCGAGACCATGCCCTCGAAGGGAACGCCGGGAATCATCACGTTTCGCTTCGATATCTCGAACGCCAGCGGGAACCGGGGATTCGCCACGCGCACGACCGCCAGCGGGGGTCCTCCACCGCCCTTGCGCGCGATCAGGAACAAGACGGGCTTGCCCCGGGCCTTGGCCTGCAAGGCGGGGGCCACATCAATCGTGCCCGCAATCACATCTCCCGCCCCTTGCGTCTGTGCGGGCTGCCTCGCGGCTGCGCCCTTCGCCTCTTGCGAGAGAACGATCTCCACGTCTTGCGCGCCCACCTGCACCGGCCCGCGTGCGCCGCCGAAAATATCGCCCGCCTGCGTACCGACCTTTCCGTCTCCATCGAGCTTGGCGATGAGGCTGACCTCGCCTGCGAACGCCACCCCCTGGAGCATCACGTTTCGCTCGCTCATGGTGAACTCCAGGGGAAACCGGGGATTCAGAATCCGCATGACCGCCAGGGGCGGGCCGGGTTGTTTGCCTCGCGCGATGATGAAAATCGCCGCTTTCCCCTTCGCTTTTTCCGCAAGGGCGGGCGCGACGCGAACCACGCCGCGAATCGTCTCGCCGCTCCCGGTCGATGGCTTTGCCTCAGGAGACGGGGCGGGTTTCGGGGGAGATTTTTTCGCCACCTTCGGCGGAGGCGCGGTTCCGATCCGGTCGATCACCACGTCCACGTTCTTGGCACCCACGGTAACCGGGCCTGCCGCCCTCCCCTCGAAATCGCCTTTTACGAGCGGCCCCGGAACGCCGTCCGCATCGAGGCGGGCGCGTACGCGGACGCGGCCTGCGAACTTCCGCCCGCGAATCATCACGTCGTCTTTCGTGATGACGTACCGGTAGGGGAACTGCGTCTCCACCAGGCGCTGCACCGCCAGCGGCGGGCCGCCCTCCTCGCGCTCCAGGATGATGAAGAGCGTGCGCGTACGCCACGCCTTGACGGGCAGATTCGCGCTCATCCGAATGGTGCCCGAGACGGATTCTTTCGGCGGACCGAGCTCGGGAAGCAGATCGCATCCGCCCAGAATCAGAGAGAAGCAAACTGCCGTGAGAGCGGCGCAAGAATTTTTGAATATGTGCTTCATGGGCTTTCCCGTGGTGAATTCGCCCGCAGAAAGGCTTCCACCTCGCTCAGGCGGGGAAGCGCGGCCCTTCCCCCGAGGGCGGTGCAGTTCATCGCGGCGACCGCGTTTGCGAAGCGCAACGTATCCTCAAGACTCATCTTGCGCAATACGCCGTACAGGAATCCGCCATGAAACGCATCGCCCGCCCCGGTGGTGTCGAGAACGTCAACGTGAAAACCCGGTGATTCGTAAAACCGCGCCCCGTCGTATACGAGCGCGCCGCGCGCGCCCAGTGTGACGCCCACCACCCCGGGCCCCATCGCGTAGAGCAGGCGCAAGGCTTCGCGGTGATCGGAAACGCCGGTGAGCAGAGCGGGAAAATCCTCCGCCGCCATCAGGTAATCCGTGAGTCCTATCAAGTCCTCGATACCCTCGGGCGCGCGCTCGGCATCCAGGAACACGGGCGCACCCTCTTCACGCGCCCACTGCGCGGCTGCGATTTCCGCCTCGACGTGATGGCCGTCGAGATGCAGGGCGCGGCCCGCGCGAACGATCTCCTCGCGCACGTCTCCCGTGGCCAGGGAGACCTCGCGCCGCCACAGAATCGTCCGTGAGCCTTTCTCCTCACCGCCGCCTTCTTGCTGCACGATGATGAGGGCGAACTGGCTCGCGCGTCCTTCCTGCGTGACGACGCCTTCCAGGTTCACGCCTTCCGTCTCCAGACTCGCAAGAGAAAACGCGCCCGCCTCGTCGTCACCCACCGCGCCGATGTAGGCCGTGCGCAAACCCAGGCGCGCCAGCGCCGCCATGGCCGTCGCCGCCTGGCCGCCGCCTTCGCGCGCCATCTCCAGAATGCCGCTCTTCGTGTTCGCTGTTGGATATTCGCGCACCACGCAGAACTGATCGGCGGAGTTCAAGCCGATTCCCACGGCGTCGAATTTTTTCTGCGGCATGAAAGGAAGTTTCCGCTTCAGATGAATTCGAGCAGGCGAACGCCTTCGGTATCTGCGGCTTCGAGTGCTGTGCGCTCGGCATCCGTGGGTTCGGGCGTGACGGGCGCGGACGCCAAATCGCCCAGATCGAACCCCGTGGCCGCGCGCAAGTCATCCGGCGCGACGCCCTGGTGAATCGATTTCACCCGCAGGCGGCCCTCCGCCTTCTCGAAAATACACAAAGGGGTCACCACCGCATCCACGTTGCCCGAAGCTGTTACGAAGTCGCAGCGCTCGGGAAAGCTCTTCGTGTCGTGAATCGTCCGCCACAGCACGGTTCGCCGGGCCGTGGGCAGAATGTGCGCGCTGCCCGCGCCGCCCGGCAGACGCACATTGGGCGCCGCGGGATCCCCGATGAAGGAGAGGTTCATGTCGCCCCGCGCGTCGATTTGCGCGCCTCCCAGAAACGCGAGGCCGAGCTTGCCCCGGGCGGACAAATCAAAAACCTCGGTGAGGGTGAAATATGAAAGCGCACCCTCCATGAGCTGCCGCGCCACCGTAGAGCCGGGAAGATGAGAGGGTCGCGGGTCCACGCCGCCCGGTATGTTCAGGTAGGTCAGGTTCGGCGCATGGGTGTTCCGCGCCATGACGATCGCCGCCATCGGCAGCGGAGAGGCCACGCCGTGGAACACGAGTTCCCCGTCGCGAATGAATCTCGACAAAAAAACCGCCATCCTGTCCGCGGCGGCGCGCGCTTCCCCGGATGCGCTTTCTCGCAACGTGACGCTCATGCGGCGCTCCCGGAAGCCGCAGCACTCCCCTCATAGTCGCGCTCCTCCCAAGAATCCAGATGAGCGCGCAGGGACTCCGCGCGGGACGCCGAATCGAGATATGCGCCCACCGCGTCTTCTTCGATGTCGTAGAAGGGATGACATCCCCCGGGCCGCGCCCCTCCCGGCGCGTGTACGACCGCCTGCACCATGAAGGCGGGAACCGCCGTTCTGTCGGGTTTCTCGATGAAAAACGCGGTCTCCTCGATGCGCTCCGCCGTGAGAATCACCGACTCGGCCGCCCGGGACATCAGCACGTCCTCGAACGCGCCGCCCTCTATCCGCGCGTTCCCCTCCGCATCGGCGTACGTCACATGGAGAATCGCGAACCTGGGCCTGATTTTGGAAACCATATAGACCGACTCGCCCGTGTAGGGATCCTTGATCGGCCGGAAGCCCGTATGCGCCGCCACGTCGCTCCCGTCCAGACCCGCCACGGGCTGGCTCGGAAGACCGTAGGCGGAAGCCCTGAGACCCGCGATGACCGTGGAGCAGGCGTGTTCGACCGCCTGCACGCGGCCCTCCTCCACGCTGCGGCGATAGGATGGCGCCAGGCCGAAGAGGTTCTCGAACCCCACGTAGCCCGTCTGCGTCTGGGCCACGGCCCCCGCCGCGCACAGCAAGTCGACGTCATAGGCGCCGGCCGTCTTCACCAGACGCAACCCCTCCCGACGCTGGCGGGCGAGTTCACGGACGAAGGCGGCGGGAATCCTCGTGAGCGCGTTTCCGCCCAATGCGAGCAAATCGCCATCCTGCACCAGGGCCGCCGCTTCTGTGAGAGACATGATCTTGCCTGCCATCGACTCCTCCTCGTCGAGATTACCAGAACTCCGATTATCTCCCAGACGCGCACACCCCTCAAGGCGGACGAGCCGACGCGTCGTCAGGTTTACGCATAAAGGCTTGAATTTTTTTGAAAAATTCCGATTTTACGCATTTGACAAGATCACCCATCTTTCCTAGGCTTGAAGGTGATTCTAGGCGATGGAGAGCCTCACCGCCCGTGGGCTCGTGAAATCGCCCGGAAAAGACCGCTCGGTCCGCCCATCCGGGGTGAGCATGAATCCCCAAAATAATACGCCACCGCCAGAAGGCCCGGTTGCGCCTTCAGAGGCAATCGACTTCGCCGATCTGCCCTGGGGCAGCGATATGTCCGCGGGAAACCCCGATAACTGGGAAATCCTGGAAACCGGACGCGCGCCTGAGGCGGATTCCCCCGGGAGCGGGGTGACCGCCTCCGGGGCTTCGGATGATTCCGAGCGATTCAACGTCAAGATCGACGTCTTCGAAGGACCGCTCGAACTGCTGCTCCACCTGGTGCGCGAGCACAAGCTGGACATCCACGATATTCCTGTCGCCTTCATCACGGATCAATACCTGAAATACGTGGAACTGCTCAAAAAGCTGAACATCAACCTGGCGGCGGAATATCTCGTCATGGCCTCCTACCTGGTCTACATCAAGAGCAGAACGCTTCTGCCCCGGACCGAGGACGACGCGGAAGAGGAAGACCCCGAAGTCCTGCGCCAGGAACTCCAGCGTCAGCTCATCGAGTACCAGAAATTCAAAAAAATCAGCCAGGTGTTCCGCAACGCCGAGGAGGAGCAATCCTGGCTCTACACGCGGGGCGCCGACCCTCTCCTGCTGGAGGATGACGAGGAAGAAGAAGCGCCCAAGCTGCAAGTGACGGTGTTCGACCTCATCAGCGCCATGCAGCACCTCATCGAATCCATCGGGGAGGAGGGTATCCATCTCGTGGACATCGATGAACTCGAAGTCGCCGACATGAGAACCAGGCTGCTGGATACCCTCGAGGACGCAGGCGGGGACGGAGTGTTCTTCCACTCGTTGTTCCAGACGAAGCGCGTGCTCGAAGTGGTGGCCACATTCCTGGCGCTCCTGGAGCTCATCAAGGGAAATCTCGTCGTGGCGCAACAGGCGTCCAATTTCGGTGAAATCCGAATTACAAAGGCGGTGCGTGATGAATGACCCACAACCGGAAGACCAGGAAACAACGCGGGTGGAAACTGGAGTTCCCTACGAACTCGCCGAGGATGGAGCGTCATCCCCGGACGCCGCGGCCAAGGCTCTGGCGGAGCATCAGATGGAAGCCATGGAGGAGCCTCGCCAGGAGACGCTCTTCGAGATCGATGAGTCGCAAGAACACATCGAGATGGCCGAAAATGCGTCCGAAGATGATGAAGCCGGAGAATTCGACAAGGACGCGCCGCTCGTCATGGACCCGGGCGAGGCGAAAAAAATCATCGAATCCGTTCTCTTCGTCGCGAGCGAGCCGCTCAGGCCGCGGGACATCTCTTTTCTGTTCAAGGGCGTCTCCAACGTGAACGCTAAAGTCGTCCGAAAACTCCTGGGCGAACTGGTCGAGGAATACGGGGACAAAACCCTGCAGATCATCGAAGTGGCCGAGGGCTTCCGCCTTTGCACGCGCGCGGAATTCTCACCCTGGGTCAAGCGATTCCTGAAGACGGCGAAAAAAACCAAATTATCCCAGGCGGCGCTCGAAACCCTGGCCATCCTGGCCTACAAGCAGCCCATGACCAAAGCGGAGATCGAAGAGGTCAGGCGGGTGGATTGCGGCGGCGTGCTGCACACCCTGCTCGAGCGCGGCCTCATCCGCATCATCGGGCGGCGCGACGTCGTGGGCCGGCCCATCGTCTACGGCACCACGCCCCTGTTCCTGGAGCATTTCGGCTTCAAGAGCCTCTCGGATATGCCGAAGCCCGAGGAGTTCGAAATGACAGAGCGACTCGACTGGGAGCCTGCGGGCGGTCAAGAGGAAGTCATAGCGCTCGAAGCCGAGGCCGAGACGCCGCCGTCGAACGGTCATGCAAACGGTCACACCAATGGCCACGCAAACGGCCAGGCGGACGAGGGCGCCGAGCAGGATGACGCCCCGGCGCAAGCGGAGGCATCGCCATCGAACGGCCAGGCGGATAAGGACCTCGAAAAGAAGGCGGAGACCACCTCCTGACGAAAACCCCGAAATTCTGCTACAACCAAAAGGAGGAAGGCTCAAGCTTTCCTCCTTTTTATTTTTCTGCGCGCGGCGGGAGCCGATCCATTTCATAAGGATTGAAGATGCGTTTCGGAATCATGGCGACAGGGGGCGTGGGCGGTTACTTCGGCGCCATGCTGGCGGGGGGCGGTAAGGACGTCGCCTTCATCGCGCGCGGCGCGCACCTGGAATCCATGCGAAACGAAGGGCTTCGCGTGGAGAGCGTAGTACCCGGAGAATTCAGCGTGCGGGAAGGAATTTTTACGGATTCCCCCGAGGAGGCGGGCGTTTGCGACGTCATCCTCTACTGCGTGAAAACGACGGCGAACGCCGCCGCCATTCCCGCCATCACGCCCATGGTCGGCGCAGGCACCGTGATCGTGAACCTGCAAAACGGCGTGGATAACGAGGAGAAACTCGCGGCCGTCTACGGAGCGGAGCGCGTGATGGGCGGAGCCGCCTACATATTCACTTCCATCGCGGCGCCAGGCCTCATCCGGCAAATCGGGGGGCCGAGGCGGATGGTTTTCGGCGAGATGGGAGGCGGCGCGAGCGGGCGCGGCGATGCGATACTGGCTGAACTCAAAGACGCCGAGATCAACGCCGAATACTCCGAAGACATCGAGGCGGAGCTTTGGACGAAGTTCATCTTCATCTGCGCGGTCGGCGGGGTGACGGCGCTCACGCGCTCATCCATCGGCGAGATTATGGCCTACGAGGGCACGAGGAACATGATGCGCGAGACGATGCGCGAGGTCTATCTGGTGGGCCGGGCCAAGGGCGTGAACCTCCCCGAGGGCGCGGATGAGGGACGCTACCGCTTCATCGACGAGCAAAACCCGGCCAGCAAGGGCAGCCTGTGCCATGACCTCGAAGCGGGCAGGCGCCTCGAGATCGACGCGCTGTGCGGAACGGTCTCTCGCATCGGGGCGGAGGTGGGCATCGAGACGCCGTGCAACGATTTCATCTCGCACACCCTGAAACTCGCCGACCTTCAAATCGCGGGCGAGGTGAAGCCTCCATCATGAGCGCGGCGACCGCTTATATTTCACCTTCAGCCGTGACGTGGTAATCTTCGCGAAACCCAAATTTCATCGACCCCGACACACGGAGATACGTTTTCGATGGCCCGAAAATACTGGCTCATGAAGAGCGAACCGGACGCATATTCGTTCGACGACCTCATGGCGGAACCCGAGCAGACCGCCTGCTGGGACGGCATCCGAAACTACCAGGCCAGAAATTTCATGATGGAGATGAAAGTGGGCGACTTCGTTCTCTTCTATCATTCGAACGCGAAGCCGCCCCACGTGGCGGGCACCGCGCGGGTGGCGCGGGAATCGTATCCCGATCACACCCAATACGACGAAAAATCCAAATACTACGACCCGAAAGCCCCGGCCGACGCCCCGCGCTGGCAGATGGTGGATTTACAGGCGATGGAAAAGCTCCCCCGGCCCGTCTCGCTGAACGAACTCAAGGAAAATCCCAAGTTGGCCGAGATGCGCGTCACCCAGAGAGGGCAGCGCCTGAGCGTTCAGCCCGTGACCAGAAAGGAATTCGACGAGGTGCTGCGAATGGCGAAGAAGAAGTGATCTTCGCCGGGCGCAGATTGAGCGCCCCCTAGCTCGCCAGGCGTTGTTTCATCGCCTCGAAGTCCGCCTCGTAGAAGAACTCCTTCTCTCCGAAGGCCGGCTTGAGGCCGGTGAGCCAGGTGGCGTTTTCGTCATACTCGGCGAAGAAGACGCGGCCCAGCCACTCGGGGTTTCTCGCCTGGAGGAACTGGAGGGCGATGATGCGCTCGCCGCGGACTTCCTCGATCCCCAATACCTGCACCTTGCCGGGCGCAGCACTCATCGAGGGTCCCCGCGCGGTGCGCGCCAGACCGGACACCTGGGAGTACGCCTTGCGGTAGATCGCGTGGGCTTCCACCAGGGGCAGTTCGAAATAGCGCTTGGCGCCCGTGTCCCTTTCCACGAACATGTAATAAGGAATCAGGCCCAGCCGCACCTGCTCCTTCCACATGCGCGCCCACATATCCGCGTCGTCGTTGATGTGTTTGAGAAGCGGCGCCTGCGTCCTGATGACGGCGCCCGTATCCCGCACCCTTCTGATGGCCTCTCGCGCCGTCGGGGTCTGGACTTCACGCTCATGGTTGAAGTGCGCCATGATGGCGATGTGCTTGCCGCCCTTCACCAGCTTCTCGAACAGGCGAAGCGCGTCGTCCGCATCGGCGTCCGAGGTGAAGCGGTACGGCCAGAAGGTGAGCGCCTTCGTGCCGATGCGGATGTCGCGGATGTGCGCGAAGCGCGAATCATCCAGCAGGGGCAGCATATAGTTCTCGAGCGCCTTGGTCTTCATGATCATGGGATCGCCGCCGGTGAAGAGGACGTCCGTCACCTCTTTGTGCTCGGCGAGATAGCGATGCAGGACGTCCGCATCCGTGGAGATGAAGCGAAGCTCCTTGTCCCCCACGAACTGCGCCCAGCGGAAACAGAAGGTGCAGTAGGCGTGGCAGGTCTGCCCCTGGCCGGGGAAGAAGAGCACCGTTTCGTGGTATTTGTGCTGCATGCCTTCCACGTGCTCATCGTCGAGGGTGGGCACGTTCAGCGTCTGCTGACCGGCGGGATGCGGGTTCAGGCCAGCCCTGATCTCGTGGATGGCGGCGTTGAGCTGCTCCTTGGGCGCGTCCCGCCTCAGCAGGTCCGCCACGCAGTCGAAATCCTCTTTGGAGATCATCCCCTCCTGGGGAAAAGAGAGCTGGAACAAGGGATCCTCGGGCACGTTGTCCCAATCGATGAGGTTCTCCACCATGTAGCGGTTCGTGCGGAAGGGCAGCACGTGACCCACCACCTTCATGCTGAAGCGGATGTCATCGGGCAGGCTCTGCAGTTCGGGAACCTTGTCGATTTGCTGGACTACAATCGGCTTGTAGCGTGGCGGGTCGATGGACAACAGATTCTGGCCGCTCGGACCGCCGTTTTGGGTTTTTGCCGTTCCCGTCTCAGCGGGGTTTTCTGAAGAAGACATGTTCATTGTCTGGCCCTCCGGGCAGTGTCCAACGGGACTCGAGTCGGAATTCGAAACTTCCTCGCCTTGTTCATCTTGCCAATACACTTTCTCCCGTTGTCATTCCTTCTCAATGTACCGAATACATCCTTCTTTATAATAGATGATACCCCCATCTTTGAAAACATGCCACAAAATACGCTCCGCCTTCCTTTGTAAAAGCCGGTATTTTCTGAAAAAAACCAAAGCGTCTCGAAAAATATGAGAAGAAAAATCCCCGCTCATGCAATCCCCGCCGTATGTGGTTGTTGAAAAAGCCCCCCAAAGGGGTTGTTGCTCCTCAATCGAGAGTGTTCACCGTCATTCCGGCGAAAGCCGGAATGACGAACAAAACCGCACCACCTCTTTTGTACAGGCCGCAATCTGTCCCTACGAACCTTCGGGAGGAAGCACTCCCCCCAACGAGCGGTTTCTTAACAACCCCGCATGGGCAGAGCTTAATGCCTCCCCGATGACTCTAGTGGGGCATGTGGGCGGGGTTCCAGAACTCGCCCGTGCGAATCGTGTGGGCCTGCTTGTCGCCGCCGGGGTCCCAACTCTCCTCGTTCCTGCGCGCCTGTTCCTCGAAATCATACGCGACGCGGTGAATCTCTCCTTCCCAATTCCCGCCTCCCTGGTATTCGAGGAGGACGTAGGCGGGGCGGTTGTCCCCGTCCCAGTTCACGGCGGCGGATGCGGCGCACACCAGGGTCTGGTTCCCGACCTGGCGGATATAAGGACCGTGACACTGCCCGAAGGCCACGACTTCGGATTTCTCCCCCGCGAGGCGCTCGATGATCTCATCGTCTGTGAGCCTGAGCGGGAGCGCGCCCTCGTCGTTCCCCGGCGAGCCGTGAAAGATGCGAAGGTCGTGCCCGGGTTCGGGCGTAAGCGTCATTTCGCGGGGCAGCCCCCGGAGCCAGTCGAGTTGTTCTTCGCTCAGATGCTCGCGCGTCAGGCGCGAACTATCGTTTCGCGCGGGAAAATCGTTTTCTCCCTCGTCGACGTGGTCGATGACCCAGCGGTCGAAATTCCCCAGTATGGGCAGGCAGTTTTTCCTCGAACGCAGGCGATCGACCACCTCGCCCGGCTCCGGCCCGCCCATCACGTGATCGCCGGGCACGATCTCCCAGTGCACGTCGTGCTTGTCGACTTCCGCCAGAACGGCGTCCAGTGGTGCGAGTTGGGCATGAATGTCGGAATAAAGCGCGAGTCTCATTTCTCATTCTCCATAATTGATGACGTATGAATATCTGTATATGTCGATGAGCGCGCTAGTGTAGCAATCTCCTGCCGGATTCCGCCAACGCCTCCATCTTCTCCCTCAGGCGGGGGTAAAGCAGTTTCCCGTTTTTCTTCACGACCTTTCCGGCCACGTATACCGTATCGACGTTGGCGAACGACGCCTGGAAAACGGCCGTCTCGAGCGGGTCGTTCACGGGATAGAGGTTCAGGTCGGTCTTTCTGATCAGGACCACGTCCGCCTGCTTGCCGGGCTTGAGCGTGCCCGCCTTGTACCCGAGCCCCAGGGCGTTGGCGCCGTCTATCGTCGCCCACTCCAGCGCGCGCCTCGCGGGAATCGCGACCTGCGCCGGCGAGGTTCTCCCTTCGAGTATCTTCTGGTTCTCCTGCGCGCGGGCGAACTGAAGCCCCACCCGCATCATGGTGAACATGTCGCCGCTGACGTTCGATTCCACGTCGATCCCCAGCGTCGGCCTGCCGCCCAGGGCCAGAACGCGCCCGATGGCGGGTTCTCCGTGGCCCATCTGCATCTCCACCTCGGGGCAGGAGGTGACCGAGCAGCCTGAGTCGACGAGGATTCGCAACTCCTCCTCGCTCAACTGGTTCGCGTGCACGGCGTTGAAATCGGGCCCCAGAAGTCCCTCCCGCGCCAATTGCCTGATCCCGTCGGGCGTCACCCGGTGGAACCCGCCGCCGATGTGCGCGCTCCAGAGCAAATCGTATTCGCGGGCCAGGCAGATGTCGTGCACGCACATCTCGATCGTGGAGAGATCGGGGCCTCTCGTGGCAAGGGCCAGTTTGATGAGGCCGCCATCTGAAGCCAATCGTCCAGATCGCAAACGCCTGACTTCTTCCGGGGGATGCGGCCTGTGGCTGAGCGGCAACTCGCCCTCCGCGATTTTGGGCTTGGGCGTTCCGTGGCCGAAAACAGCGCGGACCCCCGCCTCCTCCAGGCCGTCCAGACCCGCGTCGGTGTGCTCGGGCGTGGGGTTGTTGTGGCACCAGTCGAACAGCGTCGTGACGCCGCCGTTCAGCTGGTTGAGCGCGCCGACGAGGTTCGCGAGATAAATATCCTCAGGCCTGAACCTTGGGCCGAAACCCTCGTGCATCTGGCGGACATACTCCACCAGCGTCCAGTCGCCTGCGATCCCGCGGATGCCCGTCTGCCAGGTATGCTGATGGGCGTTCACGAAACCCGGCATGACGATAAAATCGCTCGCATCCACCTCCTCGGCCTCGGGCGCATGGACGTTATGGCCGACTTCTCTTATCTCATCGTCCTCGATGAGCAGGTCGCCGCCTTCGACGTCGCCGAGCACGGGGTCGAGCGTGAGGATGCTCCCTCCGCGCAATATCGTCTTTCCCATTACAATGAGCCTCCCACCGGCGGCGCGTACTCCCGGAGCGCCTCTTCCTTCCATTCCAGCCCGAGACCGGGCTTGTCGGAGAGCACCAGATTGCCGTCCCTGAACTCCATCGGCTCCTTGATGATGCACTCCCACCAGGGCATGTTCTCGCACCAGACGCCGTGGGGCTCTGCGCTCAGAAGATGCGCCGATACCTCGTGGAACAGGTGCGGGGTCACCGGCTTTCCGAATTCCTTCGCCAGCGTCGCCGCGCGGCGCCAGCCCGTGACGCCGGAGCAGCGCTCGAGATCGGGCATGAGAATATCGGCCGCGCCCGCGACGAGCAGGTGGCGCATGCCGCGCGGGTTGTAGTTCGTCTCCCCGGTGCAGATGGGGATATTGCTGGCCTGCGCGACCTCGGCGCACCCCCTGATGTCCTCGTGATCGACCGGCTCCTCCACCCAGTAGAGGCCGAAGGGCTCGAACGCCCTGCACGCCTGTTTGGCGGTTTCCACGTCCCAGGCCTGGTTGGCGTCCACCATGAGCGCGACCTCATCCCCAATCGCCTCGCGCACCGCGCGGATTCGCTCGACGTCGTCGTCCACCCTGCCTCCCACGCGGAGTTTCATGGCCTTGAAGCCGCGCGCCTTGAGCGCCGCGGCCTCCTCTATGAGTTCGTCTATCGTCAGGTTGAGCCAGAGTCCTTCGCTCGCGTAGCAGGGAATCTCGCGCTTATCGCCGCCCAGGTATTTCCAGAGCGGCTGGCCCGCCGCCTGGGCCGCCAGGTCCCAACAGGCGGTGTCGAGCGCAGACATCGCCAGGGCGCTGATGCCGTCGCGGCCCACGAAGCTCACCGCCCGGCGCATCGCCTCCCAGTTCGTCTCGGTGTCGGCGGGGTCCTTGCCCAGCAGGTTGGCGAACAGATCGCGCACCATCGCTATCATCGCGCGGGTGCGCTCGGGCCCGAAGGCGAAGCACCAGCCGTGCCCTTTGAGACCCTCCTTCGTTCGGAGTGTGACGCAGCAGGTATCGACGGCGTGCACCTCGAACGTGGCCACCTTGAGCGGCCGGGCCAGCGGCACGCAAACGTGCGCCGGCGTCATGCTGATGATGGTTTGAGAAGACGGCAAAACGGACCTCCTTCGCAACGAGTGTGAGATGTCGCTCTATCTTTGATGCGCTTTGCGCGACAGGTTACCTTGTTCGTTCCCGAATGGCTATAATCGCCTGGCTCGGAGTTTTCCGTGGACACAGAGGGGGTAAACCCAGGATGGCCGCCATCCGGCTCCAGAAAATCATCGCCCAGGCGGGCCTCGCCTCGCGCCGGGAGGCGGAGCGCCTGATCGCGGAGGGCCGCGTTCAGGTGAACGGAGAGCGCGTGCTCACCCTCGGGGCCAAGGCGGATCCGCTGGCCGATTCCATCAAGGTGGACGGTAAGCTCATCACGAAAAAAGAACTTCCGGTCTATCTGGTGCTGAACAAACCCAAACATGTGCTCACCACCATGCGGGACGAAGAGGGCAAGGACAGGCCCACGGTGGCGGACTTGCTGCCTCAGGGTCTCCGGCGCGTATTCCCCGTCGGCAGGCTCGATTTCGACGTCGAGGGCGTGTTGCTCCTCACCAACGACGGCGAGATGGCGAACCGCCTCGCACACCCGAGATACGAGATACCCCGCGTGTATGAGGCCAAGGTGAAGGGAACGCCCACCGAGGCCGCCCTCGCCCGGATGGCGGATGGTTCATGGATGCGCGGGCGAGGCAGGAAGGCCCAGCCGGCCCAGGTGCGGATCGTCCGCGGCAAGACGGAGAAAAACGCGTGGCTCAGGATCGAGCTCCGCGAGGGCAGACAGCACCAGGTCAAGAAAATGTGCGAGGCCGTGGGGCATCCCGTCATCAAGCTCGTCCGGCGCGCATACGCAGGCGTCACGGCCAGGGGGCTCCCCGGCGCCAAAGTGAGGACCCTCACCAGTGATGAGGTCGAAAAACTGAAACTTATGACGAACATCCGCACCGAAGCGGCGAAGCGCCCGCCCTCCAGGACAGGCTGGGCCAGGGCCAAGCCGAAACCGAAACGCGCCGTGCGCAAAGAATCTGTCAAACAGCAGCCGAAACAAGCCAGGAAATCCGCTCGGCCATGAGAGGGGCTGTTGAAAAACCCTTCTCGCTCAGAATTGCCCCCTGCCGTCATTCCGGCGAAAGCCGGAATCCATTTTGCGGATGCGGGTGAATGTACGACGGCGTTCCATCCCCCGCCGATGCGCGGGAACCCTGACGAAAGGCAAAAAGCATGAAAATGGATTCCGGCTTTCGCCGGAATGACGATGAACACTCTCGGTTGGGGGGAGTGTCACCATCCCCTTTGTGGACTTTTTCAACAACCCCTCTCCGCCTCATCCTGAGTAGCGGCGAAGCCGCGTATCGAAGGATGTCCTTTCGCTCCGGCGCGAGGCGTTCGACTTCCCACGCCCTTCGATACAAACGCTTCCTTCTCGGTCGCGTTTTACCTCCGGCGACTACTCAGGGTGAGGAAAGAGGCGTTAGCGGTTTGCGGGGATCGTATGCGGGGGTTCTTCAACAGCCCCTTTTCAGGAGGTAGAGGGGCGCCCCGCTCGACTGGAAAAGCACCCCCCCTACCCCCCCTTGTCAGGGGGGGGTGCTTTCCGGGATTTCCCTTTCAAGGGGGGAGTAATTCTTTTTTCTCGTCGGTCGCGTTAAACTTTTATTCATCAGGGCTTTTTCAACAACCCCTGAAACACATGCCTGATGAACAACCAGACAAGGGAAACCGCGAGGCTTCCTGTGTTATGATGCGGAAACACACGCGAGGAAAGTAAAAAGGCCGCTTAGACGATGAGCGCACCTGCTTCAAACAGATTAACGCTGGCGACCAAGATCACGCTGCTCCGGGTTTTCCTGATCCCCGTTTTCGTGATGTGTCTCGCCTACAAGAAGCCGGGAATCGCCCTGGTCGTCTTTATCATCGCGGGCGTGGCGGACGGCGTTGACGGCTATATCGCGAGACGGCGCGGCGAGATGACGGAGCTGGGCGCCATGCTCGACCCCATCGCGGACAAACTGCTCATGTTCACCGCATACATGATGATGGGAATTTCAGGGCAAATCCCGATCTGGCTGGCCGTCTCCGTCGTGAGCCGGGATTTGCTGCTGTCCATCGGCTGCCTGATGTTGTTCATGTCCGTGGGCTTCCAGACGCCGTCTCCTTCCATGCTGGGGAAAACCACGACGACCGCCCAGATGGTCACCGCGGGGGCCGCACTTCTGGCGGCGGCGCTGAGCGCGGAGACGAACATCGTGCTGTTGTCCACCTACCTGATAACCTGCGCCCTGACGCTCGCCTCGGGGATTCATTATCTTTTCTTCGTGGGCACCCGGATGATTTACGAGAAACCGGACGACGACCAGGCGGAGAATTCCACCCCCGCAACCCGAAACTGAGGCCAGGCTGACCGACATGGACAACCAACCCCAAATCCTCACCTGGAAGAGAATCTGGCTGATTCTCATTCTCATCGCCGCCATCTGGCTTTTGGTGAGCGCCCGGGCGGCCCTGATTCCCCTGGCTGCTTCCTTCATCCTCGCCTATCTGCTCCAGCCCCTCGTCGATGCGCTGGAGAGATGGAAAATACCGAGGCCCCTCGCCGTCCTGATCCCCTTGCTGGGCCTGGGCCTTGTCCTATTCATCTTGTGGGTCAGCATATCGCCCGTGGTGCAGGAGCAGGTGAGGGCTTTCGCCAAGAAACTTCCCGACTACATCAGCCTCACGCAATCCTGGCTTATCGCCACGTTCGACAGATTCGACCTTCCCCAGACGGCCGAACTCAAGAAATACTTCACCGAAAATCTCTCCTTGCTGGGTCAGTTTCCCGTTACCGCGTTCAAGTTTCTGCTGAGAACGACAAGCGGGCTTTTCTCCATCGCCATCGGCATCATCTATCTCATCCTCATCCCCGTCATGACCTTCTACATCCTGAGGGACTGGAAAGAGCTATGGGCGGGGTTTTTCGCCTACGTGCACCGCGACTACCGCGCAGAGGTGGAGAAAAGGGTCTTCCGGCTCGACGAACTGCTCGGCTCGTTCATCAAGGGGCAGTTGCTGATCGCCTTCATCCTCTCCGCCTTGTACGTGCTGGGCTTCTTCATCGTGGACATGCCGCTGTGGCTGGTGATGGGTATCTTCACGGGCATCGCCTGCATGTTTCCCTACGTGGAATGGATTATCGCCCTGCCGATCGCCTTGCTGCTCTCCGCGCTCGCCCATCAGGACTGGCTCCACCCGCTGGCGACGCTGGCCGTGTTCGGGGTCATCTCGCCCGCCGCCGGCGTTTTCCTAGTGCCCCGCATCCTGGGCAACCGCATCGGGCTTCATCCCGTGGTGGTGCTCGCATCCATCATGATAGGGGGCGAGTTGATGGGATTCGCGGGAATCCTCCTCGCCGTCCCGCTCGCGGCGGCCATCAAGGTGGGCCTGGAAGCCATTTCAGACTACTACCTGACGTAAGTTTCCTAGACCCTTTTGCCGGATGGTGCGATCCCTCCTCAGGGGAAAGTTGAAGAAGTCGGAGGAGGGAGTTCGCGGTTTTCGTAGGGGCCGCCTCTATACGGGGTTGTTGAAAAAGACCCCAGAAGGTGTTCTTGCCTCCAATCTTGAGTGTTCACCGTCATTCCGGCGCATGCCGGAATCCAGAGCAGACGAGGATACCGAATCGCAGAACGACCAGGAAAAACGATAAAGCGAAAAAACAAATACAAAAACAAAGTCCCTGGATTCCGGCATGCGCCGGAATGACGATCAAAACCGCATCGCCTCTTGTAGGGCCAGGTCGCGACCTGTTCCTACTGGATTCCGCAGCCCTTCCTTTAGTCGGGACTGATGCCGGAATGACGGCGGTGGTCAATTCCGAGTGAGGAGGGACTTTTTCAACAACCCCCTACTCGGGTACTTCCACTCCCCGGTCCACGGCGCGGGCCATCAGGAAGAGGAGGTCGGAGACGCGGTTCAGGTAGACGAGCAGGTCGGGGTTGTCGATGTAGCCTTCGTCTCGCAGCTTCACCGACCATCTCTCGCCCCGGCGGATGATGGTGAGCGCCATGTCCAGGGCGGCGCCGCAGGGCGAATCGCCGGAGATCACCCAGTCGGTGATTTGAATCTCCTTTTCATAGCGCGCCACCTGCGCGTCGGCCCACGCGACCTGCTCCGCGCCCACGCGCTCGTTCAGCCTGCCGAGCTTGCCCCTGAGCGTCGCCAGGTCGCTGCTCACGAGGTAGAGGTCTTTCTGGACTTTGAGGATTTCAGGCTTCAGCCATTCGGGCGCGGTCGAGCGGGCGAGGCCGAGCGAGGCCTTCGCCTCGTCGAGCGCGCCGTAGGCCTGCACCTGGGGATGATACTTGGGAACCCTGTCCGCGAACCACAAATCGGTGTTCCCATCGTCTCCCCTTCGCGTGACGATGGACATCGGCCCACTCCTTTCGGCTAGAGTCTCTTGATGACGTCGGTGGCGACCGACCTGGTCGTCCCGGTGCCGCCCAGGTCCGCCGTGCGGTTTCCCCCGGCCAGATGCGCGCGAACCGCGCCGTCGAGCCGCTTCGCCGCGCGCTCCTCGCCCAGATAATCGAGCATCAAGGCGGCGGAGATAAGCGCCGCCACCGGGTTGGCGATTCCCTTGCCCATGATGTCGGGCGCGGAGCCGTGCACGGGCTCGAACAGGCCGGGCGCGTCTCCCTTGGGATTCGTGTTCGCGCTCGCGGCGACCCCCAGCCCGCCCACGATGGCGGCGCCCAGGTCCGTCAGAATGTCGCCGAAGAGGTTCGTGGACACCACGACGTCGAAATGCTCGGGCCTTCTCACGAACTCCAAGGCGGCGGCATCGACGAGATACTTCGCCGTTTTTACTTTCTTGTAGCGGGGCCTCGCGGCGACTTCCTCGAAAATCTCATCCCACATCACGAGCGTATGGCCCTGCGCGTTCGATTTGGTGATGTTGGTCACGTGTTTTTTCCGCTTGAGCGCCGCCTCGAACGCCGCCTCGATAATGCGCTCGCAACCCATGCGCGTGAAAAGCGTAATCTGGGCCGCCAGTTGCGACGGGTGCCCCTCGTAATGCCTGCCGCCGATGGGGCTGTACTCTCCCTCGGTATTCTCGCGGAAGAAGAGGATGTCGATGTCGCCCGGCTCATAACCGCGCAGCGGCGATTCCAACCCCTCGTACAGGACGATGGGGCGCATGTTGACGTAGAGGTCGAACCCCCTGCGCAGCGGCAAAAGGAGCTGGTTGAGCGTGATGTGGTCGGGAATATCGGGCCTGCCCACGGCGCCGAGGAGAATCGCATCGTGTTTTCTCACCCGGTTCAGGAAATTCTCCGGGCACATCCGGCCCGTTTCGTGATAAAAATCGCTCCCCCAGGGGTATTTCGTAAACGAAAACTCGAGGCCACGCTCGATCTTCGCCAGCGCCCGCAGGACGCGCACCGCCTGGGTGACGACCTCAGGCCCGATGCCGTCCGCCGGGATTAATCCAATGCTGTGCTTCGCCATCGCTTCTCCTTTACCACTCCGTACGCGGCAGGTGCGTTGATCACACCCAGGCCGCGAAGAATTAAAGTCCTTTTTCGATGAGATATTCCACCGGATTGTAGTCGTCCGTCAAAACCGGGCCGTAGAGGCGCGCACCCGGCGGCGCCACGCGAGCGCGCGCGGCGAACGCGAACTTCTGGTCGCGGCGCATCGCCTCGCTCACGCGGCGGAAGCGATCCGCATCCTCGTCCCGGAACGCGAAGAACAGAATGTTCTGCGCGATATAGGGATTCGCGGGGTCCGTACTGTAGATGAGTATCTCCGGGAATACCGATTTCATCGTCCGGTAGACGGATGCGTATATCGCGCCGCCGGGACCGGCGCGGTAGCCGATCAGGTTCAGCATGAACACGCCGCCGGATGCCAGCTTCGCGCGCGCTTCCTCGAAGAATTCCTTCGTGACCAGATGCGGCGGTATGTTCCGCAAGCCCCGGTAGGCGTCGCCCACGATGAGATCGTATGTTTCACCGGATGAGCGCAGTATGCGCCTGCCGTCTCCCACCAGATTCTTGAGCTTCGGGAATTTCGCGAGCCTGAAGAACTTGCTCCCCGCATCGACGACTTCTTGATCGAGTTCGGCCACGGCGATGGACATCTCCGGCTTCATGAGATGAAGGGCCTTGGGCATCGTGAAGGCGCCGCCGCCGATAAAAATCGCGCGCTTCATGCGGGGATTGAACAAAGGACCTAGTTCCAGGAAGCGGGTGTATTCATAGAAAAACTTCCTGTCGTCGCCCAGGACCATCGCCCCCTCGGGCTGATGATCCAGAAACAACTCACGCACCCGCACGCCGTCGGCCTCAGTTCTCTCGAACACGCGAATCATGTGGTACATGTTCTCGCGCACCCACACCGTGTCCTCCTTTACCCCGGGGATGACACCCAGCCACGCGGCGCCCGTCCCCATCGTGGCCAGGACGAAAACCCCGAGAAACGTGCTCGCCCGCGTGTTTCGCTTCGAGAACAAAGCCGGGAGATCCCCGTAGAGGAAGAGCCCGAAGAGCGCCGTCAGCACCAGCGCGCCAGCCGTCGTCAGGAAGATGCCGTTCAGTCCGAAAAAGGGAATGAAGACGAAGCCCGTCGCGAACGTGCCGAGGATGCTCCCGACCGTGGACCAGGTGAAGAGGTTGCCCGTCACCGCCCCCAGGCTTCCCTCTCCTCTTGCGGCGAGCTTCACCGCGAAGGGCGTCAGCGTGGCGAGCACGCACCCCGGAGCGGCGAAGAGCAACAGCCCCGCGAACACCGGCCCCGATTGCAGGCTCAGGCTTTCCTCCATCGTGGGCAACAGAATCCCCCGAAGGGCGGGCACAAGGGCCACGAGGCCCGCGCCGCCCAGCATGAGGGAGAAAAACAGCCTGGTCGACGGGTTGCGGTCCGCGAGCCTTCCCCCGATGGAATAGCCGAGGCTCAGCGCGGCCAGGATGATGCCGATCATCGAGGTCCAGGTGTAGAGCGTGTTGCCGAAATGAGGGGCGAGCACGCGCCCCGCCGCGATCTCCATCACGAGAATCGAGCCGCCGGAGAGAAAGACGGAGAAATAGAGATAAAA
The DNA here is from genome assembly GCA_964440505.1 of uncultured Nitrospinaceae bacterium. Taxonomy (GTDB): domain Bacteria; phylum UBA8248; class UBA8248; order UBA8248; family UBA8248; genus Bin107. The sequence continues at coordinate 26,047 of CAYTSP010000009.1, forward strand.
CCCTGCCACGCTCTTCTCTTTGCTCGCCGGCTCTTTGGCCTGCGGCGCTCGCCTGGGCTGCCTCGCCACCACGCGCTCCTTGAAGAAAGAAAACCATGCCCTGCAAAAAGAAAACCGCACTCTATGGCACTAAAAGACCTGAGGCAAGCCTTGGGTCCGCCTGGATTTTTTCGGGTCGATGCCGCATAAATAGAATGAAATTTGAGCACAACGGCGTCCCATGGATTTTCCCTCGACAAAGAGAAAGACGATTTGACCTCCGACAAGGTGTATCCATCATCCAGAGCCGCCATCGCCGACATCCCCGACGGGGCCACCATTCTGCTGGGCGGGTTCGGCGGCGCGGGCATCCCGGAAAATCTCCTGGTCGCCATGGCCGATCATCCCGCGCGCGATCTGACCGTCGTCACCAACCACGCGGGCTTCGGCGAGCGCGGCCTCGCCGTGCTGCTTAGACAGGGGAAGGTGAAGAAAATCATCTGCAGCTACGCCTTCCACAGGAGCGCGTTCGTGTTCAGAGAGCTGTTCCTGGAAGGAAAAATCGAACTCGAGCAACTCCCCCAGGGGACCATGGCCGAGAGAATCCGGGCGGCGGGCGCAGGGATATCCGCCTTCTACACGCCCACCGGCGTCGGCACGCAGGCGGCCGAGGGCAAGGAGACCCGCACGATGAACGGGCGCGACGTCGTGCTCGAACATCCCCTGCCCGGCGACGTGGCCGTCATCAAGGCGCACCGGGCCGACAGCACGGGAAACCTCACCTACCGGGGTACGGCGGCGAACTTCAACCCCGTCATGGCGACGGCGGCGCCGCTCACCATCGTCGAGGTGGAGGAAATCGTGGCCCCCGGCGTCATCGCGCCCGAGAGCGTGCACACGCCCTCGATTTACGTGCAAAGAGTCGTCAGAGGAGAAGACCTTGACCTCCGATCCGAAACTTGAAGGCTGCGCCCTCGCACCGGCCGACATCGCCCGGCGCGTGGCGGCCGAACTGCCAGGCGGCGCAGTGGTGAACTTAGGCATCGGCATTCCCACGCTGGTGGGGAACTACGTGGAGGCAGAACGCGGCGTGATGTTCATGGCCGAGAACGGAATCATCGGCGCGGGTCCGAGACCCGAAGCCGGTGAAGAAGACAAGGACTACATCAACGCGTCGCGTGAACCCATCACCACGCTCCCGGGCGCGTCGGTGTTCGGCCACGCCGACGCCTTCGCCATGATACGCGGCGGCCACATCGACATCGCCGTCATGGGCGCGCTGCAGGTCTCGGCCCGGGGCGACCTCGCCAACTGGACGGTGCCGGGCGTGGGCAAGGGCGGCATCGGCGGCGCGATGGACCTGGCGGCGGGCGCGCGCGAGGTCTACGCCATCATGACCCACACCATGAAGGACGGCGGCCTGAAGCTCCTGGAAGAGTGCTCCTATCCCCTCACCGCTAAAAGGGTCGTGACCAAGCTGTTCACCGACATCGCGTTCATCGAGTTCACGCCCGATGGGCCCTTTCTCAGGGAAGTGGCCGAAGGCCTCACGATAGAGGACGTGCAGGCTGTGAGCGAACCCGGGCTCCTCACGAACGGGCCGCCCGGCGTGCTCATGCGCGAGGAAACTCCATGACGCGCGCCGGCAGCGGACTCTCCGCGAATCCCGACGCCGCGGCCGCCGCGCGTGAAGCAACAGAAGAAGCCATGGCGGAGGCGAAACTCGACGCCGCTTCTCTCGTATTCCTGTTCTCGACGCCGGGGCACCTGGGCAGATGGCCCGAGGTGGTCGCCGCTGTTGCCGAGGGAACGCGCGGCGCGCGCATCGTCGGCTGCACCGGCTTCGGCGTCATGACGGCGCAGGGCGAAATCGAGCGGACGCCGGGAATCTCGGTTCTGGCGGTCGGCGGCGACGCTCCGCCCGCAGCGCCCTTTCTCGTCGAGGGTCTGGGCGACTCACCGCTGGAATGCGGGCGCGCCATCGGCCGGGCGGCGAAAAAAGAACTGGGAGACGCGCTCTCTCACGAGAAACCGCCCCTGGTCGTCATCATGCCCGACAGCTATCACTTACAGGCCGATGCGCTTTTCGAGGGAATTCACGAGGAACTGGGTGAGGAGGCCATCATCGTGGGAGGCGGCGCCGCCGAGGACGGCTCGGCGGGGAGAACCTTCCAGTTCCTGGACGGGCAGGTGCAGACAAACGCCGTCTCGGGCGTCGTATTCGCGGGTGCGCCCAGGCGGTTCATCGGGATATCGCAGGCCTATCTGCCCGTGGGCGAGCCCAGGCTCATCACCCGGGCGGAGGAGAACGTCGTCTGGGAAATTTCGGGCGAGCGCGCCTACGACGCCTTCGCCGAGGCGGCGGGCCCCGAATGGATGGAGAACATCCGGTTCGCCGCCATGAACCTGTTCATCGGCATTCCGGGAGACCCGGACAAGGTCATGCTCGACCACGGCGAGTACATCGTGCGGCCCATCGTGGGCGCGGACGAGGAGCGGGGCATCATCGCGCTGCCGACGCCGGTCAGAACCGGCCAGGCCATCACCTTCGCCAAGCGGGACGGGTCACGCGCGCGTGACGACCTCCACGAGATGCTGGAGAAAGGCGCGCGCCGCTTCGCCGCTCCAGAGGATGCGGACGCAAGCGCGTTCGGCCTTTATTTCAACTGTGCGGGCCGGGGCAGTTCCCTCTACGGAGATATGGAGGTGGACGCAAAGGCGATTCGGGAGAAGATGCGGGGACTGCCCGTCGCCGGTTTCTTTACGGGCTCCGAGATCGCGCCCATCGGAAAAATCGACCATCTCCACCAGTATTCCGGCGTCCTCGTTCTGCTGGGAGAGGACACGGCTTAAGGAAAAAGAATTTCCTCATCATCCACGGGAGTGCGTCTTATGGGATACAGCACGGGAAGCATCATCGTCACGACCCTTCATGTGCTGAGCGCCATTCTGGCGGTCGGCGGTGTGGCCTTTCTTCGCTTCGTGGTCATACCCACGGCGGCGGACCTGCCCGAGGCGGAGCGGGGGCCGTTCATGGCGAAAATCCAGAAACGGTTCATCCCGATCCTCCACGGTTCGTTCCTGATCCTGATCCTCACGGGGCTTCACCACTTAGGCCGCCTCGTGGTCAGCGGACTCGCCATTCCGGGGTCGCTGATCGTGAAGATCGTCCTGGCGCTCGTCATCATCTTCGTGGGCGTCGCGCTCACCATCCCGAGAGGCTTCGGGAGCATGAAGGCGCAGCGCAAGACGTGGCTCCTCTTCAATCTCATCCTCGCCCTCATCGTCGTCTACCTGGGCGTCTCGTTCACCCACGGGTAAGGCGAGTCAAGGAGAGCGCAAGTGATGCGAGCGGGCTGGTACGAGCGCAAGGGCGGGGCGCGCGATGTCATCGAGATCGGCGAGACGGCGACGCCCGAGCCCGGTCCCGGGGAGGTCAGGGTCCGGCTCCAAGCCTCGGGCGTGAACCCCACGGACTGCAAGCGCCGCGCCGGCCTTGGGGCCGAGGATTGGGGCTATTTCGAGCATTTTCCCGATTTCCCGAGGACCATCCCCCACAACGACGGCGCGGGCGTCGTGGAGGAGCTCGGCCCTGGCGCGAGCGGTCATGAAGCCGGCGACCGCGTGTGGGTCTACAACGCGCGCTACAAACGCGCGTTCGGCACCTCGGCGCAGTACGTCTGCCTGCCCGAGAGGTTTCTGGTGCGCCTGCCCGAGGAAACCTCCTTCGCAGAGGGAGCGTGCCTCGGCATTCCCGCCATGACGGCCCACCGCTGCCTGTTCGCGGACGGCCCCATTGCGGGCAAGACGGTGCTGGTGACGGGCGGCGCGGGCCGCGTGGGCGTCTACGCCGTGCAACTGGCCAAATGGGCGGGAGCGCGCGTTATCGCCACGGTGAGCTCGGCGGCCAAGGCGGAGCGGGCGGCAGCGGCCGATTCCCTCATCAACTACCGGGAAGAGGACGTCGCCGAAAGGGTATTGGAGATCACGGGCGGCGCGGGCGTGGACCGCGTGGTGGACGTGAACCTGGGCGTGAACTGGGAGACGAATTACAAGATCCTGAAAATCGGCGGCGTCATCGCATCCTATTCCTCCATGGGGGACCGCAACCCTCCCTTTCCCCACTACGAACTCATGCTGAACAACATCACCATCCGCCTCGTGATGGTCCACTGCTGCCCGCCGGAGGCCCTGGACCAAGCGGCGGCGGACATCACCCGCGCCCTGGACGCAGGCGCGCTCTCCCACCACATCGCCGGGCGTTTCC
>CAYTSP010000010.1:0-8724 GCA_964440505.1 uncultured Nitrospinaceae bacterium
AAACGGAATCTCCCGGCAGGATCGTTTTTCACCGCCTGTCCAATGATGATATCTTTCTCGACATCGACACGGAAGAAGATTACGAAACCATGCTTCGTAAATTCCCGGAATCCTCATAAGAGCAGCGAAGGAGTGTATTCATGGTGAAAGCGTTTCAGATTGCATCCGGCCCGCGCGTCCGCTTCGGCCGCGGGGAGGCCGCCCAAATCGGTGAGGAGGCCAAGGGCCTGGGTATGGCGAAGCCGATGTTCGTCACCGACCCGGGACTGGCTTCGAGCGGGGCGCTCGATTCGGTCATCAAGGGGCTCGAAAACGCCTCTATCGACTACCAGTTCTACGATCAGGCAGAAGCCAACCCCTCGGACACCAGCATCCTCGCGGCGCGCGATTTCTTTGACGATCACGGCTGCGACGGCTTCATCGCCGCGGGAGGCGGCAGCACGATGGACACCGCCAAGGCGACGCTCGCCATCGTAGCAAACGGCGGCGCGCCGAGCGACTACTACGGACGCGGGAAGGCCACGAAACCCGGCCCGCCGCTCATCACCGTTCCCACCACGGCGGGAACGGGCAGCGAGGTCACGATGAGCTCCATCGTCACGGACACGAAGCTCATGATCAAGACCGTCCTGGCCGACGACTCGCTGTTCGCGAAACTCGCCATCGTCGACTCCGCACTCCTGGCCAAACTCCCCTCCCACATCGCGGCGGGCGCGATGATGGACGCCCTGACGCACGCCATCGAATCGGTCGGCTCGCCCGCCTCCAACCCCTGGACGGAGGCGCTCGCGTTCGAGTCCATCGCGCGAATCGGGCGGCACGGCAGGGCCTACGTGGACGACCCCGCAGACCCCGAGGCGGCCGACGCCATCTCCCTGGCCGCCATGCTCGCGGGACGCGCGTTCACCAACACGGGACTCGGCATCGTGCACTCGCTCGCGCATCCGCTGGGTGCCTACCACGGGCTGCACCACGGCACGGCGAACGGCATCTTTTTGCCGCCCGTCATGGAGTTCAACCTCCCCGTCATGCGGGAGGCCTACGCGCGCATGGCGCCGCTTCTTAAAGAAGGCGCCCCGCAGGCGGCCGAGGCGGCGATAGACGCCATCCGCGAACTCAACACGGACATCGGCATTCCGGGCAGCCTGAGGGAGGCGGACGTCGTGAACGAGGACCTCGACGTCCTGGCGAAAGACGCGGCGGAGAGCCACCAGGTCAACACGAACCCGGTCCCCTCGACGCAGGAGGACCTGAAGCGCCTGCTGCTGGCCGTACTCGAGTAGACGATGCCCGCAAACGAGATATTGATAGCGGAAGCGGACATCCGGAGCCGTCTTTCAGAGCTCGCCAAAGAGATCAACGAGGCGCTGCCCGAGGGGCCGGTTCACGTCGTCATGATCCTCAAGGGCGCGATAATCTTCGGCGTCGACCTCGCCCGCGCCCTTGAGCGCAACACCACGCTCGGCTTTCTCACGGCCTCGAGTTACGGAGAGAGGACGCAAAGCACGGGCAAGGTGGAAATCGACGCCAGACACCTGGGCGAGGTCGAGGGGCGGAACGTGCTGCTCATCGACGACATTCTCGATACGGGCCATACGTTCTCGAAAACCATTGATATTCTGAGAGAAAAGCGTCCCGCCTCCTTGAGAACATGCGTGTTGATGGACAAGCCCGCGAGGCGGGAAACCGAGATTCATGCGGACCACGTGGGCTTCGCCATCGAGAATCATTTCGTCGTCGGCTACGGCCTGGACTGCGACGAGGCCTACCGCACCCTGCCGGACATCCGCATCTATGCGCCCGAATGAGGCTTGCCCGGAGGAGACGAAGGGGCGGAAACCGGAGGAGAGAGAAGATAAATCTCTCCCCCTGTAGAACACTCAACAATCACTCCCCCCTTGAGGGGGGGTGTTGAAAAAGTCCTGGGGAGCAATTTTGGTTGCGCGAACGCCTTTGAATTTCACTCCCCCCTTGAGGGGGAGTCAGTGAGCTGAGGGCGTAAGCCCGAAAGCGAACTGGTGGGGGGTGGAATTCGGAATGGCGACATAATGCGTTTTACCCCCCACCGAATCGGCCTTCGCCCAAGGGCTCGGCCTCTTCGACTCCCCCTCAAGGGGGGAGTGAAATTCAGCGCGCTCCCTCTGTGGGGCTTTTTCAACAACCCCTCACGGGCCGCTTCTGTTTTTCGTGGTCTTCGTCTCGATATGCTCCAGGGGATGGTCGTGCACGATCTTGATCTGCTCGGGCAGGACGAAGGCGGCCGTGAACAGCACGCCGACGCCCAGGCAGGTGACGAGCAGTCCCGGCAATACCACCCTGAAGCCCGTGAATTCGGCTCCCGCGCTCTCCCTCGCCTCGGCGCGCGACTGCTGGATGATGAAGGCGCCCATCGCCAGGATGATGCCGCCCACGATGGCGGTCGAGATTCTGAGCAGGTTGCGTTCTTCCGCCAGGTAGGCGAACAGGAGGATTTCCTCCTCCCCGTGGCCCAGGGCCGGCAGGGCTGGCAGCCACGCGAACCAAAGCGCGAATACGGCGAGCGTAGCGGTTATCGGCGCGCTCCGGCGCATCGAACGTCCTCCTCGGGCGGCATTGTGCAATCCCGGATACTTTTTCTCAACGCGCCCGGGTTTGCATTTCCCCGCATTTTCCGCGCCGCCCGAACCCGCGCCGCCCTCTATATTGGGCGATGTCCCGCCGCACGCGGGGATTTTGGTATTTCGACGAGTTTGTCATCGAGGAGGTGTTTCAGTGCATGAGAGAGGTCTGGATTCTGGAGAATGGCGTCCGGGCACCGGCATGAACGTCATCGGGGAGGATTTCAGTGCGTAAGACAGGCTTGGCTCACGTCGAATGGCGTCATACGCGCCAGTATGAAAGTCAACGGGGAGGTGCTTCATCGTGAACGAACTGGCGGCCCGCGTCCTGCGCGGCGACATATTGAAGACGCTGTATTACCAGGATGCCTTGCGTGCGGAATCGAGCGTGGGCAGCCTTCTCCTTTGGAGCGCGCTGCGCGAGGCGGGCCACCATGAAGACGGCGCGCCCCTGGGCCGCGAGACGCTCGAAGCCTTCGTGGACGATCTGGCCGGGCGGGGTCTTTTGGAAAAGCGGACCCCGGGCGGCTTCGGCCGCCTGCTGACGGACTACGAGGCGCACCTGACCCGCAAGGGGCGCGGCCTGCTCGAAGGCGCCGTGTCCGCCTCGCCCGACATCCTCGTGGGGGAGTTGTGATGGAGAGGAGGCGGGGGCGGAGATCGAAAGTCGTGGAATTTGGTGCTGAGAAAATCGTCGACCCCCTGCTCGCCGAGGGGAAGACTTACAAGGAGGTGGCCGAGGCCTTCGAGAAGGCCACCGGGGAGAAGATAGGGCTCGACTCCGTAGGCAGGCGCAACAACCGCCTGCTTGAGGGCATCCGAAAGACCAGGCGGGTGGAAGCCATGGTGGACGAACTGATCGAGGAAGTCATGGCCTACGACGGCGAAGGCAGGGACCCGGGCGAGAAGATGGCCGCCGCCGCGCGGCGGATGCTGATGACCCAGGCGGTCGAGGCCGTCTCTCAGATGGGGAAGGAATCCTTCGAGGGCCTGACGCCCGAGAAGCTCGCCCAGATGGTGAACGGGCTCGAGCGCAGCCGCATATCGGCCGAGAAGCTCAAGCTCGAGTACCAGGACGGCTTCGCCGCCGCCAAGATGGCCATCGTCAAGGAAGTGCGCGAGTCGTTCCGCGCGGACCCCGACCTGATGGACAGGGTGTGCGAAATCGTCGAGGAAGCAACAAGGAAGCTTGAGGAGCAGGTGGAGTGATGGGGGGGGGGTGGCCAAAATTGCGACGGATGCGAACCTTCATAAAACCATGTAAGCTATGCAGCAGAAAGAGCCGCAATAGTCTTGGCGGTTTCCACAGACAATGGACGAATAAAATCTAGGAGTTCACGCGCCCATGGATTTCAACCATACCCTTCGCGTTCTGGTCGTCCGTGAAGACGGGATGTGGTGCGCGATTGCGCTGGATATGAGCCTCAGGGGCTACGGAGAAACACAAGATCAGGCAGTGGAAAGTCTCTCCGAAGCAGTCGAGGCGCAGGTGTCATTCGCGGTTCAGCACGACACCCTGGATGAGATATTCGTACCTGCGGAGCCTTCCTATCACGCGCTCTATGAATCCGTGAAGCGCGATAGCGTAAAACGTCATCTGAAATCGAAACCCCCTCAAAGTCTTCCGGACATCTTCTCTTGTGACCTTCCCTTGCCCAAGGTGGATCCACAAAAGTTCGCAGAGGTTTAGCGTTTGCGGACGATTGAGTACAGACAACTGCTGAAGCGCCTTCGTGAGTTTGATCCCAGGTTCAGCGTCCACACAAGACGCGGCAAGGGTAGTCATCGAATGCTCTACCATCCTGATATTGACGGCGGGGAGCGCCACTATCCACTTCCGTATCATGGCGGGAAGACCCCGATATATCCGGGTTATCAAAAGGATATCATTCGCATATTCGGTCTGCCTGAAGGGTTTTTCGACGAGAATTAGTCAGCGCCTCGACCATTTATTGCTGGTTAACATGCGCTCGCAAGAGCAGGTGGGTGGAAGCCACGGTGGACGAGCTGATCGAGGAGGTCATGGCCTATGATTGCGAGGGCCTGACGCCCGAGAAGTTCGCCCAGATGGTGAACGGGCTCGAGCGCAGCCGCATATCGGCCGAGAAGCTCAAGCTCGAGTACGCAGACGGCTTCGCCGCCGCCAAGATGGCGATCGTCCAGGAAGTGCGCGAGTCGTTCCGCGCGCATCCCGACCTGATGGACAGGGTGTGCGAAATCGTCGAGGAAGCGACGCGCAAGCTCGAGGAGCAGGTGGAGTGAGGGGGGCTGATTCGGCAGTCTTAAGAAAATGTGAAAAGAGCGAGGCAAAAAGTTGCAAGGTGCCGCAAGTTATGTAATAGGGTGCGCCGTATGAGACGGCGGTCGAGTCCATCGGCTTGACACAGGGGCATCTCGGAAGCACCGAAGCCATCTTTCAAGTCGCGGACACGAAAATTTGAGCATCAAAGGGTCGGGTTTTTGAGGTTGAACCTGTTGTCGCCTGAAATTGCTTTTCTTGACAGAAAAGTTCTTCGGGGCAAATAATGAAACAATCACGAGGAATTTGAAGCACGGATAAGACCTGAGGCATTGATCTGCCTGGATACAAGGTTTTTCAAAAACCGCAAAGGAGAGTGACATGAGTGCGTTCCCGTTCTTTTTTACCTTCTCGGACAAGGTGGAAGGAAACGGCTTCGTGGCTAATGTGAAAATGATGGGAACAGTCCTCGGGATGAAAGAGGATGATTCCACGTGGATGTATGGCGTACAGCCGGGTGGAATCGCTGCGACCGGACAAAACGAGGATGAGGCATTCTCCACCTTCCGGCGGACCTGCACGTCCGTCCTGTTCGATATGGCGGAGGAATCCGAGAATTTCTCCAAGTTCAAGTTGCGAGTGGAGGCATTCTTCAACGAAATCTGCGAAGAGACGAAAGGGGAATGGGATGAGGCCGTAGAGGCGGTGCGCCGGGGAGATATCGAATCCGAAGGACTGGAAAAGAAAAACGCGGACGAGCACCAGCCCTATGTGCAAGTGAGATCGGTGAAGAAACCCACGGCGCGACACAATATATTGGATGAACCAAGAGCCGTCGCCGCCTGAATGGCTTCGAGCGGGCGCGTACAACTAAGGAAAATTTGGGGGATGCTTGAGGCTTGCGCGCCCGGATGCGACATCAGGGAAACCACCCATCACTACTGCATCCGATATGGGGGCCGGACCTATCCTTCTTTCCCGAAGGGAGGGCATGGAAGAGGACGTCGGGCGGAAATCGAGATTGGTCATATCAGAAAGATGATTCGTTACCTGCATATCGACAAAGACTGTGCGAGGCAGGAATTGCCTGAAGTTTACTAAGTCTCTGGTTACGGTCGCTTCTGTTGCCAAGCTGTTAGAGTTTTCCAGATAAGCTTCTCACTGATAAACCGCCACCCGCCGCTTCCATCTAATTAATACCTTCCAAACACCCGAAATGGCGAAGGCCTGAAACCCTCTCCAGACTTAAGAATCCCCCCCCAACCCTGGACTAGCCCCCGTCCGCTCGGTTATATTCCCCGCATCCCCAAATATGTCACCGACGGTGATCCACCTTTTTCATGGAAAGGCGAAACATGAGCGAGTACAAGAGCGAGGCAAGGGACGGAATGCGGATCGACTGGGACGTGCCCATCGAGATGGACGACGGCGTCGTGCTGCGCTGCGACGTCTACCGGCCCATTGAGGACGGCCAATACCCCGTCGTCATGAGCTACGGCCCCTACTGCAAATGGCTTCACTTACAGGACGGCTATCCCCACCAGTGGAGCCTGATGGTGAACGACTATCCCGAAACCGTCATGGGCACCACCAACAAATACCAGAACTGGGAGCTCGTGGACCCCGAGAAATGGGTGCCGGACGGCTACGCCTGCGTACGCGTGGACTCGCGGGGCGCGGGCCGCTCGCCGGGCTATCTGGAGGTGTGGTCGCCGCGCGAGACCAGGGATTTTTACGACTGCATCGAGTGGGCGGGCGTTCAATCCTGGAGCAACGGGAAGGTGGGGCTGAACGGCATCTCCTACTACGGGATGAACCAGTGGCAGGTGGCCTCCCTCCAGCCGCCGCACCTGGCGGCCATGTGCGTCTGGGAGGGGGCGGCGGACTTCTACCGCGACCTCGCCCACCACGGCGGCATCGCCTGCCGCTTCTCGGACACCTGGTACAGGGAGGCCGTCGTGCCCCGCCAGCACGGCAAGGGAGTGCGCGGCATCAAGAGCCGCATCAACGGCGACTGGATTTCAGGGCCTGCCAACCTGAGCGAAGAGGAACTGGCTTCGAACAGGAGCGATTTCGGCCGGGATATTCTGGATCACCCCCTGGTGGATGATTACTGGCGCGAGCGCATGCCCGATTACTCTAAAATCAACGTGCCGCTGCTCTCGGCCGGCAACTGGGGCGGCGTGGGCCTGCACCCCAGGGGCAACACGGAGGGCTTCGTGCAATCGGCCACCGACCAGAAATGGCTGGAGATGCACGGCCTCGAGCATTTCACGGAGTTTTACACCGATTACGGCGTGGCGCTCCAGAAGAAATTTTTCGGCCATTTCTTGAAGGGCGAGGACACCGGCTGGGAGGAGCAGCCCAGGGTCCAGCTCCTGGTGCGGCATCCGGGCGAGAAGTTCGTGCCGCGCGCGGAGAACGAGTGGCCTATCGCGCGTACGCAGTGGACGAAGTATTACCTCCACTCGGGTTCGGGCACCTTCAGGGCGGAACCCCAGACCAACGAGCGCACGAAGACCTATGACGCCCTGGGCGACGGCTTGATCTACATCTCGCCGCCTTTCGCCGAGGAAACCGAGATCACAGGCCCAGTCGCCGCCAAGCTGTTCGTATCATCGGACACCGAAGACGCGGACCTGTTCCTCACCCTGCGCGTATTCACGCCGGACATGACGGAGATCGTCTACCGGGGTGCGAACGACCCGCATACGCCGGTGGCCATCGGCTGGCTCAGGGCTTCGCACCGAAAGCTCGATGAGTCCCTCACGCTGCCCTACAGGCCCTACCACACGCACGACGAAATTCAGCCGCTCACACCGGGCGAGATATACGAGCTGGATGTGGAGATATGGCCGACCTCCATCGTGATCCCCAGGGAATACCGCCTGGCCTTGAGCGTCCGGGGGCGCGATTACGTCTGGCCCGGCTACGAGCCGACAGCGCCCAAAATATCGGGCCGCGTCTACTACGGGGTGGGACCCTTCAAGCACGATTTGAAAGAGGACAGGCCGACGGAACTCTTCGGCGGTAAGGTGACGCTCCACACCGGCCCGGCGCATCCCTCCCACGTGTTGCTGCCGGTGATTCCGCCGAAAGGATGATTCCCGACAAAAGACGAGAGGTATGAGATGAGAGGGCGTAAATCGGAAATAGCGGACGGCATGCGGATCGACTGGGAGGTTCCGGTCGAGATGGACGACGGCCTGGTGCTGCGCTGCGACGTCTACCGGCCCGTAGAGGAGGGCCGCTATCCCGTGATCATCACCTACGGGATTTACGGGAAGTGGCTCTATTTCGAGGACGGCTATCCCGAACAGTGGCGCCGCATGGTGGAGCAACACCCAGACGTCGCCGCGGGTTCTTCGAACAAATACCAGAACTGGGAGGTCGTGGACCCCGAGAAATGGGTGCCGGACGGCTACGCCTGCGTGCGGGTGGATTCGCGGGGTGCCGGCCGCTCGCCGGGGTACATGGACCCGTTCTCGGAGCGCGAGACGCGCGATTTCTACGAGTGCATCGAGTGGGCGGGCGCGCAGCCCTGGAGCAACGGGAAGGTGGGGGCGAACGGCATCTCCTATTACGCCATCAACCAGTGGCAGGTCGCGTGCCTCAAACCCCCGCACCTGGTTGCCATGTGCGCCTGGGAGGGGGCGGCGGATTTCTACCGCGACATGAACTACCACGGGGGCATCTACTGCACCTTCACGGAGAACTGGTATCAGAACAGGGGGCGCTCCAAGCAGCACGGTCTCGGCGAGCGCGGCTACAAGAGCCGGGTGACGGGTGACTGGGTATCGGGGCCGGATACGCTGAGCGATGAAGAACTCGGGGCCAACCGCTGCCGCCTGGGGGCGGAGATGCGTGCGCACCCGCTCGATGATGAGT
>CAYTSP010000011.1:0-3786 GCA_964440505.1 uncultured Nitrospinaceae bacterium
CGGTCGACGACTTCCTTGAACTCCTGGTAGCCGGTCACATACGGCGGCGGGCAGGTGACGAGGAGGTTGTCCTCCACGGACTTGATTCCCTCTTTAGTGTAGGCCTTGACCACCTGCGGGTCGGTCATGTGCTTGGGATGCCAGGGATCGTGGAAGGTGAATTTCGGATGGCCGACCACCTCGGCGCTGTTCTTGTAGGTGCTCATGTACATCGCCCATGCGACGGCCTGCTTCTTGCGCGGGCTGTGGCGGTTGACGACCATGCCCATCACGGGCGCGGAGAAGGCGCGGTGGATGAGCTTGCCGGAGAACTTCGAACCCGGCACGAGGCCGTAGCGCCACATGCCCCTGGTCTTCGTGCCCGCCGTCGGGCTTTCGATGGCCGCGATAATCCCGTCCCAGTACTGGCAGGAGAAAATCTTGCCGTTGCGGATCCGGGGGATCATCTGCGGCGAACCCCAGGCGCCCGCCTCGGGGTGAGAGACCTCCTTGCGAGCGAGCCAGGTGTCGAAGGCGTATTCGGCCGCAGGCGTGTTCAGCGTGGGGTTGGCGTCGTCGTCGAACGGGAAGCCGCCCGCGCTGTAGAGATACATCCAGTACCAGAAGCTGCTGTTCGCCTTGTCGCGCAGGCCGCCGAAGCCGTAGAGCTCCTTGTCGGGCCTGTGGAAGAACTTCATCATCTCGAGTTCGTCTTCCCAGGTGACCGGCCACTTTAAGGGCTTGCCGTGCTTGTCGGCGAAAGCCTTGCGCTCGTCCGGGTTGTCGAACAGGTCCTTGCGGATGAACTGCGGGCAGACGTTGCCGTCCGTGGGCATGGCGTAGGTCTTGCCCTGATACGTCATGAAGGTCTCGAAGTTGCCCACCATCTTGAGGTCGAAGCCGGCGGCCTTCATATAGCCGTCGAGGGGCTCAAGCATTCCCGCCGCCACGAGGGAGGGAATCATCATGGATTCGACGTGGAAGATGTCGAACTTGCCCGAGCGCGTGATGGCCTCGGCCATGGCCCGCTGGGGAATCTGCAGGTTGGGAACGTCACTGACCTTGTCCATGGAGATGCCGGTAAGCTTGTTGAACTCACGGTTGAGGTCCGGGTAGTTGCGCCAGTAGAGGCCCCACATCATTCCGTTCAGTTTTGCGCCGCCCAGCTTCTTGCCCGCCTTGACGACGGCGTCCTCCTCGGGCCCGGCATAGGCTTTGCCCGCGCCGCCAAGAACGGCGGGACCCGCAACGGCGGTGGCCAAGCCGGCCTTCAGGAGGCTTCTTCTTTTGATCTGCTTCTCGCTCATCTGGATGTTCCTCCATCACTTGGGTTTGAACCGAGAGGGCGAAGTAAAACCCGCGTCGAGCGTCCATCGCGAGATGGAACGCCGGCTGGCGAATGGATGAAATCCGCCCCTCGGCCCGTTCATACATCTCATAATGCCTAGGTAACAGCGCATTCTATTAAAGCGTCGATTTTTGTCAACAGGCGAAAGGGGGTCATCAACAGATATTCACGGGCCGTGCATGGCAGGGGGCTCAACAGGTAACGTCGGCAGGGAGAAGACGAAAAAAACCGCCCTCCCCGGCGCGCGTCGGCGCACTGGAGAAGGCGGTAGAAACCTATCATCCAGAAGGCACTTGATTTCTAGCTCCCGCTCGCCTCCGCCGCTTCTATTTCCTCCAACTTCTTCAGAGCCACCTTGTCCCTCAGCAGGAACACCGGACAGGGCGCGCGCCTCAAGACCTGCTCGGAGACGCTGCCGATCAAAAAGCGGCTCACCATGTTGTGGCCGTGCGTGCCCATGACGAGGAGGTCGAAATCCCCCGTGTCGGCGAATTGGACGATCTCCTTCACCGGTTCGCCGAATACGACCAGGGTCTCGATGGGCACGGCCGATTCGACTTGTTTCGTCATCACGTCGAGATTGCTCTGCAACTCGATGCGCGTGTCCTCGAGCAGGCGGCTCGGAGAGATGGTGCCCACGAGTTCCGCGCCGTAGCCGCCGTATTTGGCCGCGTAGTCGGGGTTTCTCGCCACATGGATGGCCATGACTTCGGCGTCGCGGTTCTCCCCGATCTCCGCCGCGACCTTCAGGACGCCGCGGCTTAGTTCCGAGAAATCTACCGCAGCCAGCACTTTCTTGGGATCGTATATTCGCATGGCGTTTCCCTCCGATATGAAGAAATGTACGACGTCCCGTTGTTCATTAACAAGATGCGGGGCCTCTGGAGGCCCCGCATTCAGGGATCGTTCTCGACTGTTCTGCCTGCGCGTCCCGCGATGGCCGTCCAGGTGCCTTGCGCCGACTATCTTTTGTCATCCCCCGAGAGGCCGGCGCGCTGCTTCAGGGGACTAGACTTCATCACTCCATCAACCCCCTATGGTCTGATTCAAATATAGGCCCTCGCGCCTCATCTTTCAAGAAGATTCCGCGCTCAGGCGGCCCCGACCGCCTCAATCGATATCCACCACCACGTTCCCGACGTTCGAGAAATTCTCCATGATCTCGTGCGCGGCGGCGGTGTCCTCCAGGGAAAACCGCGCAGCGATGTGGTGGGTGAGCGCCCCCGCCCCGCACGCGGCGTTGATGTCGGCGCAGGCCTGGGCGATGGCGGAATCCGGCATGGTGTAGACGAACACCATGCGGATGGCCGTGTTCTCGGGCATCATCTGGTACCAGGGCAGCACCGGCTCGGGGACGCGCGTGGAGCCGTAGGCCGCGACGGTCCCGTTTCCCTTGAGCACCTTGCGGGTGACTTCCAGGTTCTCGCCGAAATCCACCTCGCATATCCTGTCCACGCCTTCTCCGCCGGTGAGTTCCAGAATGCGCTCCGCCGCGTCATCATCGCGGTAGTTCACCACGTGGTCCGCGCCCGCATCGCGCGCGATCTCCGCCTTTTCATCGTTGCTGACGGTGGCGATGACGGTGGCGCCGCCCCACTTGCCGAGTTGAACGCCGTAGCGCCCCACGGCGCCCGCCCCGCCGGTGACGAGCGCGGTCTGCCCCGCAATCGGCCCGTCGAGGAACAGCGCCCTGTGGGCCGTCATGGCCGGGATCGCCAGACACGCCCCCTGGGCGAAATCCACCGAATCCGCCAGCGGTACGGCCTGACGCTCGGCCACGACGATGAATTCGGCCGCCGTGCCGTAGGGCCTTTGCCACTGGCCGTTGAAAATCCAGACGCGCTCGCCCACGCGGGAGGCGTCCACCCCCTCGCCCACGCTCTCGATGACGCCCGCGCCGTCCGAATGCGGGATGACCCTCGGCCAGCGCATCTCGCCGCGGGAACCCAGGCGCGCCTTGTAGTCCGAGGGATTGGCGCCCGAGGCGTGGAGGCGCACGCGCACTTCGCCCGCGCCTGGTTCGGGGGTCTCGATTTCGCCGAATTTCAACACCTCTTTCGCCGGGCCATACGCTTCATACCAGACGGCTCGCATGATCTCTCCTTTAATCGGTTCTATCGTTTGGATTGGAATCTTCCAGGTTAACCTTCTCTATATTTTCTGTGGGGAACGTATATTGGGTTGTTGAAAATGTCCCCCTTAAGGTGTCTTGCCCCCAATCGAGAGTGTTCACCGTCATTCCGGCGAATGCCGGAATCCAGGGCAGACGGGAACACCGAATCGCAGGACGACCGAGAAAAACGATAAAGCGAAAAGACAAATACAAAAACAAAGTCCCTGGATTCCGGCATGCGCCGGAATGACGATCAAAACCGCATTTACCCGTAGGGGCCTCGGACAGGCACGGGGGCCTGTCCCTACAAACCATCTACTTGCAGGCTCTCCATACAGACTTTTTC
>CAYTSP010000012.1:0-3634 GCA_964440505.1 uncultured Nitrospinaceae bacterium
CTTACCCCCCTGTCAAGGGGGGGTAGGGGGGGTTGGTTTTCAGGGCGGTGGAATGACGAACGGGGCAAGTTTTTCAACAGCCCCTTGAGGGGCTATTGACAAAGCCACGTCTTGCGCCCTCCGCAAACAGCCAACGCCTCTTTCCTCACCCTGAGGCGGAGAGGGCGTTTTCAATAACCCGTGAATACCGGATGCAGCCGACACCCGGTTCTTCAACCGCTCAAGGAGAAACAACATGTCGTTCGAACCCGTGCGCGTCGCCTCGATGGGGCTGGGCCGCTGGGCAAACGTGCTCGCCGACGCCGCGCTTCGCGGAGGAAAAATACGGATCGTCTCGTGCTTCAGCCGCACGGCGGAGAAAAGGCGCGCCTTCATGGAGCGCTACGGCGCGCGCGAGGCGGAGAGCTTCGAGGCGCTCTTGAACGACGATGAAATCGAGGCCGTCATCCTCACGACGCCCAACCACAACCACAAGGAGCACATCGAGGCGCTGGCCGCCGCGGGCAAGCACGTCTACTGCGAAAAACCCATCGCGCACAGCCTGGAGCATTCGAGAGCCATCGTGGACGCCGCGGAGGGCGCGGGCGTCAAGCTGGCGGTGGGCCACAGCGCGCGCCGCTTGGCCGTCTCGCGCCGCATGAAGGAGCTGATCGATGCGGGCGAAATCGGGCGCGTCTCGATGAGCGAGAGCAACTTCTGCACCGAGCGGGGGCTGGAGCTGACGCCCGATAAATGGCGCTCGAGCCGGGAGCTCAACCCCACCGGCGTCGTCATCCAGCTGTCCATCCACCACATCGACACGTTCCGCTACCTGCACGGGCCCATCCGGAGCGTCACCGCGAAGTTAAAGCGCGCCTATGCGACCGAGGACGTGGACGACACCTCGATGATGATCCTGGAGCACGAAAGCGGCGCGCTCTCCTACGTCGGCGGGGGCTGGGCGTGCCCCTGGGCGTTTCACATGAACGTGCACGGCACGAAGGGCGTCGCGCACTTCCGCATCACCGGCCAGCAGTGGCGCGACCCCTCCAAGGCGCCAGAACCCATCCGCCTCCATGTGGACAGGGACCCGCTGGGCGAAGACGCCGTATACGACATGCCCGAGGGGGACATGTTCCGCGACGCGCTGGAGGATTTCGCCGACTGCGTGCGCGGGGACAGAACGCCGGAAGTTGACGGAAAGGTAGCGCACGAGAACCTGGCCGTCGTCTACGCGGCGGACGCGAGCTCGCGTTTGGGGCGGACGGTGGAGGTGGGGGAGTATTTATGATCGGGCCGGTGGGATAGGGCGGATTTCATCGCGCATTTTCCTGCATTTGCCGGGCCTTTTCCCCACCGCTTCCGGGTTATGCTCAGGCCGCCCATTCATACGGGCAAACCCGGTGGCGTCATCGGGTCTCCTCAGTCGATTCAAGGTGGAAGAAGGCGCTCAAGCGATGAAATTCCCTGGAATCAGGACGGAAGCCCCGAAATTCGGATTGATGAACAATTCCGTAAATATCGATAAATTCCCGGAAATGTTCATGGGTCGAACTATCGGAATATTGCAATCCGAATGAACATTTTGCCGGAATAACTTAAAGTAATACATTATGTAATTATTGAAATTTATCGAATTAAAAAGTTTTCCGGAACCACGTATTTTCCCGCATTTGCTCTCAGGAGCGCACGGGGCCGTGCGGAGGAGCCTTCGGGATCAGGCGAGCCGCCGGCCGTCCCGGGCGCGCCTACTCGTCCGGGTTGGGCTCGGGAAACTCCTCGGGCCAGTTGTCGATGAGCGATTGCAGGTAGGCCTTCATCTTGTCGGGATTCCCGCGCACGGATTTTTTGATCTTGTTCACCTCGCCCTCGTCCTCGATGGGGATGGCGAACGAGTCCATGAAGCGGTTCATCATGCCCTGCTTGCCGCTCATGAGCGACATCTCGACGATCTCTCCGTCTGTGAAGTGCCGCTTCACCTCTTCGAGCACGTCCGGGTTTTCGCGCGCGGTGTTTCTCGTAAAATGCTCCGCCCACAGGCAGGCGGCGCGCTCGCGCGGACTCAATGCCGGAGACGTCATGTAATCCTCCGAGGCGATGGCCTCGATCTGCGCATCCGTGATTCCCGTCGCTTGACCAAGCGCCGTGTTGTGCGCGATTCAGTAGGCGCAGGCGTTCACGAAGCTCGTCTTGAGGACGACGATCTCCTTTATCTTGCACGTCAGCAGCCCGCCCATGCCCTCGCGCTGGAGCGTGGCGTTGAAGGGGAGGTAGAAGCGCGCGATGTAGGGCGTGTTCGCCAGCGCCAGCGCGGAATTGGGGATGCGGCCCAGAAACTCGCGGGTCGCCTCGAAAAAACGGGCCGTATCGCCCGCCGCCTCATCGGGGTCCAGCAACCGGATTTTACTTGTCTCGCTTGCCTGGTTCGTCATGGTTGTCCTCGTATTGGTGATAGGAAATTGCGGGGATTATAGGCAAACCCTCGACCCTTGGGAACCACAAGCGCGCGGCGCATTACGCCAGGCCCGCCGTTTTGTTAACATGCGCTGTCTCGCCTGGAAACCACTTGAATACGCATCTGAAAGGAGCATTGCATGGCGGATTTTGATCTTGAAATGACCGATAAACTCCTCTCCACGACGCGCTCGGTGCGCAAGCGCCTCGACTTCGATCGTGAAGTGCCGACAGAGGTCGTGATGGATTGTCTCGAACTCGGCCTTCAGGCTCCTACGGGGTCGAACCGCCAGGGCTGGCGCTGGCTCGTGGTGACGGATGAGGATATGCGTAAAGAACTCGGGAGGCTATACCGCAAGGGAGGGGACGATTACCTCGCGCAGGGCCTGGCGCAGGCGCGCGAAAGCGGGGCCGCGCAGGATGCGCGGGTGTTCGATTCCGCCATCTATCTGGCCGAAAACATCGAGCGCGCTCCCGTGCACGTGATTCCCTGCATCCAGAATTTCCTGCCCGATAACCCGCCGAGGTTCATGTGGGCGGGCCTCATGGGGTCCGTCATACCGGCGGTGTGGAGTTTTCAGTTGGCGCTGCGCTCGCGTGGGCTGGGTTCGGTGTACACCACGCTGCACCTGCGCTGCGAGATGGAGGCGGCGGAGCTTCTCGGGGTGCCGGATGATTTCATGCAGGTGGCGCTCATCCCGGTGGCCTGGACGCTGGGGACGAACTTCAGGCCCGCCGAGCGGCGCCCGCTCGAAGAAATCGTGCACGTGAATACGTGGAATTGAAAGTTGCTCAACCTAAATGCTGGGGGGTATATCCGTCTGGTGACCCCTAGGGGACTCGAACCCCTGTTACCGGCGTGAGAGGCCGGTGTCCTGACCGCTAGACGAAGGGGCCATGAAGCGGCGTCGCTCGTATCGCGCCAACAGACGCAATGGCGAGAGACGGGAAGGGTAGTCCCATCGTTTTTTCGCGTCAAGCGCTCGCGCGCAATCCATTTTCTATTTTGCCGCCTCATCAACGAAATGAGCAGGGCGGTAAGTTGCTCATCGAGGGATGAACGCGCCTTTTGCCCCTGTGCTGTAGGCCGAGGCTCAACTGCGTGGCGAGCACGGGTTCGGGCCCCAGGCGCTTGCCGCGCAGCGTGAGCCAGCCCGCCGCCGATTTGCGGATGCGGCCCAGGCGCGTCAGATCCCTGAAA
>CAYTSP010000013.1:0-15596 GCA_964440505.1 uncultured Nitrospinaceae bacterium
GATTTCGAGTTCGAGGAAGGGCTTTGCGGCGGCGCGGCCTATGACGCGACGGGAGAACCTCTTCCCGAAGAAACCCTCGCCCTCTGCCGCCGGAGCGACGCCGGGCTGTTCGGCGCCGTGGGAGGTCCCCAGTGGGATGCGCTGCCGCGCGACAAACGCCCCGAACAGGCCATCCTGGGCTTGCGGAAAGAGCTGAACCTCTTCGCCAACCTGAGGCCCGCCGTCATGTTCGACCCGCTGGTGGAAGCCTCCTCGCTCAAGCCCGAGGTGGTTCGCGGCCTCGACCTCCTCGTCGTGCGCGAGGGCGTGAGCGGCATATATTTCGGCCAGCCCAGAGGCATCGAGCGGCTCTCTGCCGATGAGGAAAAAGCGGTCGACACGATGACGTACACCACGGGGGAGATTCGCCAAATCGTTCGCCTCGCGTTCGAGCTGGCGTCCGTGCGCGGGAAAAAGCTCTGCTCGGTGGACAAGGAGAACGTTCTCGACAACGGCCGCCTGTGGCGCCGGGTCGCCGGGGACGTCGCCGGGGAATTCCCGGAAGTCGAAACCAGCCACATGTACGTGGATAACGCGGCGATGCAGTTGATTCGCGACCCGCTGCAATTCGACGTCATCGTCACGGGCAACATGTTCGGCGACATCCTGAGCGACTGCGCCTCCATGCTCACGGGCTCCATCGGCATGCTCGCCTCGGCGAACGTGAACGAGACCGGCTTCGGCCTCTACGAGCCGGTGCACGGCACGGCGCCCGATATCGCCGGCCAGGACAAGGCGAACCCGATTGCGGCCATCATGTCGGCCGCGATGCTGTGCCGCTATTCGTTAAAGCGCGTGGACGTGGCCGAAGCCATCGAGGCGGCCGTGGCCGCAGCGCTCGATGAGGGACTCAGAACGTCGGACATCCACACGCCGGGCGCCACGGCGGTGGGTTGCGCCGGGATGGGCGAGCGCATCGCCGCTCTCGCGGCGGCAGGAGCTTCGTGATGCGCGTCGCCGTCGCAGGCGCCACGGGCGCCGTGGGCCGGGAGATGCTCCGGATTCTGGAGGAGCGGAAGTTTCCCGCCGATGAGGTCGTTTTGCTCGCAAGCGAGCGCAGCGAGGGTCGGAAAATCCCGTTTCGGGACTCGGAGCTTACGGTGAGCCGGCTCACGCAGGACGCCTTCAAAGGCGTGGACCTCGCACTTTTCTCCTGCGGCGCTTCGCGGTCCCTCGAGTTCGCGCCCGCGGCCGTGAAGGCGGGGGCGGTGGTGGTGGATAATTCCAGCGCTTTCCGCATGGATGAGGGCGTGCCCCTCGTGGTGCCGGAGGTGAACCCGGATGCAATGGCCGCTCACCAGGGAATCATCGCCAACCCGAACTGTTCCACCATCCAGCTCGTGGTGGCGCTCAAGCCCCTTCACGACGCAGCGCGCATCAAGCGGGTCGTCGTGAGCACCTACCAGGCGGTGAGCGGTGCGGGGCAGGCCGCGATAGACGAGATGCAGGCGCAAGTCGAGGGCGACGCCCCGGCGCTAGAGAAAATGCCCCATGAGATCGCCTTCAACTGCCTGCCCCATATCGACGTTTTTTTAGAGGGCGGGCATACGAAAGAGGAAAAGAAGATGGTCGACGAGACGCGAAAGATTCTGGACTCGCCTCATCTGGCCGTCAGCGCCACCTGCGTGCGGGTGCCGGTTTACAACGCGCATTCGGAGTCGGTGAACGTGGAGTTCGAGGAGCCCGTTTCTCCCGAGGAGGCGCGGGCGCTTCTGGCGCACGCCCCGGGCGTGGAGGTGGTGGATGACGTGGAATCATTCTCCTATCCCATGCCCAAGGACGCGGACGGCGAGGACCCGGTATATGTCGGCCGCATCCGCCGGGACGATTCCCGCGAAAATACGCTCAACCTGTGGGTGGTGGCGGATAACCTGAGAAAAGGCGCCGCCCTCAACGCGGTGCAGATAGCCGAGGCGCTGATGGAGAAGGGAATGCTCCGGGCGGCCCCGGTGAAGTGATGGCGAACGAGGTTATATAAGTGTCTGAAGCGAATATCGGAGTCATCGGCGGCAGCGGCCTCTACGAGATGGCGGAGCTGGGCGAGGTGGAAGAACGCTCGCTCGATACGCCCTACGGCGCACCCTCCGCCCCCTACGTTCTGGGTACGCTCTCCGGCAAACGGGTCGCGTTTCTGCCCAGGCACGGGCGGGGGCACGTATTCCTGCCGCACGAGATTCCCTTCCGGGCCAACATCCATGGATTCAAGCAACTGGGCGTGGAATGGCTGATTTCCGTCAGCGCGGTGGGCAGCCTGAAAGAAAACATCCATCCGGGCCACATCGTGATTCCCGACCAGTTCATCGATCTCACGAAGACGCGAATAGCCACGTTTTTCGGCGACGGCGTGGTGGCGCATGTTTCGATGGCGGACCCGGTATGCGGGGTTTTGAGCGAGACCCTGATGGGAGCGGCCGTCCGGGCGGGCGCGACGGCGCACGCGGGCGGCACTTACGTCTGCATGGAAGGCCCCCAGTTCAGCAGCCGGGCGGAGAGTTTCCGCTACCGCGACTGGGGCGCTTCTATCATCGGGATGACGAACATGCCCGAAGCCAAGCTCGCGCGAGAGGCGGAGATGAGCTACGCCACCATCGCGCTGGCGACGGATTATGACTGCTGGCACGAGGAGGAAGAGGCGGTGAGCGTGGAGGCCGTGATCGCCCAGGTCATGAGCAACGCGGCCCTCGCGCAGGAGATCATCAAAGAGGCGGTACCTGAAATCGATGGCGAGAGTCCCTTCGCAGGCTCATTGGCGACGGCTCTCATGACCGACCCGGCCCGCATGCCGGACGAGACGAAAGAACGCCTGAGCCACCTGATTGGAAAATACTTGTCGTGAACCGGCCCAAATCAGAGGAACTTTTTGCGCTCGCGCAAAACCGCATCCCGGGCGGCGTGGATTCCCCCGTCCGCGCGTTCCGGGGCGTCGGCGGCACGCCCTTTTTCGTTGAAAAAGGGGAAGGGGCCCGGATCCGGGACGCCGACGGCAACACCTACATCGACTACGTGCTCTCCTGGGGGCCGTTGATCCTGGGCCACGCCCACCCGCGCGTGGTGCGCGCCATTCAGGCGGCGGCGGCCCGAGGCACGAGTTTCGGCGCGCCCACGGCTCTCGAGACCGAACTGGCGGAACTGGTGAACGCGGCATACCCTTCCATGGAATTGCTGCGTTTCGTGAACTCGGGCACCGAGGCGACGATGTCGGCCATCCGCCTCGCGCGCGGGTTCACGGGCCGCGATGTGATCGTCAAGTTCGAGGGCTGCTACCACGGCCACGCCGACGGGCTGCTCGTCAAGGCGGGCAGCGGCGGCGCCACGCTGGGTGTGCCGGACAGCGGGGGCGTTCCGGGAGATTACGCGCGGAACACGGCGACGCTTCCCTTCAACGATATCGAGGCGGTCAGGGATTTCTTCGCCATGCGCGGCGCGGACGTGGCCGCCCTCATCATCGAGCCGGTGGCCGGCAACATGGGGCTGATTCCGCCCGGGGCCGGTTTTTTGGAGGTCTTGCGGGAGGAAACCGAAAAAGCGGGCGCCTTGCTCATTTTCGATGAGGTGATGACGGGGTTTCGGGTGGCGAGAGGCGGGGCGCAGGCCCTTTTCGGAATAAAACCCGATTTGACGACCCTCGGTAAGGTGATCGGCGGCGGTATGCCAGTGGGCGCTTATGGCGGGAGGCGCGACGTGATGGAATGCGTCGCCCCCCTGGGTTCCGTCTATCAGGCGGGCACGCTTTCCGGGAACCCCCTGGCCATGACGGCGGGGGTGGAGACCCTGAAAATCATCGAGGAACTAGGGCTGCCTGAAGCGCTTGATGAGAAGGTGAAGGCGCTTTCCGAGGGCATGGCCGACGCGGCGCGGGCGGCGGGCGTTCCGCTCACCGGCGCGCGTTGCGGGTCGATGTTCGGCGCGTTTTTCCAGGAAGGCCCCGTCCGCGATTTCACAGGCGCCATGCGCTCGGACACCGAAAGATATGCCAAATTCTTTCATTCTATGCTAAAACGGGGTGTGGCATTCGCCCCGAGCCAGTTCGAAGTGGGGTTCATGTCTTCCGCCCATACGGATGAGAGCGTGGAGGCCACGCTGGCCGCCGCGCGAGAGGCGTTCGCCGAGCTGTAGCCGATGAAGTTCGCGCGCCTCGGAGCCTGAGCGCGATGCGAAAGACGGGACGATCATCCACCACGGGCCAATCGCCAAAGGCCAGACTCTTCTTCTGGCTCTCTGCGGGCATCATCATCCTGCTGCTGGGTACCGCCTGGCTGGGCCAGGATGGATATCTCGCGGTCATCGTGAACAAAGAGCGCGTATCCGAACTCCAAAAAGAGAACGCGGAAATCGAGTCGAAGAACAAGGAGTTGCGCGCGGAGATCCGCTCTTTGCGCTCCGATGAACGGGCGATCGAGAAAATCGCGCGCGAAGATCTGGGCTTGGTCAAGAAAGGGGAGGTCGTCTACGAGTTCATTCCCTCAAAAAAATGAATCATGATTTCCGGTTCCTCGATCCCGCGGGAGCCTCTTGGTAATTCTCGAAGAACCTCTCTCTCCTTGACAGAACGCCCACGCGGGAGTAGATAACACATAACGATGCGGGGTGGAGCAGTCTGGTAGCTCGTTGGGCTCATAACCCAAAGGTCGGAGGTTCGAATCCTCCCCCCGCTACCATGCGAAAAACGGCCGCGGCTTTCCGCGGCTTTTTCCTTGCCGGCTGCATACGCGAGTCATAGATACGATACTCAGATAAATGAAAGGAACAGGAATGGCGGATAGAAAAGAACTCGGGCTGGCCATCGTCGGTTGCGGCGTCGTGGGGCGAATGCGGGGCGCGCTGGCCAGGGATTTCCCCGGAATCGGGTGGATCGGCCTCTCCGACATGAACGAGCGGGTGGGGCAGCAACTCAAGGAAGACATCGGGGCCGATTACTTCACCACCGATTTCAAGGAACTCATCTCCCGGCCAGAGGTGGATGCGGCGATCATCGCCACCTCGACCTGGGCGCACGTCGAACCCACGCTCGCCGCGGCGGAGCGCGGCCTTTCCATGCTGATCGAAAAGCCGCTCGCCACGGACGCGCGCGAGTCGGCCTCGGTACTCGCGGCGATTGAATCGGCCGGCGTGGACGCCGTCGTAGGCTATACCCAGCGTTTTCGCAGGCGGTTTCTGGCTGTTAAGGACCGCGTCGAAAGCGGCCAGATCGGCGACGTCACGGCGGCGGTCACGCGCGCCTTCATGAACCGCATGGCGCCGACCGGGGAGGTTCGCCTTTCCGAGGACCGCCGCTTCCTGACCCCCATGGTCGTCTCAGGCACCCACAGTCTCGATATGTGCCTGTGGCTGATGGGCGACGCCGAGCCGGTCTCGATTTTCGCGCGCTCGACCGAGGGGATATTGAGCGATCTCGGCACCAAGGACGCCACTTTCGGCGTGTTTACGATGGATAGCGGCGCCATCTGGAGCATGAATATCTGCTGGGCGCTGCCCAAGGAATGGCCCGGCGCGGTGTATGGACTCGAAATCGGCATCGTGGGCACCAAGGGTGTAGTGGACATCGAGGACACGCACCGCGACGTGGTGATGGCGTCTGAATTCTCGCAGGGGCCCGCCTATAACCCGGATGATTTCGACCTGGAGGCGCGGCGCAACGTCGATTTTCTCACCAGCTTCCCTCCGGGCGACATGTACGACGGGGAACTCTGGGGGCCGATGCGCGAGGAGACCAACTCCTGGTTCCAGCGGATTTATTCGGGCAAGCGCACCCCCCACGCGACCGCCGCCGAGGGGCACCGCAACCTGGTATTGACCATGGCGATGGACCTCTCGGCCAAGCGCGGCGAAGAGTTGAAGCTGCCCATCGAACCTGCGGAGTTGATGACGGGCCTCGAGGCATAGGGGCGTTCTCGCGAAATTTTGAGCGTGGGGCGGAGCGGATTCATGGCGACGCGGGAGTTGGGAATTATTCTGCACGGGGCGACGGGCGGCATCTGCTCTTTCCAGCATCTGAGAAACTCGCTCGTGCCCATCATCGGCGAGGGCGGCCTCGAAGTCGGCGGCGAGAGAATCCTGCCGAAGCTCCTGCTCGTCGGCAGGAGCGAGGAGCGCCTCGCGAAACTGGCGGCGGAACACGGCGGGCTCGACTGGACGACCGACCTGGAAGCAGCGCTATCGAATCCGGAATATCCCGTTTTCTTCGACGCGGCGGCCACGCATTTGAGGTTGGAAGTACTCAAGCGCGCCATCGCGGCCGGAAAGCACATCTATACCGAAAAGCCCGTCGCGCCCACCGCTCAGGAAGGGATGAGCCTCTTGCGCGCAGTTCAGGCCAAGGGCCTCAAGCACGGCGCGGTGGAGGACAAGCTTTTCCTTCCGGGGTTTTTGAAATTAAGGCGGGTGGTGGAGAGCGGTTTTCTGGGGCGCATCATTGGTTTTCAGATCCAGTTCGGCTGGTGGGTGTTCGACGGGGTCGAGGCGGAATGCCAGCGTCCGAGCTGGAACTACCGGAAGGAGGGTGGCGGCGGCCTCATCTCGGACATGCACCCGCACTGGCGCTACGTCGTCGAGGGGGTTCTCGGGCCGATTGCGCGCGTGGCGGCGCTCTCATGGACGGGCCAGGCCGAGCGCGCCGACGAGGCGGGGGAGCGCTTCCGCGTCGACGTAGAGGACAACGCGCACACGCTTTTGGAACTCGAAAACGGCGCGCGCGGCGCGATTCTGAGCTCATGGTCCACACGGGTGCGGCGCGAGGACCTGGTGACCTTCCAGGTGGATGGAACAGGGGGTTCCGCGGTAGCGGGCCTGAGAAAATGCTGGAAACAGGCGGCGGGCGATACCCCTTTGGTGCGCGGTTTCCTGATGGGCCGCGACGCGGACACCATGGACGTCTCGGTGGACTACCACGAAAACTGGGAGGAAGAGCCGGACGCTGCGCCCTACAAGAACCCCTATCGCTACGGCTGGGAGCGCTTCATCCGCCACGTGGCGTGCGATGAGCCTTTCTATGCCGATCTCTCCGCAGGCATCCGGGACGTGCGGCTCGCCGAGGCCTGTCTCCAAAGCGCGAAAGAGGGTGGATGGGTGGATATGATGCCGTGATGGTTTCGCTGTCCCTGGGTAATTGGCAGAGGTTTTTCATTCGCCTGCGTGGAAATTTCAAATTTCAGCCGATGGGGTCCTGACCTCCACCGTGGTTCGCCACGTCCGCATCATTCAGTTGAACGAACGCCTGCGCGAGGACGACCGCGGCGGTGTTGGCGAGGTTATAGGAGCGGATCGGCCCGGGCATGGGCACGTATATCCGCCGCTCGGGCCAGCGCGCGTGCCATGAATCGGGCAGGCCTGTGTTCTCGTTTCCGAGGAGCAGCACGTCCTCGTCCCGATACGTCACCCTGTCGAAGCGCGAGGCGCCGAACTTCGTGATGAGCCAGGGTGTTCTCTCGCCCAGCCATTCGAGGAAGAGCGCTTCGTTCTCGTGGACCGTGAGCTTCACGTCGGGCCAGTAATCGAGACCCGCTCTTTTGAGGGAACTGTCCGAAAAATCGAATTTCGCAGGCTCGATGATGTGGAGATGCGCGCCCATCCCCACGCACAGGCGCCCGATGTTCCCGGTGTTCTGCGGAATAGCCGGATGATAGAGAGCGACGTGGAGCATTTATGCTAGTCGAAAGCCCAGGACCCGAACCCGGTCGTGCTCACGAGACAGCGCCGCGAACGCTCGCCTTGTCCACCGCGTCTGTGAGGATGTCCATCGCCTGATCCATCTGGCCCTCCGTCGTCGTGGCCGGCGGCACGAAGCGAAGAACGCTTCCCCCGCGCCGCTGGCTGAAGATGAGCCCGTTCTCCAGGCAACGGCGGTTGATATCGCTACCCTGCCTGGTGGCGGGCGTCTTGGAGCGCCTGTCCTCCACGAGTTCGATCCCCTGCAGAAGCCCCCGGCCCCTGATGTCGCCCACCATTTCATACTGCTCGCCCAGCCAGGTGAGCCGTTCTCTCAGGTGAGCGCCGATTTTTCTCGCCTTGGCGGGCACGTCTTCTCCCTCGATGACGTCGAGGCTCGCCACCCCTGCGGCGCAGGCGAGCGGGTCGTTGGTGTGCGAATGGGTGACGACGAACTCGGTGGACGCTATCTTCTCTTCCACTTCGGCGCTCGTCGAGACCGAAGAGATGCTCACGCCTCCGCCGAAATGCTTCGCCAGCGTGACGACGTCGGGCACCACCTCGTCCTTCTCGAAGCCGAACATCGTGCCCAGCTTGCCGAGCCCCGTCTGCTCGTCGTCCACGATGAGGAGCATGTCGCGCTCCTCGCAGCTTTCCTTGAGCTTCTTGAGCCACCCGGGCGGCGGCTCCACCACCCCGCCCGCGCTGAACAGGGGTTCGGTGATGACGGCGGCGGGCTTGCTCGTCGTTTGCGCGTCGATGAGTTCGAAGCTCGTGTCCAGGCAGGCGATCTCGCAATCGGGGAATTTCTGGGCGAGGGGGCAGCGGTAGCAATAGGGCGCGACCATGGCCATGCTCCCCGGCGAGAGCGGCCCGTGCCCGCTGTGCCAGCCCGCGAAGGTGAGCGAGCGCGCCGTGTCGGAGAGGCCGTGGAAGCTGATGTGGGGGCTCGCCACCTCGAAGCCGTCGGTGAATTTGCGGGCGATCGTCACCGCCGCCTCGTTGGCGTCAGCACCTGATCCCAGAAAGAGGCTTTTCTCCAATGGGGGCGGAAGCAGCGCGCCCAGGCGTTCGGCCAGGATGATTTCCTGATCGTTGAAGAAGCTGCTGTGCGCGTGAATCAGCTCATCGCAGCTTTTCTTGATGGCGTCCGTAACGGTGGGGTGGTTGTGCCCGAGGGCGGAGCACATCTGGCCCGAGTTGAAATCGAGGTATTGCTTGCCGTTCACGTCCTCGACGGTGGAACCCTCGCCGCGCACGAAGACGGGGCCCGAGAAAACCGACTTGTCCACCCGCCCGCGAAAGCTGTGTTTCTTGGCCGAATCGAGCAGGTCTTTTTCGCTTCGCATGGGAATCGCCTCCACGGGTATGAGGAGAGGGGACGCTCGTTGGGCTCCCCTCGCAAATGCGGTTTTCTCGACCGGAGCCGCGCTCCATGAAACGATGAGATATGGTTTAATACTAGCGCATATTCATGGATTCGGATATGGCTTATCATCAGGCCATGAGGGCGGCGGTCTTCCAACGATGAATCGCCCATGAGTACGCGTGCTTGCGCGAATCGTGGGCCGTGACTTGCGGGAGGGTGGTTTCGAATGAACATGGCGGAGTTTTTGGCCCGGGCGGCCAGAGCCTGTGGCGAGCGGCCGGCCATTTCTTTTGGAGAGGCGGTTCATTGCACGTATGAGACGCTTGCCCACAGGGCCGGCTCCATGGCGGGCTACCTGCGGGAAGATCTTGAGATGGAACCCGGGGATCGGGTGGCCATCACCATGAAGAACTGCCCGGCGTTTCTGGAGGTTCTCTACGCCATCTGGCATGCAGGGTGCTGCGCTTTGCCCATCAACGCGAAGCTCCATCCGAAGGAGATGGCCTTCATCCTGGAAAATGCGGGCGCCCGCTGCTGTTTCGCCACTTCCGACCTCATGGAGACGGTCGCGCCGCTCACCGATGAAATCGAGAGCCTGGAAAGCGTGATGGAGGTCGATACCCCCGAATACCGGGCGATCCAGTCCCGGGAGCCCGTCCCCATCGAACCTCAGGCGCCGGATGATCTGGCCTGGCTCTTCTATACGAGCGGCACGACGGGCAGGCCGAAGGGCGCCATGCTCACGCACCAGAACCTGCACAGCATGAGCCTGAGTTATTTCGCCGACGTCGATCCGGTCTCCGAAAACGATTGCATCCTGCACGCCGCGCCCTTGTCCCACGGCTCGGGCCTGTACGCGATACCGTTCGTCTATCAGGGCGCGAACAACATCGTTCCCGAGAGCGGGGGGTTCGAGCCCCCGGAGATTTTTCGCCTCATCGAGGCCTACCCGGGCCTCACCATATTTGCCGCGCCCACCATGGTGACGCGTCTGATTCAGAGCGAGGCGATCAAGAACGCGGACACCACGAATCTCAAGACCATCGCCTATGGCGGCGGTCCGATGTACCTGGAAGATCTGAAAAGGGCGATGGAGGCTCTGGGGAACAAACTCGTTCAGGTGTACGGGCAGGGGGAAAGCCCCATGACCATCACGGTCGTCTCCAGAGAGCGGCACGTCGATACGGCCCACCCGCGCTTCGAGGAGCGGCTCGCATCCGTCGGGGTGCCGCATACCGTGGTCGAAGTGCGCGTGGTGGACGCCGAGGACAACACCCTGCCGCCGGGAGAGACCGGCGAGGTGCTCGTGCGCGGCGACGTCGTCATGAAGGGCTACTGGAACAACCCCGAGGCCACGGAGAACGCGCTCAAGGGCGGATGGCTCCACACGGGCGACGTAGGCGTAATGGATGAGGACGGTTTCCTCACCCTCAAGGATCGCTCCAAGGACCTCATCATCAGCGGCGGCAGCAACATCTATCCCCGCGAGGTGGAGGAAGTGCTGCTCCGCCACGAGGGCGTTCATGAGGTTTCCGTCATCGGGCGCCCCCACCCGGATTGGGGGGAGGAGGTCATGGCCTTCGTGGTGAGGAAGGATGGAGGACAAGTGAACGAGGAAGAACTCGACGGCTTGTGCCTCGAACACATTGCGCGCTTCAAGCGCCCCCGGGCGTATCGTTTCATCGAGGCCCTGCCCAAGAACAATTACGGAAAAGTCCTCAAGACGGCGCTTCGGGAAACGGCGGAGCGCGAATCCCGGGAAAGCGGTGGATGATGAAGCCGGGCGCCGCGCCGGGCGCGGATGAGATGAGATTCTCCCGCCTCAAGGCAGCGTATTCCTCGGGCGAGCGAACGCCGGCGGACGTCGTTCATGAGGTTTATCTGCGAATCGCCGCGCGCGGTGAGGACGGCGTGTGGATTCACCTGGAATCCGAGGATAAGTTGCTCGCTCGCGCGCAAGAGTTGGAGGCCCGCCGGGCGGATGCGGATGAACTCCCCCTATACGGCATTCCCTTCGCCGTGAAGGACAACATCGACGTCGCGGGCGTTCCGACGACGGCGGCGTGCCCCGAATACGCCTATACGCCGGAGGAGAGCGCTCCCTGCGTGGCGCTTCTGCTCGATGCCGGGGCGATTTTCGTCGGCAAGACGAACCTGGATCAGTTCGCGCTGGGCCTCGTCGGCGTGCGCACGCCGTATGGCGTGGCGCAGAATCCGTTTCACGCGGACTACATACCGGGCGGTTCGAGTTCCGGCTCCGCCGTGGCCGTCGCGGCGGGGCTGGTGAGTTTCGCGCTCGGCACGGATACGGCAGGCTCGGGCCGGGTGCCCGCGGGGTTCAACAACATCGTGGGCCTCAAGCCCTCCCGGGGACTGGTGAGCACGCGGGGCGTGGTTCCCGCCTGCCGGACGCTCGATTGCGTATCGGTCTTCGCCCTGGAGGCTTCCGATGCGCTCTGCGCCCTCGAGACGATGACCGCCCCCGATGAGGACCCTTACAGCCGCGCTCTTCCGGCGGGAGCTTCCCTGGAGATGATCGACTTGCCGGAGGGTATTCAGGCTGGCGTTCCTCTTCCTGAGCAAAGGGATTTTCTGGGGGACGGTGAGGCGCAAAGCGCCTATGAGAAGGGGATCGAGCGCATCGAGGCGATGGGCGCGGCTGTTCGGGAGGTCGATTTCTCGCCTTTTTTCGAGGCGGCGAAACTCCTCTATGGGGGTCCCTGGATGGCGGAGCGGCTGGCGGCGATTGAGGATTTCATCGGGGCGAAGCCAGAGGCCCTCCATCCCGTCACGAGGGAGTTGATCGCGGGAGCCGCCCGGTACTCGGCGGTCGATGCTTTCCGGGCGTTCTATCGCCTGGAGGAATTAAAGCGTGATGTTAGACAAGCCTGGAAAGATATTGATTTTATATCGGTTCCCACGACGCCAACGGCCTGCACGATAGAGGAGGTGAATGCCGACCCCGTTGCCTTGAACGCGAACCTGGGGATGTATACGAATTTTGTGAATCTGCTGGATTTATGCGCCGTCGCCGTCCCGAACGGTTTTTACGCGAACGGTCTCCCCATCGGGATGACCCTGCTCGCGCCCGCATTCAGGGAGGGATTCCTCTGCGCGGTGGCGGAGGAATTTTTATCGGGGGAAGGTTAAGATCGATGAGAATGAAAATGAGAAAATTTTTCGTGGAGGATATCTGATGAAGCGTTTGGGTTTTGTAGGAGTCGGGGCGATGGGCGGCCGCATGGTGCCGCATCTCATCAAGGCGGGACATGAAGTGGGCGTGGTGGACGTCGTCCCGGAATCCGTGGAGCGCGCCGTGTCGCATGGCGCCTTCGAGGCGTCCGGCCCTGCGGAACTCGCCGCTACGTGCGAGATCGTGCTCACTTCCCTGCCCACGGGAGTCGAGGTGGAAGGCGTCTACATGGGCGAGGGCGGTCTCATGGAAGCCGTGGGCGAGGGCGGCCTGCTGGTCGACCTCTCCACCATCGAGCCCGATCAGAGCCGCAAGCTCGCGGCCGAGGCGGCCGAGCGCGGCGCCGTGGCGCTCGATGCGCCCGTATCGGGCGGGGTGATGGGGGCGGACGCGGCGAGCCTCACCATCATGGTAGGCGGGCCGAAGGAGGCGTTCGAGACGGTGGAGCCCGTTCTGGCGCTGATGGGGAAGAACATCATCCACGTCGGGGGGTACGGCGCGGGGCAGGTAGCGAAGCTCTGCAACAACCTCATCGCGGGCGTCACCATGGTCGCGGCGGCGGAGGCGTTCGCCATGGGCAAGGCGTCCGGCGTGGACACGAAAATTCTCCACGAGGTGATCCGCACGAGCAGCGGCGGGAGCTGGGTGATGGAGAAAGACCCGCCGTGCGCCGGCCTCATCGAGGGCGCGCCATCGAGCAAGGATTTTGAAGCCGGTTTCACGGTGGACCTGATGCTCAAGGATATGTCCCTGGCCGTTTCCGCCCTGATGTCCCTGGGAATTCCGTGCCCTGCCGGCGCGGCGGCGAACCAGGTCTACCGCATGGCTTCGCGCGACGGCCTGGGGGATCTGGATTTCGCAGCGGTGGCCATGCTGACGGGCGCGGCGGAGCGTCCCCGATGAGCGACTTATTGCAGGAATATGCCTGACAGCGCGAAGCGCGCCGATAGGAGGAATGTCCGATGGAAGAGACGAATCCCGCTCAAATGAGCGCCCTGCGCGCCGCGCGAGCGATACGCGAAGGCGAACTGACTTCGGAGGAACTCGTAGGAGCGTGCCTGGCCCGCATTGCGGAGTGTGATGAGCAAATCGGCGCCTGGGAGCACCTGGATAGGGAATTCGCCCTCAGGCAGGCCAGAGAGGCCGACCTCGCAGGAAAGGAAGGGAAGGCCCTGGGGCCACTGCACGGGGTTCCCGTCGGGATCAAGGACGTCATCGACACCGCCGACCTGCCGACCGAGAACGGCTCGCCCCTTCACGCGGGCCGCCGGCCCACCGAGGACGCCGCCGTCGTGTCCCTGCTGAAAAGCGCGGGCGCCGTCATCATGGGCAAGACCGTGACGACGGAGTTCGCGGTCTATCACCCCGGCAAGACCAAAAACCCCCACGACCCGAACCGAACGCCCGGCGGTTCGTCGAGCGGCTCCGCCGCCGCCGTCGCCTCCCGCATGGTTCCTGCGGCGGTGGGGAGCCAGACGAACGGATCGACCATACGGCCCGCCTCGTTCTGCGGGGTCTGCGGCTTCAAGCCCACGCACGGAACGATTTCACGCTACGGCATGCTTCCGCAGTCGAGGCCGATCGATCACGTGGGCCTTTTCGCGCGCTCGGTCGAGGACGTCGCCTTCCTGGGTGATCAGCTGATGGTCTTTGACGCGCGCGACCCGGATATGCGGCCGCACGCGGCCCCGGGACTGCTGGAAACCGCCGCCTCGGAACCTCCGGTCACGCCGCGCTTCGCGTTCGTGAAAACGCCCGTCTGGGATCAGGCCGAAGAGGACGCGCAGGCGGCTTTTGAAGGATTGGCGACAAGTCTGGGCGAGGAGGTCGTGGAGGAGGTCGAACTTCCCGGCCCCTTCAACAGCGCGGTCGAGTGGCACCAGGTCATCCTGGAATCGAACCTCGCGCGGAACTTCGAGACGGAATACGAACGCGGCAGGGACCAGCTGAGCGATCTTCTGCGCAAAATGATGGAACGCGGCAAAACGTATCTCGCGGTGGATTACACCCGGGCGGTGGAGAAGGTGCCCGTGCTGAACGGTTTGCTGGGAGAGATATTCGAGCGGTTCGACGCCATTCTCACACCGCCTGCGCCGGGACAGGCGCCGCTGGGGCTGGGTGCTACGGGAAATCCGGTTTTCTGCACCATCTGGACGTTGTGCGGAACGCCCGCCGTGACGCTTCCTCTGCTCGAGGGGGCGGACGGGATGCCGCTCGGCGTGCAGCTCGTGGGGCCCAGGGGAGACGACGCCAGGCTGCTCCGGACGGCGAGGTGGCTCGAATCCCGGCTCGGCGGGTGATCTGCGAGAATGCAAGCAGCGCCAGGCCCATGAGGCTTTCGCGATTGCGCCGGAGACTCCGGCCCGCGTCTTGTTTCGTACATCAATTGCCAACAGGGAGGCTTAGACGATGAGCCGATCCGTCGCCTTTATCGGAACCGGCATCATGGGCAAGCCCATGGTGTTGAACCTGCTGAAAGCCGGCCATTCGGTGGCCGTCCACAACCGGAGCAAGCCCCCGCTGGAAGAGCTGGGCGAGGCGGGCGCTATGGTTTGCGGGTCCGCAGCGGAAGCGGCTTCCAGGGCCGAGGTCATCATCACCTGCCTGCCCGATTCCACGGACGTCGAACGGGTCGCCCTGGGCGAGGGAGGCGTCATCGAGGGAGCGGGGGAGGGTTCCCTTTTCATCGACATGAGCACCATCGCTCCCGGCGTATCGAAGAAGGTGGCGGTGGCTTTGGGGGAGAAGGGCGTGCGCATGCTCGACGCTCCCGTGAGCGGAGGCGACGTGGGCGCCAGGGAGGGCACGCTCTCCATCATGGTGGGCGGCGCCGCAAAGGATTTCGAGGATGCGCTCCCCGTCTTCGAAGCCATGGGGAAGACCATCGTCCACGTGGGCGAGAGCGTGGGCGACGGCGGGTACGTGAAGATCGCGAATCAGATCATGGTGGGGCTGCACATCGCCGCGATGAGCGAGGCGCTGGTGCTGGGCTCCAAAGCGGGCGTGGATCCCGAAAAAATGATCGCGGCGCTATCCGGCGGCCTCGCGCAGTCCCGCGTGCTGGAGTTGCGCGGGCCGAACCTGGTGAAGGGCGAATACCCGCCGGGCTTCCGGATTCGCCTGCACCGCAAGGACCTGCGACTCGCGATGGAGGCGGGAGCGGACCTGGGCGTGGCCATACCGGCGGCGGGGCAGCTCTACCAGATGTTCACGGCGCTCCTGGCGGCGGACCGCGGGGAGTTGGACCACAGCGGCTTCGCCACCCTCATCGAAGACCTCGCCGGGCACAGGGTCTGCGATACGGGATAGCCTTGGGGGGGGTGTTGAAAACCCCCCAGACAGGGTAAAGGC
>CAYTSP010000014.1:0-22543 GCA_964440505.1 uncultured Nitrospinaceae bacterium
CATTTATGCTCCTTGCGGAGGCGCAACCCTCCCGCCGCCGCAGGAAACATCGTGAGGATACACGGCCTCAGGGAGGATGTCGCAGCGGCAAATGCGCGCATCTGCAGGCAAATGCAAAAGGTGTTTCATGGGGTTTATCAGGATGAAAACACTCATTTATCTGTCAATGAGAGGGATTTCACTTCACAAACCGGGACAGAACCGTCGATTCGCCGATTTTTCAGGGATTCGGGTGATTCCGATGGAGCAAAGGAGTGGAAATCAGGAGGCGAGGACAGCTTTCGTCTGCGCCACGATGTTCTCCGGCGTGAGGCCGAAATGCGCATATATTTCTTCATAAGGAGCGCTCGCCCCAAAACGATCGATTCCAATCACGACGCCATCCTCCCCGACCCACTCGCGCCAACCCATGGTGGCGCCCGCCTCAATCGCCACTCTCGCCTTCACCCCTGCCGGAAGAACGGAATCGCGATAAGAGGGAGATTGCTCCCTGAAAAGCTCCCAACTCGGCATGCTTACCACCCGGGCATCGATTCCATCCGCCGCCAAGGCGCTTTGCGCTTCCATAGCGAGATGCACTTCCGAGCCCGTGGCAATCAATATGACTTGAGGAGAATTTCCACTCTCTGCCGAGATAACATAGGCCCCTCGTGACAGGGCATCCGCTTCGTTCTTCTCTGAACGCGCCAAGATGGGTAATCCCTGACGAGTCAACACGAGCATGGTCGGACCTTCAAGGCGCTCGATCGCCACTCGCCAAGCCGCGGCGGATTCGTTCGCGTCGCATGGTCGTATGATGGTGAGACCCGGCATGGCGCGAAGCGATGCGAGATGCTCGATAGGCTGGTGGGTGGGGCCATCCTCGCCCAAGCCGATAGAGTCATGCGTCATTACATAGATGACGGGCAATTCCATCAGCGCCGCGAGCCGAATAGCCGGGCGGGTGTAATCGGTGAACGTGAAAAATGTGGCCGCATAAGGGCGAACACCCCCGTGCAGGGCCATTCCCGAGCAGGCGGCTCCCATAGCGTGTTCTCTGATTCCCCAGTTG
Source organism: uncultured Nitrospinaceae bacterium (assembly GCA_964440505.1). Taxonomy (GTDB): domain Bacteria; phylum UBA8248; class UBA8248; order UBA8248; family UBA8248; genus Bin107. Next base: position 1,052 of record CAYTSP010000014.1, read on the forward strand.
ATGTTACGGTTGGCAAAGTCCCCTTTCGCGAAATTTCCTGATTTTTTGATGAGCGAGTTGTTTGAGGCCGCCAAGTCCGCGCTTCCGCCAATCAACCAGGGAATAGCAGAGGCGATTTCATTCAATACTTTGCCAGATGCCGCCCGCGTTGCGAGCGCCCCATCATCGGCTCCAAAACTGGGAATGTAGCTCTCCCAACCGGCAGGAGGTTCGCCTTTAAGCGCCGCCTGAAACTTCTCAGCCAACTCAGGATTCTCCGATTCATATTTTGAGAACCGGTGATTCCAGTCCTCTTCAAGCGCGGCGCCGCGAGAAACCGACTCTCCCATGTGGGTGGATACTTCGTCCGGCACCAGAAACGTCTCGCCCTCGGGCCAGCCATAGTTCTTTTTCGTAGCCTCGACTTCCTCATTCCCCAAAGGAGCACCATGCGCCCGCGCGGTATCCTGATATCGAGGCGAGCCATATCCGATGTGCGAACGAACTACAATCAAAGACGGGCGCTCGGTTTCCGCCTTCGCCAAGTTAAGCGCTCCTGAAATTCGGGGTAAATCCTCCGCACTATCACCGAGATTCTGCACATGCCAGTTGTACCCCTCAAAACGTTTCACCACGTCATCGGAGTAACTCAACGATGTTTCGCCGTCGATAGTGATGCGATTATCGTCATAAACACATATCAATTTCGCTAGACCCAGATGTCCCGCGAGGGATGCCGCTTCATGCGATGCACCTTCCATGATATCGCCATCGCTCATGAACACATATGTATTGTGGTCTACAATCGAATGGCCTGGCCGATTGAAAGTGGCCGCCAAATGCACCTCCGCCATTGCCATGCCCACTGCGTTCATGAACCCCTGTCCGAGCGGGCCAGTGGTGGTCTCGACACCCGGCGTAAGCCCATATTCGGGGTGTCCCGGCGTCTTGCTGCCCCACTGACGAAAGCGAACGATCTCATCAAGCGGAAGTTCATAACCGCTCAAATGGAGAACGGCATAAAGAAGCATAGAGGCATGACCACACGAAAGCACGAAACGGTCTCGGTCAAACCACTCTGAGTTCTGGGGATTATAACGCAGATGGTTCATCCACAGTTCATACGCTAGTGGCGCCAGCGCCATTGGCGTGCCCGGATGACCACTGTTCGCCTTCTGCACTGCATCCATCGAAAGTGTGCGTATGGTGTGAATTGATTGTTCGGCAATACTCATGCCAGAGAACAGATCCTTCCCTTTTGAAAGTTTCGTCATGCTGAATTCACTCGCTTACCAGGTCAACAAACTACAAAACCGGCCCAACACATTTTCCAGAACTCATATACCGATATTTCAAGCAATCCAATTAGCTAGGCGAACGGGTTATGCGTTCGCTTTGCGCCGTTGCAACGTTTCGAGCCAACCTTCCATAGTTTCCACAGCTATTTGGTCAGCACGAAGAAGAGTCGGAGTCGATCGGTCTTTATCTGCTTCTTCTTCATAACGCAACAGTGATGCAGCTGAATCTTCCACTTTTTGCTCAAGCACCGAGATTTTTTCTAATATCCATGGGGTATTTCGCCCCAAAGATTGCGCCTTTCGACACATATCCAGCGCATGGGCGTTGTTTTCTTCTTGGGCATAGAGTTCAATCATCTTGTAGAGAATGGAATCGACAACTTTCTCGTCAATAACATCTTCTTCTCCAGAAGTGACGCTGGACTCTCGCCCCTCTCTATCAACTTCAGATACTTTATCCGTAGGGCTTGAAGCCACACCCGAATCTTGAAATTCGGCTGACGACATCTCGGCGTCACTGTCATTTTTTCCCATATCTTCGGGTGTGACATCAGCCGTCTTTGCCTTACCGGGTACGTCTGCCTCGCCTTTTACTTCCCCCGCTATCAAATCGAGATTTTCCCTCATCTCAGGGTATCCCGTGGGCGCATCAACATCCTCCCCCTGCGAAATTTGCTCTTTGATAGCAGCCAATCTCTCATTCCATTCGACTTTATCTGGATCAGATTTCAATAGACGCTCGTAGACGTCTCGCGCCTTATCCAGATGGCCCTGAGCCATATAAAGCTCAGCGAGAGCAGGCGTGGCCACTTCGTCCAATCTGCCTTCTGGAACAACAACTGGAGCGCTATCTACATTGGAATCGATTATCGCGCTTTGGATCGCTACTTCATCGTCCTCAAGCATCTTGGCTGCTCTTAACGCGACTTGCGTGGCTTCCTCATCGCCCTCTTTTCGATAGCATTCGGCCAGAAGACGCCTACCGGAAATATTCCAGGGAGCGATTTCCAGCGCTTTCGTGATATAGCGGGCTGCTTGTTCATGTTTTTCTTTCGTAATGAGTATTTCTCCAAGCAAAACACCCGCAGCTGCGTAGTTGGGATAGGTCGCAAGTCCACTTTTCAGGAGATTTTCGGCTTGATCTACTAAGCCTTTCTCCCATAAAAGTGATGCCAAAGGGAAAAAAACAGCCGAGGATGGGTATTGTTGTAAACGCCCTTCCAAAACTTTGATTCGAGACTCCGGATTTCTTAAGCGACGTATCATGGACACCTAATATTCGGTGGAGAAATGAGAGCGTACAATCATCGAAGTATAAAATGCTAGCAAAGGTCACCCTGCTCTGACAAGAGCCTGTATATCCTGCGGTCACCTAAGCTCTCATACAAGCATGAGTTATACGGTTTATCATTCTGAATCGACGACTGCCAAGGCAGTCACTTCAATGAGACAACGCGAATCCGTAGCCAGTTGAACCACTTGAACAGTAGTAGTGGTTGGTTTGTTATCCCCGAAATACTCAGCCCATACTTTATTCAGAGAATCTTGATCCGCCAAGTCAGTAACAAATCGGTTGGCGGAAACGACATCGCCAAAATCTCCGTCTACCGCCTCCAGGCTTTTTTTCAAGTTCTCCAATGCCGCCCGAGCCTGCCCCTCCATATCTCGGGGCATGGCATCAAATTCTTCTGGCTGATGAGGATGATAATGATAGACGGGTGCAGCGGTTACTCCTGCCAGAAAAACGAGGCTACCCCCAGTTATTTTGATAACCGGCGCATAAGGCATCCAAATATCAGGTGCATCCGGCCAATGACGATGCTCTACTATTTTGCCCATTTCCTTCCCTTTCATATATTAAACGACCAAAGTTCCAAATATTTTCATCCGACCTTGAAAATACCCTGCACTTTTGAACAATTCTAATGAGTGATTAGACCAAAGTAACCTCTAATTAACATGATTGCGCTTTCAGTTTCACAAGAAATCGCCAGCGGATAGTATGACGCTCGTACAACCCTCTCGAACTCCAAACCCTAAAACGCAGGTTTCCATGCCATGACCAAAAACCTTCGAATGTATTTACCATCATTGCAATCTATTCGATAATCATCACCCGTACTTTTCCTGTTCATCGTAAGAGGATACTCCATGTCTACAAAACTACTGGCGGATAAGCGTGTCATCATCACAGGAGCATCAACCGGTATCGGAGCCGCTATCGCCCACGAATACGCCAAAGCAGGGGCTCACGTATGGGGAACGGGAGGTAGCGATCTACAAGGACTGCGAAGCACCATCAATGCGTGCAAAAACCTTGGCGTAAACGCCGGTGGAAAATGTTATGATTTATCCAAAGCGCGGCGCACCGTTCAACTGATTTGTGATGGTGTCGACTTTCTGGGTGGGCTTGATATTTTAGTCATTTGCGCGGGCACTCGAGCCTTCAAGCCCATTGTCGAAATCACGGATGATGAAGTCGACCTCTTGTTCGAAGTCAATGCGAAAGCCGCCTACATCGCATCCCGCGAAGCAGCAAAAGTGATGATGCCTCAAAAAAGCGGCTCAATCCTGATGATAGGTTCTTCCGCCGGGCACCGAGGCAGAGCAGATACGAGTCTCTATTCGGTGACCAAATCCGTGCTTCACCATCTCACGAAATGCCTGGCCCTGGAATTAGGGCCTCTGGGAGTTCGCGTGAACTGCCTGGCACCGGGCCTAGTTGCAAGCCCGCGCGTAAAAGCAAGGCTCGATGCAAAACCTGTATATCTCCAGGCCAGGTTAGAGAGCATACCACTCCATCGACTCGGTACGGTCGAAAATATGGCGGCCACTGCTCTGTTTATGGTCTCTCCTGGAAATGAATTCATGAATGGCTCGATTGTGCTTTCGGATGGGGGCGTCACTGCAGGGTAGAAACCATGCGCGATGCGATGATGAGAATTTCAAGAAAGAAGTTGTCTGTTCTTATAGCTCTAGTCTGCGTCTTCACCTTCTATCCACATGAAAATATAGCCGAAGGCTCAGAAACTCTCGTTACTCACCAAACATTCACCGCCTTAGTATCAAGCAGAACGAAGTGGTTGTTGACAGCACCTGCCGAAAAAGGTTCTCCAAAGACAAAAACTACCCTTCTGGCCTTTACAATGGATGGCGATTTTCATCCCATCACCTTCAAGAAATCAGGCGGACTATTTCGTGTGCATGTGCAAGATCACCCCACTCCCTCCGACCTGGCTGCAAATGTCCCACCCACGCAATTGTCCGACGGGAGCTTTGTCGGCGCAGGAAAAAGTGGAATGTTCATCAATGTCGACACAATCGAACGGCGTTGGTTGTTCGTCTGGCCAAGCATCCGCCCCTCAATCCTATCGAAACCCGCCGTATTGGATAGAGATGCTGTGGCAATGGTCGGCGTCGATGGCTCCTTACTTTTATTCCAAAAAAAAGAGGGCAAATGGCTCCAAACTCAACTCATTAAAGCGAAAACGGCAAGAGTATTGCCAGACGCTGTCTTAACAACAGCGGATCTGGACGGAGATGGAAGAAAAGAACTGATAGTCCCCGCTGTACCATCCAAACTTTATAGACACGCCGTACTCGGCGATGGCATCGAGCCAACAGAAATTCACGCATATCGCTTCAACCAAAAATCTCTCCAACTCATGGCCAAATACACCGCAGGCAAGAATGGTGTTTTCGAAGCCATTGGTACCCTAGTCTCGGACTTGGACAAAGACGGGAAACAGGAAATTCTAGTCACCAAAAGTGACTACGTCCGTGGAGCGACTCATCTGGTTTTAGGCATGAGGAATGACAAACTTTCGCTAAAGGCCCGAGGTGACGCAATCGGGCAGGGAAATCGCTGGTCGCATCTATTGGGCGCATTTAATATCGATGGCAGTGCTCCGAAAGTTCTAGCCGTAGAAACGCCACATTTGGCAGGCTTCTTGCTGGCACTGCGGCTCAGTGGAAAACGACTCCGCGAGCGAGCTCGCATGTCTGGTTTCACCACGCATTCGGTTGGTTCACGTAACCTTTGGGAATTCACTTTGCTAAGACGCCGAGGAGTTGCGGAAGTTGTGATGCAAGAAGTCGGCCGGCAGCATTTGAGCGGGCTAGCGCTCTTCGGAAATCGCTGGCATTTTAGGTGGACGAGACCTATTCCCTCACCCGTTCGTTCCAACATACTCACCGCAGATTTCAACCAAGACGCGAAAGACGACATCGCTTTCGTCGATCAATCTGGCCTCGTGCACATTTATTTATCCATGTAAATCCTCATCGATTCAATTTGGAAACGGCGATCGATTCAAAAATGCGACATCTTCTCATTTCTAAAATAATCAATATTGTCAGAATGACATACGGTACGCTACTAATTCCTCCTAATGTTGAAAAAGGCATCGCGTCCAGGGTAAACAGCCGCATCTCCCAACTCTTCGTTGATCCGAAGCAGTTGATTGTATTTTGCAAGCCGATCCGAGCGACTGGCGGAACCCGTTTTTATCTGGCCCGCGTTAGTGGCAATCGCCAAATCTGCAATTGTCGTATCCTCGGTCTCGCCCGAACGATGGGAGACTACGGATGTATAACCAGCTCGCGTCGCCATCTGGATAGTCTCGAAAGTCTCCGTCAAAGTACCAATCTGGTTCACTTTTATCAGGATGCTGTTGGCCACACCCTCAGCAATACCCTTAGAGAGTATCTCTGCATTCGTGACGAAAACATCATCGCCCACAAGCTGCACTCTATCGCCTATTGCTTCGGTCAAGGCAGCCCACCCCTTCCAGTCATCTTCGGCGCAACCATCTTCAATAGAGATGATTGGATATTGACGTACCCAGTTCTCATAGAGCGCGACCATTTGCTCAGGCGTTTTCTGGCTTTTGTCCGACCAGCGGAACACATATTTCCCCTTTTCAAAAAGCTCGCTCGATGCCGGATCGAGGGCGATGAGCACATCGTTTTCCGGTTGATAGCCCGCCTTCACGATGGCTTCGAGAATCGTTTCAACGGCTTCCTCGTTATCCCGTAAATCAGGGGCGAAACCACCCTCATCCCCAACGGCCGTGCTGTAACCCCGGTCTTTCAGAACCACTTTCAATCGGTGGAAAATCTCAACGCCCATCCTTAAGGCATCTGGAAAATTCTTTGTGCCGACAGGCATGATCATGAATTCCTGAAAATCCACGCAGTTATCCGAGTGTGCGCCACCGTTTAGGATGTTCATCATAGGAACCGGAAGGGTATGGGTACCCGCCCCGCCGAGATAGCGATATAGAGGGAGGCCATGCGCATCGGCAGCCGCCTTCGCCGCCGCCATGGAAATCCCTAGAATCGCATTTGCCCCTACGCGGCCTTTGTTTGCAGTACCGTCAATCTTGCACAGAAGGGCATCAATGCCTTTTTGGTCGGCTGCATCCATTCCTAGCAATTCGGTTGCCAGTGTCTTGTTCACGTGATTCACCGCTTTGGTTACGCCCTTGCCAAGGTAGTAAGCATTTCTTCCATCGCGTAACTCGACCGCTTCGAGCTTTCCCGTGCTTGCACCACTGGGAACTGCCGCTCTCCCGAAACCACCCCCTGCTAGGTGAACATCCACTTCAACAGTCGGATTTCCCCGCGAGTCCAGAATTTCACGCCCAACGATTTGTTCTATGCTCGTCATGTCGTCTCCCGAATTTTGAAACTACCTCCATACCCACTCCTTTAAGGTCGCCTAGGGTAGCCCATCTTAAGCGGGGGATAAAAGGCGAGAAGTAACTTATACACCCTCATTTCATTGATCTTTGAAACGTCGAATGATATCGCAATAGAAACTCTGCTTATCTACAAATTTCAAGAAGGGATGTTAAGTGATGCCACTGACTGGTGTACGTGTATTAGACTTGAGTCGCCTGCTTCCCGGCGGGCAATGCACTTTGATGCTCGCCGATATGGGAGCGGATGTCATCAAGATAGAAGAACCGCTGCGCGGCGATTATATCCGCCTCGCATCCCCTTTTGATGAACATGGCGTATCCCCACTTCACCTCTGCTACAACCGTAATAAACGCTCCTTAGCATTAGATCTTAAGAATGAAAGCGGTATATCCACATTCCTCAGGTTGATGAAGGATACAGACGTACTCGTCGATAGCTTCAGACCGGGGGTGATGGAGCGCCTTGGCATTGGCTATCAAAAACTCAAAAAAGAGAACCCAGCCCTTGTCCATTGCTCAATCACCGGATATGGACAAGATGGTCCTCTGGCTCGAACTCCGGGACATGATTTGAACTTCCAGGCCCTAGGTGGCGTCGTAGAACTTACTGGCGCCGCCGGAGGTCCACCGTATGTGCCCGGGGTGCTCATCGGGGATGTGGGCGCCGGAATCTGGGCGGCTTTCGCAATACTCGCGGCCTTACGCCTCGCAGACCGAACAGGCGTTGGACAATTTGTCGACATGTCCATGCTCGATGCTGTGATGAGTTTTTTATCCATCCACGGCCAAACATATCTCTCGACAGGTCAATGCCCAGGACGTGAAGAAATGCGACACAACGGCCGAAGACCATGTTACCGTCTCTATCCTACCAAAGACGGCCGGATGCTTTCTGTCGCATGCTCGGAGCCGAAATTTTGGATAAATTTATGCAAACTGATCGGGCATGATGATTTTTACGATGACTATAGTGCTAGCGGTAAGCGCCGCATAGATGTGATTCAAACACTCAATAATACTTTCCGAACAAAAACTCTCGATGAGTGGATCATTTTTTTTGATGGTGCGGATGTATGCGTGAGCCCGGCGCTTAACATGCTCGAAAGTTTCGGACACACACAGGTTAAATCGAGTGGGCTCGTAAGAGAATACCAACATCCCGTCAAAGGGACTTATCCCGGCACGCGGCCGGCGCCAAAATTTTCGAACCTGCCTATAAGGGACTCTCTCCCTCCACCCCGATTGGGGGAGCATTCTGCTGAAATATTAAAAGAATATGGGTTCCAAGATAAAGAAATTAAAAATCTGATGGCATCCGGAGCCTCCCACCGGGGTGCTGACCCTGTGGGTGAAACTATCAGCGAATAAAGCTACTTCAATTATAGAACCCATTAAATGGAATATGATTGGGTATCTAACCGGCAGGATTCCAGAAATTTGGGCCAAAATAGTTTAATGATATGAATCACTCTTTATTCGATATTGGTGCGTTCTTCTAGTTTTTCCAACTCAGCTTCGAAATCTTTGAGGGTCTTGAATGAACGATAGACTGATGCGAAACGCACATAGGCTACCTCATCTACATCCCTCAACTCTCCCATGAGCTTCTCTCCAATAGCTTCTGTCGATATCTCTTTCTCGCCACTATCAAGTATATAGCGTTCTATTCGGTCGACAATCGCTTCTTGATCCTCGGCAGAAACAGGCCTTTTCTCCAGCGCCTTCTTGATGCCTATGCTTATTTTGTCACGAAGATAATTTACACGTGTGCCATCTTTCTTAATAACAAGTGGCCAAGAGACTTCCGCCCTCTCATAAGTCGTAAAACGGTGAGCGCATTTCTCGCACTCACGTCTTCTGCGAATTGAGTTGCCTTCCTTGGTCGTCCGGCTGTCGACCACTTTACTTTCAGAGTGACTACATATCGGACATTTCATAAGAATCCGGCCCGTGCTGTAGAATCATCAGGACGTTGGCTGGAACGCATCCTCAATATCAGAAATTTTATCCAACCGGCGGGAATGACGCCCGCCTTCAAACTCTGTTTCCAACCAAATAGCTACAATTCCCTCTGCCTCTTCAAGGCTCACCACCCGACCACCTAGAGCCAAGACATTGGCATCATTGTGCAAGCGGCTCATTCGCGCCGCCCACTCATTGTGACAGGCTACGGCGCGAACACCCGGAAATTTATTCGCCACGATAACCATTCCAGCGGCCGACCCACAACAGAAAATTCCCCGTTCGGAGTTCCCTTCGCTCACTGAACGAGCGGCAAGCTCGGCATAATCCGGATAATCACAAGATTCATCTGAGTTCGTCCCGAAATCAAGATACGGAATCGCTCTATCATCAAGGATTTGTTTGACTACTTCCTTGAGTTCATACCCTCCATGGTCAGCTGCAAGAGCAATACGCTTCATCGGGAATCTCCGGGCGGTGTGTGTTGGAGGGATACAACCACTCAAAACCTAGGCTGTAGCAAACCATAAGTCAAGCAACCACTATTCACACCATGATCCTAAAGTCTTTGAAATCACGTAGAAAGAGAACCTAAATTGCGCCCATTGCAAACGACACCAATCTATCTGGCACGTGCAAACACATTTTTATTCAACAGAAGGCATCAATATGGTTTCAATTCTGTTCCAGAAATTGATTTGCCCATTAGGAGCCTTGATGCCTCCTGCGCTGTTTTCTTGAATTCATTTTCTGCGGCCAACCTTTCTCCTTTTTCCTGCAAACACCGCGCCTCGATTAAATGCAGTGCCAAACGTACCCAAGAATCCTGACCATCTGCTGACACGGTCATGGCGGATACCTGCTCCAAGCTTTTATCGACTTTCTCGATTTGACCTGCTTCGAGCATCAACGCTGCGTGTAGCACATGATGGTGAATATCTTTCTCCCTACGCTTTCCCGCAGATTGAACAATTGCAGCGGCTTTTTTAATCGCGTTTTGTGACTCCAGAGGCCCAACAGCTAACGCTAACCTTTGTAAAAACTCCAAACCACCCAAAGTCTGATAGCCATTTTCCCAAGTACGTAGAGCTCTCCGTTCACGACCTGCTGCCAACTGCGCATCGCCCAACAAAAGGTGTACTTTTTTCTCCTTTGCTAGATGGCGCCGAGCTTGTTCTAAAAAAATAATGGCTGCCTCTGAGTCAGAATTATTAAATTTAGCTTCTCCTACAGCTAGATACGCGCGCCCAGCTATTTGGTTATCCGCCTCCCGATCCATATCTGACACGCCCGATTGTGAGAGTTTCTCACAAATATTGACAGCAGCCTCGATGCGGCCATTTTCCAAATACATATCCCTGAGTTTTCGCAACAACAAAGGGCTCGCACCTCTCCCTGTAATGTTTTGCGCAAGTAACTCAAGAGCTTCTTTCGCCTGACCGGATTGATCCAAAGTTTCCGACAAGCGGATAATGGAATCAGGTGAGTTGTTCGTGACAGCACGAAGGCGCTCATTCCATTGAATAGCATCATTGGGATTGCCGGAATCTACAGCTAAATCTGCGGCTAGCCTCAAAGCGGGTATAAAGTATGGATCATCCTTGAGGGCGCGCCTAAGTTCTCTTCGGGCGCGCCTTCTTTTCCCTTGAATTCCAAAGCTTTGGGCCCTGGCAAATCGTTCTTGGGCACGATGTAAACGTTTTTGTTTCTTTGCAATCTTCTGACGCGAAAACCAACCAAGAGCAGCCTCCCCCCATCCTAGAACAGAGGCCAGAAACGAACCAATGAGAGCGGCTCCAAATACCACTAGAGCTAATGGTACTCGCACAGACCAAGCGTCCGTGAGACGTAGTTCTATGATTTCTCGATTGTAGTGAAGAAAATAGACAGCAGCCACAACTGGAGCTGCAAGGATTAAGAGAGTCCGAATTTTCATTCGCAACTCACAGGCCGGTATTTAACTACCGCCGCGCCTTTCAATTGCATTTTGAGCCGCCACTGTATAACGAGCATAGGGAATCGCTTCCAGGCGGGAATAGGGAATCGGCTCATCCGACTCCTCACAAATACCATAAAGTCCTTCTTCTATCCTCTGAAATGCTGCTTCCACCTCCCGCAAACGCTCCCGCTCCCTTTCTCCTAAATCCATTAAAACCTGACGAGAATAGGTGTCGGCAGCCATATCCGCAATATCTTGAGTCCCATCATCACCGATTTCTTTGGTGTGTATCTTACTTTTCTCAACATCCCCAAGTATTTCGCGGCGCACTGCATTCAATCTTTCTGCTAAATCTCTTAACTGTTTTTTAGTCAAATGCTTCACTCTGAACCTCAACTTTCATTCTAATGATCTAAGCACTGGGTACTATTGGTTTGATGACGGATGCGTGCGACCATAAATCTTCTAGTCGGTAAAAATCTCGGCTCTTTTCATTGAATATGTGGACAAGAAAATCACCACAATCCATCAACACCCAATTTCCTTCAGTTAACCCTTCTGTCAATAATACGGTATCCCCAATTCTCTTGAGTTTTTCCCTAGCCGCCTCACAAAGCGCTTGCACATGTCGGAGGCTCGTTCCGTGACAAATCAAAAAAGCATCCACCTCGGCGGATAGAGGACGAAGGTCCAAAAGCACTACTTTCATGGCTTTTTTCGCTTCTAATGACTCTTGGAGAGCATGAAGACGATTCTCTAGTTTCTTAATAGGTCTCCATCCTCCTCAATCTTTAGCCTTTAGTGAACAATTCCCGAATGCCCATATAATCGGCGGCGAATTATAAAGAGTTCGACCTCGCGTGGCAATAAATGCTGTATGGAGGATGACTCTTTTATGCACTGCCTGATCCGGGTTGCTGAAATGTCAATTTCAGTGATCGGAATAAATTTTATCACCCGCTTCTTGTCAGTAGATTTAACTTCTTTTAGTAATCTGTTGATGAAATAACTTGGCTCAATTTCTTGAATCACTCGGAGAAGCATTTCGAAATACTCTGGAGTATTTTGATATCCTCGCAAAGTAACAGCAAAATTAGTGGCGTTTAAAACCTCTTTTGGCTTATACCATGTGCTCAACTCAAGAAACGCATCCGCACCGATAATGAAAAACATTTCATTTTTTTCAGGAATCCTTCTCGTAAGTTCCTCCAAAGTGTCAAGGGTATAAGATGCCCCTCCACGCTCTACTTCAACGGGATCACATACATATGCGGGATAATTCTCCAAAGCAATACGAACCATTTTCAGCCTGTCATCCGCTGAGGCGACTTCATCTTTCGGTTTATGAGGCGGCAAAGCAGACGGAACGAACCTGATTTCATCAAGCATCAGTTCTTTATACACTTCTTCGGCGGACCGGAGGTGCCCATAATGAATCGGGTTAAATGTCCCGCCTAGAATCCCGATGCGCAATCGTTCTCCTTGGTTTTTCCTATTCTTCCTCAATCAAAACGAAATTGTTTCGGTGAATGATCTCATCGTAATCCTTGCTTCCGAGAATAGAGGCGATTTCTTTGGTTTGTTTCCCTGCGATTCGGGTAGCATCACCACTCGAATAATTCGCTAGTCCTCGTCCAAATGCCACTCCTCGAGTATCACGTATCTCCACCACATCACCAAAACGAAAATTCCCTCCAACAGATAACACGCCACTCGGCAAAAGGCTTTTTCCTCTCTTCAGCATGGCGTTTACGGCACCGCTATCGAGTTTAAGCCACCCGCGGGTTTTAGCCGTGGTTCCTATCCAGCCCTTTTTCCCCTTTAAGCGCGCACCATTCGGCACGAAAAGCGTCCCCAACGGTTCACCCATCACGACACGTTCAATAACGTGGGGGTCTCTCCCCTTCACTATGAGTGTGCTAATACCCACTTTATTGAGGATATTAACGGCTTCAACCTTCGTACGCATTCCCCCGTGAGCAAGTGGGTTCGGACTGGTGTCTGCGACCGAGGCAATTTCCTTAGGCAGACCCTCAACACGGGGAATCAAACGCGCCATTTTTGATCGTCTAGGGTCCTCATCATACAAGCCCGCCACATCTGACAAGATAATGACGAGACCTGCCTGAACTATTTGGGCTGTCTGGGCGGCCAGTGTGTCGTTGTCTCCAAAACGGATTTCCTCAATGGAAACTGTATCGTTTTCGTTCACAATTGGGAGCACACCTTTGTTAATCAACGCTTGAAAAGTATTACAAGCGTTCAAAAATCGGCTTCTCTCATCTAAATCTGAATGAATGAGCAACACCTGTGCCGTCTCGATGCCTCTCTGTTTGAATGCACGGCCATATGCTTCCATCAAGATGGGCTGGCCAACTGCTGCGGCGGCTTGGCGTTCAGGAACTGCTTTGGGAATTCCTTTGAGACCCAGCCTTTTCACACCAGCCGCAATGGCGCCAGATGAAACCATAACGACTTGCCTGCCCTCTTCTCTGAGTTTCGCCACTTGGGAGGCGATGCGTCCCAAAACCCTACGGTTCACGCCCAATTCATCAGATGCTGTCAAAACCGAGCTTCCCACTTTGACCACAATACGCCGACTCTTGAGTACAGGATCATTTCTTCTGATCATCGTCTCACTCATTAGTTCCTTGTTTGTATGGTTGGAATGACATCGTTTTCTAGTTCTCTCGTTTGCCGGAGCAATTCAGAAATTTTGCTCAACAATTCGCCTAAACCAAAGCCCGTAATCGCTGAGATGGCATGTACTTCCAACCCTCGCGATATGATCCCCTCCCGTAGCTCCACGAAATGACTCCTCGATTCCGTTACATCCATTTTTGTTAAAATCGCCACTCTATGTTTCTTCGCCAGCAGGGGAGAGAACGCAGATAATTCATGGGTCACCGCATCAAAATCTGAGAGTCCACGCTTAGGTGGCAAGGAAGTATCAACCAAGTGCAATAGCAACTCGCAGCGTTCTACATGCCGCAAAAATTCCAGCCCTAAGCCTTTACCCTTACTGGCTCCAGGTATTAATCCAGGGATATCGGCCACCACACATGAACTGTAATTGCTCAAACCCACTACTCCCAAGTTGGGCTGTAGAGTGGTGAACGGGTAATCAGCAATTTTGGGCTTGCTCTCGGAAATTCTCGATATGAGCGTTGATTTTCCGGCATTAGGCATCCCTATTAGCCCGACATCCGCGAGTAATTTCAACTCCAATTCCAAGAAGCGTTCTTCTCCTGCTTTTCCCTTTGTAGTTTTCCTCGGTGCTCGATTTGTTGAACTTTTAAAATGCTCGTTGCCTAGTCCGCCTCTACCTCCTTGGGCGATGATTACTTCGAGGCCATCTCCGGAAAGATCGGCCACAACTTCTCCCGTTTCAGTGTCACGCACGATGGTTCCAAGAGGCACATCAAGTAATAAATTCTCCCCATCAGCCCCATGCTTATTGCTTCCCATACCTGCCTGGCCTTTTTCCGCCCTCAAAAAAGATTGGAATCTAAAGTGCGTTAGCGTGTTCAAAGACGATGTCGCCTTAAGAACCACATGTCCTCCACGTCCGCCATTCCCTCCGTCAGGACCGCCTTTCGGGATATACTTTTCCCTTCGGAAACTGAGACAACCGTCTCCTCCACGGCCAGCCTGCACACGTATTTTTGCGTTATCAACAAACATGGTAGGGGCGGAGCCTGCCCATTGGAGACTACTCCGCTGGAATGACACTGATAATTCGGCGGCCCTTAGCTTTGCGCTCGAATTTCAATTTTCCGCTCGCCTTGGCAAAGAGGGTATGATCATTGCCTAAACCAACATTTTCACCTGGATGAAAGACAGTGCCTCGTTGCCTGACGAGGATGGTTCCCACATTTACACTTTCTCCTGCAAAACGCTTCACGCCTAAACGACGCCCGGCGCTATCTCGTCCGTTGGATGAACTTCCACCAGCTTTCTTATGCGCCATATTCTAATCCTTTCATCCTGAAGCGAGGATGTCTGTCACTTCTATTTGAGTATAAGGCTGCCTGTGCCCTCGTTTGGTCCGGACTTTTTTGCGGCGTTTGAATCGAAAAGCTACAACTTTTTGTCCACGCCCGTGGTCACGAATCACCGCTTTTACTTTGGCTTTGCTCAACGCCTCTTTATCTGCAACAACTTCTTCTCCATCTACGATAAGTCGAACATCCTCAAACTCGACGCTTTCTCCAACATTACCGGGCAAACGCTCGACCAGGATTTGATCTCCCGTTTCAATACGTACCTGCTTACCACCGGTTTCCACTACAGCATACATTCAAAAAATCTCCTTGAAGCCCAAATTATGCTTTGGTCTTAAAAATCAACCATTTCTCTAACTTTCGGCCATAACGAGGAGGATATCTATCAATCCAGCCACTAAAAGTCAATTCTAAGTCTTAACAAACTGATTATCTTTTTCATTGTTCTTATTTTCTTTTCTTCTTGATCAAGCTAAACGTCACTCGTTCGGCCCGAAACGACACGGTACGCCTGACAGGCAAATATCCCTTCTTTTGCACTGAAACGGTAAAACCCTTGAAAATATCTTTCATGCCTGTTTTAAATTTTAGGCGCAACGGTGTTTTTCCTTGGTAAATATCATTGATGAAAACATCTGCCTGTGGTGGATTCGACGTGACGATTAGTTGACGATTCTTGAAGCCTTTAATCGGATTCTCAATATTCCTCTCCCACCATTTCCCCATTTGCTTTCCGGTATTGCCACATCCTGAGACACCCGAAAGAAGCAAGAGAAAAATAATAAAACCCATAATAAGCTGTAGCGAAGGTTTATGCATATTTCCTCGATTCTATTTTCGAGACATAATCAAAATCCTTTGAAAATCGATACTCTCGAAAACACCAAAACTATACATAACATCAGCTTACACTGAAAACATTATGAGGAAAAACACTTTATTATGGGATGCATTCGCTTTGTTAGCGATCTCCTTCTACGCAGGTGGTTCAACCACCTTTTTCCCAGACCATTCCTCAAACATTTGCAATAATTCCGTCTGATCTGAATCTGGTCCAAATTTTTGCACACCCAGACCATACATCTGCCGAGCTTGATTCAAATAAAACGCCGCCACACCGTATTCGCGTGCCAAATCGCTCCCCATCGAGAGATCTTTGTGCATCAACCCCGTGGAGAACCCACAGGTAAAGTCCCGCGGCAGGAGAAACCGGGGCCATTTGTCTTTTGTAGCGCTATTCATGCCTGAGCCTCCGTTGAAGACTTGAAGCGCCTTTTCCGGGTCTAGGCCTAGCTTCGATGCCAAAACCATGGCCTCCATAGATGCGAGCAAGCTCGTGGCTGAGAGAAAATTATTTACACATTTCATTGCATGTCCAGATTCCGGTGTTTCATCGATATGAACAATAGTTTTCCCCAACGTTTCAAAAATAGGCATCGCCGCATCCACAATCTCTTTGGGGCCACCCGGCATGATCGCCAATGTGGCGGCTTCCGCTCCTACTACGCCGCCCGAGACCGGCGCCCCAATGAGGTGCAATCCCTTTTCTTCCACCCGCGAGGCGAGAATACTAGTCCTTATCGGATAGGAAGAACTCATATCGATAATCAATTTCCCCTTATTCAGGTGTGAGGATAGTCCATTTGATCCATCCACTACTGCGTCAACGACGTCGCTATCGGGCAACATTGTAATGACAACATCGGCGCGACTCGCCAAATCGGCCAAGCTCTCAGCCTCTTGTACACCATCAGCCGCAACAGCCTTCACATTTTCTGGTCTCGTGTCATAGGCAACCACCGTGTAGTCACCATGCCTCAGATTTTTCGACATGGGTGCTCCCATCTTTCCTATCCCGACGAAACCGATAGTAACGCTGCCTGGCTTTAAAGTTTTCATAATTTCCTCGCTATCTGGATAAAATTTGTTATCGAAGCCACCATCAATCGTTAAGATGTTTTTATTCGCTCTAAGGTTTTTGTCAATCCCCAACTGAAGTGGTAAGCTTGTTGATAATTTCAAACTTTCCCCATCATCCGCCCTGTGTTTATTCATTTGCCGTTCAAGGAGATTCGAAATGGCGCCGATTTCGGCGGATGATGTTGTATGTTACCTAGAAGAACATCCTGGTTTTTTCTTAGAACATCCAGACTTACTTCGCCAAAGCGGCCTGCTAACCCAAGATAGCACTTCAGCAAAAGTGCTCAACTTACGTGACAAACTTTTTGACCGCTTAAAAGGCGAAAGAGAGGATTTGATCCGACTTCTCGACGAAACGATAGAACTCGTTCGCCAAAATGAGCAGATCGAAAAAGACTTTTTGGCCATTGAACAACTTTTGTTTGAACAAGCGCCCTCGGTGACAAGCCTCACAAGAATCGCCCAAAATATCGAATCACGCTTTGGAATTGAATACGCAGGTTTTTTACTTCTGGAGCCTATCGATGGTATTCCAGTGATTGCGGCTAATCCAGAGGAATCGTCCCGTATTCGCCCACTTGCCAAAATTGAAGAAGAACTCGTTCCCATGAAGGGGGGCGTTGTGCTCAAAAGCAAGCTAGAAGGAAGCGGAGGCCCACTCTTTCCAGAAACATTGAGAGAAAATATTCATTCGACCGCCACTGTTCCTCTGGAAATTAATGAGGCAATCATCGGCTTTCTCATCTTGGGATCAAGAGATCCCGAGCGATATCAAGAAAGGATGGCGACTCACCTCCTCAAGCGTCTTGCAATGCGTTTAGCCTTGGGAATTTCCATCTTTCAGCGATTCAACAATGGAATAACCGCACAAACGAATCTATAAAGCAAAGCGCTCAATTTGAAATGGTCTCGTTTCCAACTTATGAATAATCAGACTGGAACTCCCTGCTCCTTGGATGCAAGTTCCATGACCTCAGAGATGCTGTTAAGATTTTCCAAATTCCTCACCCGCTCGATGAGCAAATCCCCCGTTTCCTTTTCAAGCACCGGGGCCGTCATCACGTAGAATCGCTCGATCAACTCATCCCACGTCAATGGATTGCGCGAATCCCCTTTTGGATAATCCTGATGCGCTTCGAAAACACCGCGACCAGTCTCGATTTCGACATGTGCCTGCCATTTGTCCGGAAATTCCTTTTCCATTTCGGCATCGCCGCAGCATTCAATTTTCTTGATAATTGAGGAGTAAACCTGAGAGCGAAGGAAATCGTCGGCATACTCATCAAGTCCTGCGGCGCGCCTGAGAATCGCTACAGCCACTGCATATTGAAGGCTGAACTGCGCATCAACGATGTTTTGCGGATTTGTTTTCATGTCATAGGGTTCGATGACCACCATCACGCTCGTCTCTGGGACCCGGACTTTCACTCGTCTTATTTCCTCCGGCTGAATATCATGCGCTTTGCAAACTTCGATTGTGGCGTCAATTGATGCATGGTTATAGCGACAACAAGCATAGGGCTTTATTGCACTCTCGCAAATTTCCCAATATTCACCAAAGTGCTCCACAACATACTCAGGCGTATAATCATCACTATGACCATGCAAAAATCCCGTCTTCCCACCCAAAATATCTTCCGGTCCCGTATATCCCTCCTGAGCCAAATAGGCGGCGATGATACCGCTATGCGCCGCCCATCCCGGATGAAACCTCTTCGTCCAGGCTCCGTTATCCAGGTATTGCATCGACCCCGCCGCCTGGCTACCTGAAATGCCCATTGCATTGGAGGTGGCTTCGACAGACAACCCCAGCAGCTTCGACGCTGTAATCGCGGAGGCGAAAGTCCCGCATGTCCCCGTGGGATGGAACCCGCGCTCATAGTGACTTGTCGGGTTTACGGCATTACCAATGCGATTGGTCACTTCATAGCCTGCCACGATAGCGGCGATTACTCGCTTCGGGTCGGGCTGATGCGCTTCGGCAACGGCTAACGTGCTGGGCATGACGCTGACCGCGGGATGCAGGCTCGAGCGTGTGGTCACATCATCCATTTCCGTAGCGTGGCTCACGCCGCCGTTCACCAACGCGGCATGAGGGGCATCCGTTTTCAAAGCCGAGCCTATGATGGAGCAAGGCCCACCTTGGGGAGCGCGCTTTTGGGCGAAATTATGAAAAACCCGGGAACTGGCCGCTTCCGTCGCTCTCAACGTAACGCCAAGGTGATCGAGCAAGAAATACTTTGCGCGGTCCCTGGCCTCATCGGGCAGAGAATCATATGTAATGGCGTGAACGTGCTCGACGAGCATTCGGCTTATATTCATTCGAACATCTCCTTCCGCTAGAAGCCAGCATGTAATCTTGAACTATGAACCTGCGACTGTTCAGGCAATTATCACTATCCAGGAAATCATACCAGAACTTGCTATATCCCGCCTCAGCGCAAGGGTGGACAAACCATCTCAAGCGCTTGGAACACAGATGTGTTTGTCAGAGAACATCGCTTGCGGATAGAATCTCCATCACTACCGCATCCTCATTATTGTGGAGATATGAAATGCAATCTTGCATCTTTTGCAAAATCGTAGCAGGTGATATCCCCTGCAAAAAAGTCTATGAAGATGATGCATTGTTTGCATTTGAAGACGTCAACCCTGCGGCTCCCACGCATATCCTGATTATCCCGAAGAAACATATGGAGACGCTTCACGAAATACAGGATGCGGACAAAGAACTGATTGGCTCGATATTCGTTGCGGCGAATGAAATCACCCGCAAACAGGGGATCGCGCAAGAGGGTTTTCGAATCGTCGCGAATTGCGGTGAAAACGGGGGCCAAACGGTCTTTCACATCCACTTCCACCTCCTGGGCGGACGCCGCATGGAATGGCCGCCGGGCTAGCAGTAGCATCGTGCGTGAAGTTTTCCGGCCGAACTGCACCGTTGGGGAACTCGCAGAACTTGGCGCGTGGCGCCCGATTTGAACTCGCCAGATTGTTCATGCCCTCATAGAACCTACATCACCCGGAATCGCCGCTCCATGGCCCGGTTCCATTTGCTCGCATGATCATCATCGAACAAAATATCCGGATCCGCAGGCGCCGTATACCAGTCTCCGCGTCTCATCTCACGCTCCAGCTGTCCGGCTCCCCAGCCAGCATAGCCGACCGCGATAACGATTTTCTTGGGTCGCTTGCCTCGGGCCATGGCCCGGAGCACCACATCCACCGGGCTTATCGCTACATTCTCTCCAACGTCATGTACCACATTGAGATTATGCTCTGTTGTATGGAGCACGAAGCCGGTATCGGGCGACACGGGTCCACCGTAGTGGATGTTCACCTGGCTCACGTCTCGAGGCGCTTTTATCCCAAAACTCCTGAAAAGCGCGGAGAGCGAAATTCTCTGCACCACACGGTTTATTATCAGCCCGAAAGCCCCCTTTTCACTGTGACCCACCAACAGAATGACGCTCTGGCGAAATCGGCTGTCCGGCATTCCCGGACGCGCGACCAGCAGCTCAGCCTGATGGGATCCGAGCAGCGGAAGGTATGCCCCTTCCGGGTTCTTGTCCTGCTCCTGGGCGGAGGCGGTGACAGTGAAAAACAACACCATCGCAGCGAGAAGGATTCGTTTCATTCTAGGCCACCCAACCACCGCCGTAGAGCACGTCGCCGGAATAGAAAACGGCCGCCTGCCCCGGCGCCACGGCTCCCAGATAAGTGGGGTCATGGGGCCTGATTTCGACGGTTCCATCACCTTTGGGGGTCACGGCGCAGGCCGCTGCGCGGCCCCGGTGCCTCACCTGTACCTGGAGAGGAGCGGATTCGGGGGGAATCGACCAGCGCACGTCCCTGGCGAAGAAAACCTCGCGCGCCAGCGCCTCGCGTTCGCCCACCACGACGGTGGCCGATTCCGATTCGAGTTCCACCACGTAGCGCGGCGGGCCGCCCCCCAAGTCCAGGCCCCGTCTTTGCCCCACGGTGAAGTTGGTCACGCCCCCGTGCCTGCCGAGCACGTTTCCCTCCAAATCCACGATGTCGCCCGGCCTGTCGACCCCCGGTTTCTCCGCCTTGAGGAAAGCGCGGTAATCATCCTTTGGCACGAAGCAAATCTCCTGGCTTTCGGGCTTCTCCGCGGTGGCGAGGCCCAGTTTCCGGGCATATTCCCTCGTCTGCTCCTTCGTGAACTCCCCCAGGGGGAACGCGGTTCGCGCCAGTTGCTCCTGCGTCATGCCGAAGAGGAAATAGGTCTGGTCCTTCTCCCTGTCGAGACTCCTCGCGACGCTCATGCTCTCCTTGACCTCCACCCGCCTGGCGTAATGGCCCGTGACGAGCAACTCCGCGCCGAACGCCATTGCGCGCCCGGCCAGATAGTCGAACTTCACCACCTGGTTGCACTTGACGCAGGGCACGGGCGTCCTGCCGTTTTCGTATTCTGAGACGAAGTCCTCGATCACGCTCTCCCTGAAGGATTCGCGCACGTCCATCACGTAGAAGGGGATGTCGAGCTGGGCCGCCACGGCGCGCGCATCGGCCAGGTCGCGCGGCGCGCAGCAGCCCCTGTGGAAGGACTCCTGCGCGGGCCGGTCGGCCAGGCGAAGCCCCACGCCGATGGTCTCATGGCCGGCCTCCACCATGAGGGCCGCGGCCACAGAACTATCCACCCCGCCGCTCATCGCCACCAT
>CAYTSP010000015.1:0-32425 GCA_964440505.1 uncultured Nitrospinaceae bacterium
GATGGGTTTCTGCCTCTTCGCCACCGTCTCCATCCTGGTCCGGTATCTGCAGGAAAAACACGGCCTCCGGAAAATCGCCGTCGTGGATTGGGACGTGCACCACGGAAACGGAACGCAGGATATCTTCTGGCGCGACGCGGACGTGTTCTTCGTCTCCTTGCATCAGCATCCCCATTACCCGGGTACGGGGCTCGCGGGCGAGACGGGAGAAGGGGCCGGGGAGGGCAAGACGCTCAACATTCCCGTTGCGGCGGGAACACCCGAGGAGGAATACCTGGCGAGGTTTCAAGAGACCGTCATCCCCGCCATCGAGGCGCACGGGCCCGAGGCGGTCGTCGTATCGGCGGGTTTCGACGCGCATCGCGACGACCCGCTCGGGGGACTGATGATCACGGAAGCCGGTTTCGCCCGCATGACCGGGTGGGTGAAGGCGCTTGCCGAAAGCCTTTGCGGAGGGCGGCTCATCTGTCTTCTCGAGGGTGGGTACAACCTCGACGCATTGGAACGCTCCGTCGTAGCGCACTTACGGGAACTCTCCGCATAACGGGTTTCAAACTTGTTTCAAGGATAGGCCCAAAATTTAGTTGACTAACTAACTAATAAACGTTATACTTGCCTTGTGTATCACTTTACGGCCGGTTTAGAAGTTTCGCGCTGCGAAGCAATTTTTCAATTTACCGAGGCGGATGATGGTGGAAACAGCAACGGCGACGCCCAAAGGCCCAAAGGCGTCCGCGACAAAACAAAAAATCATAGATGCGGCCGCGAGGCTCGTCTATCAAAGAGGTTTTCATGCCACCTCACTGGACATGGTGGCGCAGGCCGCCCGGGTGAACCGGGGGAGTCTGTACTATTTTTTCCGCTCCAAGAAGAACCTGGGGCTTGCCGTTATCGAGCATTATGAATTTCTCCTTCACCAGAATTACCTGTCCCCCTCGTTTGATATCGAAGCGAGTGGGCGCGAGAAAATCAGGTGTCTAGCGGAATCATACGCCCGCATGCCGATTCAGGATTCCCCGTGCTGCGGATGCCCCATCGGCAACCTTTCGCTCGAACTGAGTGCGCTTGATGAGGAGATGCGCATGCGGCTGAAAGAGGTCTGGGACGGCGTATTTGAGAGAATCGCTCTCGTATTGGCGCAGTCCAGAGAGGAGGGTGACCTTCCGGGTGAGCTTGAGCCGCTCGCGCATGCGCGTTCTTTTTTCTCCCAGATTCAGGGCGCGCATATCATCGCGAGGTGTTCGCAGGATGAGGCGTCTTTGCGCGAGGACTGCGAGCGCGCTTTCATGGGCCTGCCCTGGGCGCAGAAAGGGGAGCTGGAATGAACGGGGGAGGTCGTGAATTCAGAGGCGCAGGCCCCACCTATTCCAGCGGATGGCGGTGGATCGTCTGGTGTATTTTCTTGCTGGGCGTCGTTCTCGCATGGCTGTTCGCAAGTGGCTATTTCGACAACCTTCATGACCCGGACGCCGTGCCCCGCGTCGTCACCCCGCGAGGCGATCTCGCCGCCGAGGAAAAATCCAACATAGAGCTCTTCCGCCTCTCCTCCCCGTCGGTCGTTTACATCACGAGGCTGGCGATGAGGCGCGGCAGGTTCAGCCTCAACTTATTCGAGATTCCGCAAGGCACGGGTTCGGGCTTCGTCTGGAACGATCAGGGCCACATCATCACGAACTTTCACGTCATCCAGGGAGCGAGCGCCCTGCGCGTCACCCTGGCGGATAATTCCGAGTGGGACGCGCGCGTGGTGGGTATGGCGCCGGATCAGGATTTAGCGGTTCTGTTCATTAACGCGCCGAGGGATCGCTTGAAGCCTATCTCCGTCGGCCAGTCCGCGAACCTGCTGGTGGGCCAGCGGGTGTTCGCCATCGGCAATCCCTTCGGACTGGACCAGACGCTCACGACGGGAATCATCAGCGCTCTGGGGCGTGAGATCAACGGCGTGTCGGGACGCAAAATCAGCGGCGTCATCCAGACCGATGCCGCGATCAATCCGGGCAATTCCGGGGGGCCGCTTCTGGACAGCGCCGGGCGCCTGATAGGCGTCAACACCGCTATTTTCAGCCCCTCAGGCTCCAACGCGGGCATCGGTTTTGCGGTTCCCGTGGATACGGTGAACCGGGTAGTGCCCCAGTTGCTCCGCCATGGCCGCGTCATCAGGCCCGGGCTCGGCATCCATGTGGCGGACAGGGGTACGGCGGAGCGCTTCGGGATACGAGGCGTACTGATCATTGGCGTGCAAAAAGGTAGCGTGGCTGAAGGCGCGGGGTTGCGCGGCACCGGGAGAAACCGGGAAGGCCGTCTCGTGCTCGGTGACGTGATTGTAGGCGTGGGGGAGCGCTCCATCTCTTCGATCGATGACTTGCTGGACGCCCTCGATGCGCACAAGGTGGGCGACGTGGTGGAAGTGCGATTGATGCGCGAGGGTAGCGAGGTGAGCATAAGCGTAAAGCTTCAGGCCCTGGGCTAGGAGTGTGACATGTCGATAAATTCAATTCCCGAAACGCTCGAATTTCCGGTCGAAGGCATGTCTTGTGCTGCCTGCTCGGCGAGGCTGCAAAAACGGCTTGACGCGCTCGACGGCGTGTTACACGCGAATGTGAATCTGGCCCTGGCGCGCGCGCAAGTCGAATTCGTTCCCGCTCAGGTCACGCCCGCCGACATCAACAAAAGAGTGGAGAAAACCGGATTCCGCGTTCCGCATACGCTCGTCGAGTTCACGATAGAGGGGATGGAGAGCGCGGCGGATGCCGCTGGCCTGGAAGAGCAATTAAGCGGGCTCGATGGCGTCGTGTCCGCCGGCGTGGACCTCTCGAAGGCCCAAGGCCGTGTCGAGTTCCAGCCGGCCATCGCTCGCGCGGATGAGATTATTGATTATGTGGCCAGGGCGGGGTATTCGACCCGTCCCGTGATGGATGAAGAACAGGATACGGAGAAACTGAAACGAGAGCGCGAATTCAGGAAAAGCGTGCGTCTGCTCGTGCTCTCCGCCGTCTTGTCCGCACCGCTTCTCTTCCAGATGGCGGGCATGCTTCCGGGCGCGGGGGGATGGGAATTGCCCAGGTGGTGGCAGTTCGCGCTCGCCACGCCCGTGCAGTTCGTCGTGGGCCGGCGGTTTTACCGTGGAGCGTACCATTCGCTCATGGGCGGCGGCGCGAACATGGACGTTCTCGTCGCCCTGGGCACGAGCGCGGCCTGGCTGCACAGCAGCGTGGTGACCCTGTGGGGCTTGAGCGCGCATCACGTGTATTTCGAGGCGTCCGCTGTTCTGATCACGCTCATCGTGCTCGGGAAAGTGCTCGAAGAACGCGCCATGGGCAGAACTTCTGAAGCCATCAAGAAGCTGATGGGCCTTCAGGCGAAGACGGCGCGGGTGCTTCGCGACGGGGAGGAGTGCGAGGTTCCCGTGGGTGAGGTTCGCGTGGGCGACGTCGTGATGGTGCGCCCTGGCGAGAAATACCCCGTCGACGGGATTATCCTGGAGGGCGCCACTTCCGTGGATGAATCCATGCTGACGGGCGAGAGCGTTCCTGTCGCAAAAGGGGAGGGGGACGCCGTTACCGGGGCCACGCTCAATATCGACGGGGCGGTGAAGTTCCGGGCTTTGAGGGTAGGGAAGGAAACGGTGCTCGCGCAGATCATCCGCATGGTGGAGCAGGCGCAGGGCTCCAGGGCGCCGATTCAGCGCACCGCGGACAAGGTGTCGGGTATTTTCGTGCCCATCGTTCTGGGAATCGCTCTCGTCACATACATTCTCTGGGACTTTGTGGGGCCGTTTGCGCCCGCGCTCATCAACGCCGTCGCCGTTCTGGTCATCGCCTGTCCGTGCGCCTTAGGATTAGCGACGCCTACGGCCATCATGGTGGGCACCGGGAAAGGGGCCGAGGCAGGCATTCTCATCAAAGGCGGCGAGTCCCTGGAGACGGCGCACAGGCTGGACGCCGTCATACTGGACAAGACGGGCACGCTGACGAAGGGGACGCCCGTGGTGACCGACTTGTTGCCGCTGGGTGGCCTCTCGCAGGAGGAGTTGCTCAGGCTCGCGGCGAGCGCGGAGCGCGGCTCGGAGCATCCCTTGGGAAAGGCGATTGTGGACGAGGCCGGAGCGCGCGGCGCGGAACTGCTCGATATGCGTGATTTCCGCGCCTTTCCGGGGCATGGCCTGGAAGCGAATGTGGGTGAGCGGAAAATTTATCTGGGCAACGAGAAGTTCATGGCGTGGCGTGGCGTGGACGCGACTGGGCCTCATGATGAGATTCGCCGCCTTGAATCGGAGGGGAAAACCGCGATCCTCGTCGCCGATGATGGGGGCCTGCTGGGCGCCATCGGCGTCGCCGATACCCTGAGGGAGAACTCGGCGGAAGCGGTTGCGGCTCTCCAGGGCATGGGAGTCGAGGTCTACATGATGACGGGCGACAACGAGCGGACGGCGCAGGCCATGGCGGCGGAAGCGGGCATTTCTCACGTGATGGCGGATGTGATGCCGGACGAAAAGGCGGACATGGTGCAGCGACTCAAGAGAGAGGGGAAAAAGGTGGGCATGGTGGGCGACGGCATCAACGACGCTCCCGCACTGGCCGCTGCAGACGTGGGATTCGCCATCGGCACGGGGACGGATATCGCGATGGAGGCGTCGGACATCACGCTGATGCAGGGCGATCTGATGGGTGTCGTGTCGGGGATTCATCTCTCAAAAACCGTGTTGAGGAAAATTCGCCAGAACCTGTTCTGGGCTTTTTTCTACAACATTCTCGGCATTCCTCTGGCGGCATTCGGGTTTTTAAGCCCGATCGTCGCAGGGGCGGCCATGGCGTTCAGTTCCGTATCCGTCGTGTCGAACACCTTGTTGCTCAGAAACTGGAAGCCAGTTCGTTCGAGGGGTGCGGGCTAGATCCCCGAAGCGGACTTATAGGTCAACCGACTCGATTTCTTGTGGAGAGATTGAAATGGCGAAAGTGGAGATTGTCGTAGGCGGAATGAGTTGCGGAATGTGCCAATCCGCAGTGCAAGAAGCGTTAAGCGGCGTGGAAGGTGTGTCCGAGGCCGCCGTCGACCTGGAAGGAGGCAGGGCGACGGTCGTTTTCGATGAGGGGGCTACAAATCTCGACGCCTTGCGCGCCGCCGTTGAAGACGCTGGATTTGATGTTGAATAAAGAACAAATTAACAGATAGTTATATGCTATTTATCAAGTAGATTCTCGGTTCTTTTAGATCGTTTTCAGCCTTATCTCGGCTGCCCGTCCTGGAAACTTCTTTCGAGGAAATCACCGAGCGTACACTGCCAAAAACCGTTCAAACGCCCGATGGGATCGAGTTTTTTCATGTCGATGTATCCGCCCGTCATGACGTCCGGGTTGACGTGGAAATAGACGACTTCCCCGATCAGGAGCGGGTGCTTGTTCGGGCCGAGTTCGAACACGTTGTGGGTCTTGCACTCGAAGTGAATGGGCGCGTCCTTGATGCGGGGGGCCTTCACCATCCTGGCGGGTATCGGTTCGAGGCCTGTGGCGTCGAATTCGCTCTCCTCCGCCGGGATGCCGTTCGCCGTGTCCACCATCTGCTCCCAATGGCGGTGGGTGACGACGTTGAAGCAGAATTCTCCGGTTTCCTGCGCGTTGATGAGGGTGTGCTTCCTGGTGCCGTCGGGGTTTCTCGCCACGGTGAGCGATATCATCGGCGGCGCCACGCACACGCAGGTGAAGAAGCTGAATGGCGCGATGTTGTGGATCCCCTCCTTGCTGATGGATGACGCCCAGCCGATGGGGCGGGGGACGATGGAACCTGTGAGCAGGCGGTAAATCTCGCGTCTCTCTATCTCGTTGGGGTCGAATTCCAGGTATTCGCTCATCTGATTCCTCAAAATGGCTGTCAGTGCGTAAGAGTCATTGAATCTACGACATGTATCGGCCCGCGTTCACGGCGATGGTCTGGCCCGTGAGATAGGCGGATTCGGGCGAGGCCAGCATGAGCACCCAGCCCACCATGTCGTCTACGTCGGCGATGCGGCCGAGCAGCGTGCCCTTGCCGATCATCTCGCGCTGTTCTTCGGAGCGCACCGCGATGACGCGCTCGGTCGCCGTCGTTCCGGGCGCGATGGCGTTCACGCGCACGTTGTATTGCCCAAGCTCGTAGGCGAGCACGCGGGTCAGGGCATGGACGCCCGCCTTGGCCGCCGCATAGGGCGGAGAAGAAGGCTGGAGCGTGGTGATTCCCGACATGGAGCCCAGGTTGATCACGCAGCCGCCCTTTTGTTTTTCGAAAACGGGCGTCAGATGTTTCGAGGTAAGGAACACGCTTTTCAGGTTCCTGTCCACCACGGCGTCCCATTCGTCTTCCGACGTATCGCCCGTGGACAGCTGCTGGTGAAAACCGCCGGCGGAATTGACGAAAATGTCGATGGCGCCCGCCTCGTTCACGATGCGTTCTATCATCTGTTTCACGGCCACCGAGTCCGTAAGGTCGCAATCGATAAAGGTCGCGTCGCCCCCGTTCTCGCGGATGCCGGCGGCGGCCGCCTCGCCGAGTTCGACGTCGATGTCGATGAGATAAGCCTTGGCGCCCGCCTCGGCGAATTTCTCCGCCGATCCCTTGCCGATGCCGCGCGATCCGCCCGTGACGACGGCGACCTGTCCGGAAAAATCAAAGCTCGTTTTGCTCATGAAACGCTCTCCTCAGCGATGATAGGTATTTAAGACCTTAGAAATTTGAGTGCACGTTCGTTGAATACCTCGGGTTGCTCCCACTGGGCCATGTGCCCGGCGTCGGGAATCATATCCACTTCTGCATGGGGAGCTGCTTTTTGGCAAGCGCCCCGGCGTTCTTCGGGCGTGGGGTAGGCGATGACGTCGGCGTCTCCCCACAGTATCAGCAACGGCATGGCGCACGCCGGTAACAGATCGGGCAGATAGGGCTCGCGGTTCATGGCGTAGATGTTCATCCTCGAATTCTTGAGGTTCGTCCATGCCTGGGAGAGGTACGCCTCATCCGCGCAGGCCGGATTTTTGAACATCAGCGCTTTTTGGTTGTGAACGAACACCGCGTGCTTCTCTTCGGGGCTCATCTCCCTGGTGGCGCGGCGCTCATCGCCGAGCTTGACGTCGCCCGTGATCCCCAGCCCCCCCGGGCCCAGCAGAACGAGTTTCTTGAATCGCCGAGCGTTTTCCCGGCAGTACGTCACGCTCATCGTCGCGCCGAAGGAAAAAGCCACGCACAGGCACTTTTCGATTCCAAGCCCGTCGAGGAGCCGACCGATGCCCTGCGTGACGGATGCGGCCGTGTGCGGTTTGGGCGGCCGGTAGCTTTCACCGAAGGCGGGGAGATCGATCGCCAGAGTCCGGTAGTGTTCGGCGAAGAAAGCCTGGTTCTTGAGCCAGTGGTTCGCCGCCCCGAAGCCGCCGTGCACCAGGAGGAGGGGTTCTTTATCACTGGCTCCCGCTTCCGTATAGGCGAGCGGGCCGTCGGGTGTTGGCAGTGTTTTGGGTATGAGCCGGGCCAATGAGCAACCTCTGATGTGTGACGATTTTGGGGAGGCTATCACTTTTTAGGCAGAGGTGTGTAGCCGGTTCCTGGTTTTTGGCCGCCTGATTCTGTTTGCTCCGAATCCATGATATGGAGATTCGGTCGTTTGTTTTCGATGCGTTGATATTCTAGGGGAGATGCGAACCGATGAGCGATGCCGAAAGAGCGCCCGCCTGGGTATATACCGTTCCTGTGGAAGAGGCGGCGGGAATCGTAAAACAAACCTACGACGCCAACCTCAAGGCGCTCGGCTACATCGCCAACATCTCGCGTCCGTTCGGAAACCGCCCCGAGATCATGCGCGCGCACCGTCAGCTCTACGTCACACTGATGCAGACGGAGGAGAATCTCACGAAAGCGGAGCGCGAGTTCATCGCCACGGCGGTATCGAAGGAAAACGATTGTTTCTACTGAACCACCAGCCACGGGGAGTTTCTCCGTCTGGCGTTGGGCGATGACGAACGCGCAAAAGCGCTCAAGCGCGACCCGGAAAGCGCGGACCTCACGGATCGCGAACGGGCGATGCTCGGCTTTGCCCGCAGGCTCACGAAATCACCGGCCGAGGTGCGAAAATCAGACGTGGAAAAACTGAGAGAGGAGGGGCTCGATGACGCCGCCATCGTCGAGTTGGTGTCGGTGACGGCCTATTTTAATTTCATCAATCGTGTGGCGCTGGGGCTGGGCGTTTGTCTGGACGAGGCGCTCGAGGGAGCGGCGGAACCTGCTGACCTTGCAAGAGAGGAAGCGAGGCTCTCGGGTGAATAAGCGTCTTAACGGCCGCCCTTGATGATATCGACGAACGTGTCGATGATTCCGTTGTCGTAGAGCGTCCACGCCGTCACTACGACGACGAGCACGAGAACGCTCAGGAGCAGATATTCGAGCAGGCCGTTTTTGACTCTGGCGGGTTTTCGGGGATTTCTTTTCGCCATACGGTGGTTTCCCGGCGCCTGGATGAAATGCTGGGCGGGCTGTTTGCGGGATTATAGACGCTATTTCCTGCGATAGAAACCCGAAGGTATGCGGGGAAATTTGAATAGACAAGGGTGGGACATCCGTTTATGGTATATCCACCACGAGCCGTCTCATATCGCATCGCGGAGTTTTATATCTCACATGGATTCAGCCAAACATAATTTCGGCGAAGTTGGAAAAATAAGAACAGAAGCGATAGGTGTCGCCGGAAAAAGGATTTTCCGCATTCTGATCGATTGCCCGACGAAAGCGGCCGCTACCCTCTGGTTGGAAAAAGAACAGGTCTACGGCCTTTCGATGGCGATGAAAAAGATGGTGGAGGCGAAAGGGGAAGGGGAACGCTCGGGCGAGGAGCCGGATTTTCCCGATATCGCCGAGGTCGATTCCACCCCGGTGAGTTCCGAGGGGTTGCTTGAGTTCAAGGTGAGCCGTCTGGGACTGGCTTATGGCCCGGGCAAAAGCCGCGTCACCGTCTTTTTTTACGATGAACGGGACGAGGTCGCCTCGGAGGGGGAGTCTTCCGAAGAAGAGGAATACGAAGAAGAGGCCGTCGGCCCCGCCGCGCTGCAGGTGAGTCTCGCGCATGCAAAGCTGGATGAATTCATCAACCAAAGCCTCGATGAATGCTCCTCCGGGCGGGGGACGGATGCCCTCTCTCGTCACGCCATGGTGGCCACCGGCAAGGTCGACCCCAATACGAACGGGCATTTTCGTCATTAAATCGGCTCTATCCTACTCGACAGGGAAATCCCGTGGCCCGGAAATTTTCTCCTCCTGAAGCCCAGGAAGCGGTGGATGCGTCCGAATCGCAGGCGTATCGCTTCGAACCGGAGGAAATCGAGAATCTTCTTCTAAACTCGGAAATTCTGGGCGGCGAGTTGGTGCCGCAAGGCTCGAACTACACGTTCGCCGTGAGGATGAGTGCGGAGGAATTCCAGTTCTGGGGGATATACAAGCCTGCGAGCGGGGAGAGGCCGCTCTGGGATTTTCCATACGGAACGCTCCATTTCCGGGAAAGGTGTTCCTTCCTGGTGAGCCATCATCTGGGATGGCACCTCGTTCCCCCGACGGTGATTCGCGAAGGCCCGCATGGGGAGGGTTCCATGCAGCTGTGCGTACCCTATGACGGGAAATCGAACTATTTCACGCTCCGCGCCGAGGAGCGTCCAGAACTGGTGCTGATCGCCGCATTCGACATCATGGTGAACAACACGGACCGCAAGGGAGGCCATTGCTTCAAATCCGAGGACGGCCGCGTCTGGGGAATCGATCACGGCCTCACGTTTCACGCGGAACCCAAGCTGCGTACCGTCATCTGGGACTATGCGGGCGTTTCCCTGCCCGAGGCGCAGTTGAGCGACGTCAAAAGGCTGGAGGCCAGCCTGCGCGATGACGACAGTTCCTTGAGGCGTGAGATGGACGAGCTTCTCGAACCCGAGGAAGTGGAAATATTCCTGGAAAGGGTGGTTCGCTTCAGGAAGAACCCGTGCCTGCCGACGCCCGAAGAATACCGTCGTCGGCACTGGCATTTCGAATAGTTACGGAAAACGCCCGGAAAAATGGTGAAACGCTGAGGTGTAGGCGATGAGCGCCAATGCGAGCCTGATCTGGAATCGGCTGTTGTTCTTTCTTGTCTGCTTCATTCTCAGCATGACTCTCGTTGGATGTCTGGAGAGTCCGCGCGTGCGCAGGGTAGCGCCGCGCGATGTGATGAACGAAAAGCGCTGGTTCGTTTACGACAACCCCACCCATCCCCAATCGAAAGTGTTTCTCGCAGAACTCGATGGGTACGATTTTGAAAGGGCGGCTCGGAGGCACACGGCCCGCTCTTATAAGGAATATCTGGACTATCATTTTGACGGCGAATACGTCCGCCGGGCGCGCTACCGGTGGGAGCAACTCATGTATCAGGAAGCGCTTGCATCGAAGGTGCCCGGCGCCCTTGAAGCATTTCTAAAGCGCTTTCCCGAAGGTTGGTTTAGGCGGCCTTCCAACGTCGAGCTTCAAAAGAGTGAATATGAAGCTATGGGAGAAAAAGACGACGTCTCCTCCTACAGAGCCTTCATTGCGAAATACAAAAAGGCGCGGAGCGAGTGGACAGAAGCGGCGACCCAGCGCCTCGAAAGGCTCTTGCTCGACGCGGCGAAAGCCTCGGGCGATGTTCTCGAACTGGAAAGGTACGTCTTTGACAATCCTCTGAGCTCATATCTCTCCGAGGCGAAGGACATTTTGCGCGCGGCGAGATTCGAAGTGGCGATGCGCTCCGAGTTAGAGGCGGACTGGAAGGCCTTTATCCGCAGATTCGAAGGTTCGAAAGAAGCCGCTCTCATGCAGCAGCGCATGGAGGCGCGGGCGCTGGAAGGAGCCGAGCGTTCGGGCCGCGTCGCGGCGCTCGAGCAATTTCTTGTGCGCTATCCCGTTTCGGCTCACAAGGAGCGGATTCTCTCCTCTATCAACTCGATGGCGCAGGAGAGGAATCGACAGGTCCGGCGGTGGGTGCGCGTGGAAAACGCCGAGGTCGAGGTGTTCAGGAAACCACGATGTAAATCCTGCAGACCCTATCTGCGCGCCCACGGCACGCTGCATAATGCGGACCCTGATTTTTCCTTCGATGTCGGCTTGCAGGTAGAACTTATCCGAAACGGAAAAAAATGCTGCCGCACAAGGCACTGGCTCAGAGGTTTGAGGCCTGGAGAGAGTCGTTCGTTTTCATTTCCCATACGCGGGAAATCACCCAAAAGAGGCAGTCCCGCTCCCGGGTATGAATTCGAGGTGATATCCGGCTCCGCTTATCGCAATCCACAGGAGGAGCGAGTCATGGAAATCGAGGGACTTGGGGGGAGAGGCAAGGGTCTCCAGAGCGATCGATTCGCGCCAGTACGAGTGCCGGATTTGAATTAGAAAATCATTGAATATCAATATGTTACCAATATATCTTAAAGTAAAATAGAGTTAAATTCACCTTCGTTCTGAGCGGTTGCTAGCGGTTCTTGCGCCCGGGTCTGCGCCGGTTCACTTTCTTGATGTGTTTTGCGATGTATTGCACGAGGGCGGGGTTGCCGATGAGCAGGGATTGCCGCCACTTTCGAGCGGTGTCCAGGTCTTTGGGCGTGTTCTCCCCTGAGAAGAAGGTATCCAGTTCGCGCCACCTGTTCGTGCGGTCGCGCCGGGCGAGCGTCATGCCCCCCGCTTCTTTCACGATAATGGCGCCCGCCGCCACGTCCCAGATGCTGGGAACGCCGAAAAGCGTGTAGTGAAGGCCTCCGCGCGCCACGAGGGCCTGTTCGTAGCACATCGATCCGGTGGCGCGCACCTCGCCCAGGTTTTTCTTGAGCGGCCCCGTGGGGCGAAACTGCGTCCAGTAGGAGCCGGGGAGCGCAACGATGCGCTTTCCCGTGGGCTTGTCCTCTCCCGCAACCTCGATTCGGTTATTGTTGCGGAACGCTCCACCTCCCTCGTAGGCGTGGTAGATGGTTCCTTTGTCCTCCGGCGTGAAAATGGCGCCCGCAATCGAACGCCCGCGCTTCAGGACCCCCACGGAACAGCCCCAGACATGCAGGCCGTTCAGAAAATTTTTCGTGCCGTCCAGAGGGTCCAAGACCCACAGGTATTCGGGTACCTCGCTCGCGCCTTGCGCTCTGGCCTCATCTTCGTCTTCGGGCTTCTCCTCGCCCAGTACGCCATGCGCCGGAAAATTTTCGTTTATCGCCTTGGTCAGAAACTCCTGGCTCGCGCGGTCGGCTTCGCTCACCGGGTCGGTTTCGGCCTTGTTCTTGTAATCCACCTCCACCTGCTTCCCGAAAAGCCCCATCAGGATTTCTCCCGCCTCGCGGGCGAATCTGGAAGCGGCTTCGGCCAACTCGCGGGGAGCAGGGTCGTTCATTGCCCACGCTCCAGCGGGGGGAGGTCGAGCCGTTGGGCGATTTCATCGAGTTCCGCAAGCCGCTCTTGCGAGAGTTCGAACCCGTCGCGTCGGCGCTTCGTCTCGCTTTGATGCTCGATTTCTCCCGGCATGAAAATCGTTTCGACGCCCGCCGCCTTCGGCGTTGCCTTGATGATGGAGATGAAGGCGTTGGCGGCGGCCCGGAACTCAGATACCGGGAGCAAAGGCTCTACGTTGACGGCGACGAAAACGCTCGTGACGCGGCTTTTCCCGTGAAACTCGTTGATGCCCACGATCTCGTGGCTGTGGCCTCCACCCGCGAGGGAACCCAGAATGGCGTCGATCGCGATGGAAAGCCCGCTGCCCTTGTAGCCCGCAATCGGGGAGAGCAGGGAGCTTTCGAGCACCTGACGGGGGTCGGTGGTGGGTCTTCCCTCCTTGTCCAGTCCCCAGCCCTCGGGGATGAGTTCGCCCGCCCGCGCCGCCTCGATGATGTAGCCTCGCGCCACGACGGAAAGCGCCATATCCAGCACCATGGGCGGGTCGCTCGGCAGGGCGACCGAGACGGGGTTGTTGCCGATCCTGGGTTCCTTGCCTCCTGCCGGGGGCAGGACGCGCAGTGTATTGGTAGTTACCAGGCCCACCATGCCGGCTTCGGGAGCCATGGCCGCGTACGTCGCGGCGGCGCCGAAATGGTTGCTCTCCTTGAGCAGGACGACGCCCACGTTGTGGGTTCGGGCGCGGGCGATGGCCTCTTCCATCGCGCGTCTGGATACCACCTGGCCCATGCCGTTGTCTCCGTCTGCGAGCGCGAGTGCGCCCGCATCCTTGACGATACGGAAATCAGGCGCCGGATTCGCCAGGTTGATCTCCAGACGCCTGGCGTAGTGCGGCATGCGGATCACGCCGTGACTGGTGACGCCGCGCAACTCGGCCGTCACGAGCGTATCCGCCGTCCATGCGGCGTCCTCATCCGGCATGCCCAGCTTGCTGAATATCCGCTCTAAAAAAGTGTGGAGTTTCTCGCTCGTCGTATGTCCGCTCATTCACTCCTCACGCGTGAACAAATAGGCCATCCCGTGCCGGACGTGCTCGCCCGAGTCGACCTCGCTCAGAAAATCAGCCCGCGAAACCGACCAGCGGTTCACCTCGCTCAATTCCCGCACACTCCAGCCGGGCGCTTCCCAAAGCGCTTC
Source organism: uncultured Nitrospinaceae bacterium (assembly GCA_964440505.1). Classification (GTDB taxonomy): domain Bacteria; phylum UBA8248; class UBA8248; order UBA8248; family UBA8248; genus Bin107. The sequence goes on from CAYTSP010000015.1 coordinate 13,573, forward strand.
GCTCCCGGCGTAGCCCGGTCCCCGCTGCACCACCGCCAGATACCAGCGAAGGCTCATCGCCTCCAATATCTGTCGTTCAGCGCCTGAATCATACGGCAGCCAGCAGGAGAACACGAAATCGGGTGCATGGATGATGAGCGCATTCCTCGCGTCCAGGGCTTCGGTTCCATTGCGTCCGGCGGGGTCGGTGAGCTTCAGGTTCACACCGCGCGCCTGCAATGCTTTTCCGATCGCGCCGTCGCCGGCGCCCACTTCCAGAGGCGCTTCGGGAGCAAGGGCCAGGGTTTCCTCCCTCAGCGCATCCAGCCATTCGACCACGGGAAGCTGGTAGAGATTTTCCCTCTCACAGTATACGAGCCAGCCGTCCCCCCGCTCTTCTTCGGCGAGTATCGCGATGGCCTCGGCGTAGGGGAGGGGATTCATCCAAGGCCTCGGGCAATGAGCATCTGCATTGCCGGCCGCGTGAAACAAACCCCCGGAGAACATCCGCCGGGGCTGGTGGTGAATCTCCTAGACGCTGGGTCCATTCCTGTTGATGGCGAAGGCGTTGTCCTCATGCAGGATTTCGGCTTTCGTCATCTTCCCGCTCGCGACTTCGAGCACCTCGTCATAGACGCGCCGTCCCGCCACCTCGATGGGCGCGCCCTCGAAGATGTCCGTCACGTCCACGTCCGTGGTGTCGGCCTGAAGCCTCGCTGAAAGCGGATTGCCCGTGATGCGGATGGTGCTCATCAGGGGGTGGTTGATGGTATGGCCGCCGCCCGTGGAGAAGATGAGCACCTGAGAGCCGCCCGCCGCGATGCCGGTGATGGACTCTCCCCCATGGCCCGGGGTGTCCATCACGTGGAGCCCGCTTCTGCGGTTCGCGCGTTTCGCCCACGGGATCACGTCCACGATGGGGGCCGACCCCGCCTTCTGGATGGCGCCAAGCGATTTTTCTTCAATCGTGGTCAGGCCGCCCTCCATGTTGTCGCCCGTGGGCTGGCTGCCCCTCAGGTCGACGCCGCAGGCGAGGATGCGCTCTTCCATCTCATCCACCATTTTCCAGATGCGCTTGCCCAGGGCCGGCCTCACGCATTTGGCGGCCAGCACGTCCTCGCCGCCCATCATCTCCGTGGTCTCGGCCAAAAGCGCGCGTCCGCCCAGCTTGACCACCTGGTCCGTCACCCAGCCGGTGGCCTTGTTGTGGGAGAGGCCCGAGGTGGTGTCCGACGTTCCGCAGTTGAGCCCCAACAGGAGCTTGCTCACGGGGATTTCCTGGCGGCGTTCGTTCGTGAGTTCTCTGAGCATCTCCATGCCGATGCGCGTGGCCTTGGCGGTGGCGTCTATCGCGCCGCCGTCTTCGCGGATGTTGATGGCCTCCACCCGTTTACCCGTTTTGGCGATTTCATGGGCGATCTCGTCCGCCGTGCAGCCTTCCTCGCGGTGATGATCGATGACGATGACGGCGCCCGCGTTGGCGTTCTGTCCGTGACCTACGAGGGTCTCGAACGTGCGCTGGATGTCGGGGCCGATCTGGCAGCGGCCGAGCGGGTGGGTGAGGGCGACGCTATGTCTTAAGGTCCTCGCGACGCGCTCGCACGTGGGGTTGGCGTAAAGGGTGCCGCTCAACACGAGCAGGTAGTTTCTCGCGCCCACGTCCCCATTCTCCCGGGGATATCCCCACCAGGTTTTTCTCAGGCGTTTCGATGAGCTTGCGCCTCTTCCGTTTCTTCTGGCCATGGTGTACCTCCTTTTCTACTCGAGGTCGCCGCGGCCGCGGGCGCTCTCTATGTTATGTACGTGAATGTAGTCGCCCACCTTGATGTCCTTGCTCGCCACGCCGATGGACAGGCCGTATTTCATGCAGTGTTCGCCCTTTTTCAGGGGCCTGATGCAGATTTTGTGGATGTAGGGGATCGCCTGATTGGCCTTGAGCGTCTTGCCCATCTTTCCGTTGAGCATGAGGCGAACGGAGCCTCCCTTTGCCACTTTTTCGAGACAGGTGGCGACGTTGTCTCCATCTTCGATGATCATTGCAGTTACCGGCATATCTTCTCCTTCAAAAATTCAGGGCGCGAATACGCCCCGCACCCGGTCATGTGATGGATATGTAAAGAACGTCCAATCAACGAGCCATCAAACTAGCGCATGGGAGCCAACACTTCAACAAAGGCGGAGGATTTTCATTACACTCAGCCCCCGGACAAGGGCGTCACGCCCACCTCCGCCGCGATACGGTCCAGGTCCTGCGCGAGCGCTTCTTTGATCGTGATGCCCTCGGCCAGGGCGGCCTGATACCTGCGGTGAGCGCCTTCACCGGGGATGCGGATTTCATCGAACCCCGGCGCCAGGCCGGATGCCTTGATGCGCGCCGCGGCCTCATCCACCGCCGCCTTGTAGTCGCCGCCCAGGCATCTCTCCGGGTCTATCGCCATGGCGAACATCGGCAGGCCGAAGGGTTTGTCCGTCTCCAGCCAATCGGGCTGATCGGCGTCGAAACCGTTGCCCGTAAGCGCACCCGTCAGGAAGGTGAACATGAGGGCAAGGCCGTATCCCTTGTAATCGCCCAGGGGCAGCATGGTTCCCCTGGCGGCGAGGGCGGCGTCCGTGGTCGGGTTGCCCGAAGGGTCGAGCGCCCAGCCCTCGGGAATCGGCTCCCCCGTCCTGGCGGCCAGGAGCACGTAGCCTCTCGCCACCTTGGAGGTAGCGATGTCGAAGAGGATCGGATATTCCTGGTTCGAGGGAACCGCGAAGGCGACCGGATTGTTCCCGATCATTCTCTCGAAACCGCCCCACGGGGCGAGGTTTCCCACCGCGCCGCTGATGACCACCCCGATCATGCCGTGTTCGAGCGCCATGGCGGCGAAATAGCCGATGTGGCCCGTGTGGGAAGACTTGCGGATCGCGGCAGCGCCAATGCCGCCTGCCTTTGCCTTTTCGATGGCGACCTCCATGGCGCGCCGCGCGACGACGGCGCTCATGCCGTAGTCCCCATCCAGCAGAGAAAATGCGGGGAGGTCGGTGATCGTATGGACGTGGGGTCTCGGGTTCGCCGTCCCGTTTTGAAGACGCTCCACGAAGACCCCGAAGCGAACGCACCCGTGCGAACTCACGCCCCTCAGTTCGGCGTCCACAATCTGGGCGGCGCACGCATTGGCGTCCGCCTCGGATATTCTGAGAGCCTGGTAGACGCGCGCGAGATAGGCGTGGAGGTCTTTCGCATGAACCTTGATGTCCGGCATGTTTTCTCCCCGCGCGGGCTTGAAAGCCGCGCACGAACAAATCCCCGACCTTGTCTTGGCGGATGGGGAAAAGAGTGTTAAGAGCTATTGCGGTGAGTTTGCCTTTACAAGTGGAGGGTTCGCAAGCATGAAAGCGTGGCGTTTCTACGCCTTTGGCGATATGAGGCTCGATGAGGTGCCGGACCCCGAGGTGAAGCCGGGCTGGGCCCTGTGCAAGGTGCGGCGGGTGCAGCCGAGCATCACAGACGTGCAGCGGTCCCTGGGCATCGGAACCATCAATTCGGCGCTTATGAGGGAGATGCTCGAAAAACATGCGCCCGTGCAGTTGCTGGGGCATGAGATGAGCGCGGAGGTCGTCGAGGTGGGTGATGGCGTTGAGCACCTGAAACCGGGCGACAGGGTGTGCACTTCCGGCCACGTTCCATGTCTTGGTTGCGAGTTCTGCCGGGAGGGCCGGGAGATGTACTGCGTCGACAAGCTGCACGTGGGCATCAATACGCCGGGCGCGTTCGCCGAATACATCTCGCTGCCCGCGCACGGCCTCGTGAGGCCGCCCCAGACACTGGACGATACATCCATCGCATGTCTCCAGCCTCTTTCCTCCACCGTCGCCGCCATGCGCGATGCGAAGATCCAGACGGGCGAGACGGTGGCCATCACCGGTCAGGGAGTCATGGGCCTCTACGCCTTACAGGCCGCGCGCACATGCGGAGCAGGGGCCGTCTACGTGAGCGATGTGAAGGATGAGGCTCTCGCCTTGAGCCGCAAGTTCGGTGCGGACGAGGTCATCGACGCGAGAGTGGATGATCCAGTCGATAAAGTGATGGAGATCACGGCGGGCAAGGGCGTCGACCTCGTTTTCGAGTGCGCGGGCGGCAACGCGGATCAGGGCCTCTCGGGCCACGCTACGCTGCACCAGGCGACACGCATGGTGCGCATCGGCGGGCGCGTCATTCAGATCGCGGGGCTCATCGGCGATGTGAAATTCGACCCGGTCTTCATGCGCGCTCAGGGGATTCAGTGGATTTTCCCGGAAGGTCATGGCGCGGACACCGTGGCCCTGGGCGGAAAGTGGGTGGCCAGCGGAAGGATAGACGTGCGCTCTCTCATCACGCACGAGGAGCACGGGATCGAAAACCTCCCTCGTGTGATGGAGATTACCGACAAGAAGGCCGAATACCGGGCCACGAACCCTTGCCAGCTCGTGCTGGCTTAAGCAGCGGCATTTCATCGTTTTATTCATGATTTTCTAAGGAGAGAAAGATGGATCTTGGTCTGACGGGAAAGATCGTGATCGTGACGGGCGCGAGCCGCGGCATCGGCCGCGAATGCGCGATCGCGCTGGCGAGAGAGGGTGCTCGCGTGTGTGTCACGGCGCGCGATGAGGGGCTTTTGGCTACAGCGGTGGAAGATGTGAACGCCGCGGGAGGAGAGGGTATGTCCGTCTCCTCCGATCTGAACTCTCTCGATGGCTGCCAGAAGGTGGTCGATGCGTGCGTCGCGAATTTCGGCGGCGTGGATATTCTCATCAACAGCGCGGGCGCGGCGCGGGGCGGAGATATTCTTGAACTCGACGCGGAGTTCATCACCGAGGCGCTCACGCTCAAGACCTACGGGTATCTGCGCATGTCCCAGCTGGTGATCCCCCACATGAAGAAAAACGGCTGGGGCCGCATCGTGAACATCGCGGGCGGAGCGGGTGCGAGTCCCGCGCGGGGAAACATCCCCACGAGTGCGGCGAACATCACGGTGCTCAACAACACGAGAGCGCTCTCGGACGCCGTGGCGGGAGACGGGATTCAGGTGAACACCCTGTGTCCGGGCATGACGAACACGCAGCGCGCGCGCGACCTCATGCAGGGACCCGCGGACAAGGCCGGCAAGGATGTCGAGGAGTTTCTCAAGGAAGTCGGCGCCAGAACGCCTGCCGGCAGGATCGCCGAGCCCGAGGAGGTGGCGAACGTCGCCGCGTTCCTGGCCTCCGCCGCGTGTTCTTATGTGAACGGCAGTTCCCTCTACATGGACGGCGGCGGACGCAGGGCGACGCCGTAAGTAGCAACGAATTCGTTTTTCTCCTCCGGGCGGGATTCTCAAGCACCGCCCGGAGGATTTTTCTTGAGCTTTTGAGGGACGAGAGGAAAGATGGCGAAACTTTTCGATGCGTTTTCATTGCGGGACGTCACGCTTAGGAACCGGATCTGCGTGTCCCCCATGTGCCAGTACAGCGCGGATGACGGCAAGCTCACTGACTGGCATCTCGTGCACCTGGGCGCCCGCGCGGTCGGCGGCGCGGGACTGGTGATGGTCGAAATGACGAACGTGGAGGCGCGCGGACGCATTACGCACGGGTGCTCGGGCATCTGGTCGAATGAGCACGTAGAACCCTTGGCGCGCGTCGCGCGTTTCGTCGCCGGCCAGGGGGCCGTCGCCGGGATTCAGATAGGACACGCGGGCCGCAAGGGCAGTTGCGCACCCACTTGGGAAGGTGGGGGCTATCTCTCCGACGAGGAGGGCGGCTGGGAGATCGTGGCGCCGAGCGCGATTCCGTTTCACGAGAAGGCGCGCGTGCCCAAGGCGTTGAGCGTCGAGGAGATCGCCGAGATTCAAGAAGCGTTTCGCCAGGGCGCGAGGCGCGCTGATGAGGCGGGTTTCGAGTGGCTCGAGATTCACGGCGCGCACGGGTATCTCTTCCACAGCTTCCACTCCCCGGTTTCGAACGAAAGGGAAGACAACTACGGCGGCAGTTTCGAGAACCGCATACGCTTCACGGTGGAGACGGTCCGAATCGTGAGGGAGCAATGGCCGGAGGATAAGCCGCTGGCCATCCGCCTCTCGTGCACCGATTATTACGAGGGCGGCTGGACGCTCGATGAAACGATAGAACTCGCCAAAATCCTGAAAACCGAAGGGGTCGACCTCATCGATTGCAGCGGGGGCGGGGGAACGCCGCTGGCGAAGATTCCCGTGGGGCCGGGTTATCAGGCGCCGCTATCGCAGGCCGTGCGGGAGGGAGCCGAAATTCCCACCGGCACGGTGGGCATGATCACCCAGGCGTGGCAGGCGGATCAGATTGTCCGAAACGGCGAGGCCGACATCGTTTTCATGGCGCGCGAGATGCTGCGCGAACCCTACTGGCCGCAAAAGGCGGCCGCTGCGCTCGGCGTGATGGATGAGGCCTATGTCGCCGACCAGTACCACCGCGCCCACGGCAGGTGACGCTCAAATCGCCGCTCATCGGGATTTCTACCGCGCCTGTTGATTGCCTCGCGCAAACGTTGACAGGGTTCAAGGGCCGTGTTGTAATTTTCGCACTCTCAAACAGTTGAATTCTGAGTCCATATCCACACGGGAGAAAAGTCGATGAACCACATTTTTTCGCGCGTTTTGAAACGCGCCACTTTCTGGGTTGCGCTCATCGTAGCGATTGGTTTGTTGGGCGGCCCGCTCGTTGGCGACGCACCGGCGGCCAAGAAGAAACCGCTTCGCTTCGGGGTTGCGGATCCGCTGACCGGGCCCGCCGCGATTTTCGGTAAGGATCAGATGCAGGCGGTCCGCTGGGCGGTCGAGGACATCAACGCGAAAGGCGGCGTCAACGGCCACCCGCTCGAAGCCATCATTCTGGATCACCAGGCGAAACCCGAGGTCGGCATCGCGGTGGTCAACCGCTTCGTCCACGTGGAGAAGGTGCCCGTGTACATCACCGCGTTCAGCAACGTGGTCAAGGCGGTCGCGCCCATCGCCAACCGCGAGAAGGTGCTGATGCTCAGCGTGGGCGCAAACGCGCCGGCCATCGCGCGGCTGGGCGATTACGTCTATACGACTTTCCCGCTGGCGGATGTAGACATGAACGCGCTCGGCAAATACGCCTACCAGAAGATGGGCAAGCGCCGCGCCGCCGTCTTGCACGTGAATCATGAGACGGGCCGGGACGGCGCCAAGGTCTTCAGCAACAGCTTCAAGAAGGCCGGCGGCAAAGTCGTCGTCTATGAGTCCTACGAGCAGGAGCGTTCGGACTTCACCGGCCTGGTGCTCAAGGTGAAAGCAGCCAACCCGGACATCATCCACATCCACAGCGTGATCCGCGATTTCACGGCCGTCGTCGCGCAGATGCGCCAGCTCGGCGTGAAGACCCAGATCACCAGCTACCAGACGGCTTTCAACCCGAAGATGATCCAGCAGTTGGGCAAGGGCGCCGAGGGCATCATCGTGACCGCGCTGGCCCCCAGCGTGGAGGACAACAAGAACCTGCCCGCCTATATCGAGCGGTGGAAAAAGGCGTACAAGCGCATGCCCATCGGGCTGCCCTATACGCAGTATTTCTACGATGCGCCCTATATCGTAGCGGCGCTCTACAAGTGGGTGCTGGACAAGAAGCTGCCGATCACCGGCGAGAACATGCGCAAGGCGCTGGTGGCGATAAAGACGTTCGAGCAGCCATTGACCAATACGGTGACCATCAACGACGACCATACGGTCAAGAAACCGGTCTATTTCTGGCAGGTGAAGGGCGGTAAATTCACGCTTATCGGCTCCCAGAAGGACTAGTCCCGAATGCTTCCTCTGCGTGGGCGCGCCGACGGGCGCGCCCACCGGGATTTTATCGTGTGTGACGTCAAGCCATGCTGACCTGGGGGATTTTGGGGCAGCTCCTGTGGACGGGATTCGCCGCCGCGACCTACTACTGCCTGTTTGCGGTCGCCTTCTCCCTCGTCCTCAAGGTCAACAAGATATGGAACTTCGCCCAGGCCGGGGTGATGGTGTTCGCCTATTACTCCCTGCTCGTGGCGTTCAGGCACTGGGGATTGCCTCTGGTTCCCGCCCTGGTTTTCGGGCTCCTGATAACGCTCGCCGTCTCGCTCGCGCTCGAGCGCTGCGCCTTCATGGTGTTCCGCGACCGCAACTCCTCGATCCTGACCCTGTTCATCTTCACGATCGTGTTTTCGGAGTTCTCGGTATACCTCACCGAACTTGCCTTCGGGACTGAACCTCAGACGCTTTACCCGAGCCTGTTGTGGCCCGTCGACTTATACGCCGGCATTGCGATCAGCCACTGGGACTTGATGGCGATCGCGGTGACGGCGGCGCTCATGCTGCTGCTCTACCTGTTCATCCACCGCACGCGCTACGGCCAGTATCTCATCGCCGTCGCCGACAACGAGAATCTGGCGGAGATATACGGAATCAGCCGAAAACGCGCCTACGGCGTTTCGATCTCCATCGCCGCCGTGCTCATCACCGCCGGCATGTACCTTTTCGGGACCAAGGCGGCGCTGTTTCCCTCCACGCCGCTCCAGCATCTTTTGATCTTCGCCGTCATCGCGACAATTCTGGCCGGGATCGGCAACGTCTTTCGCGCCGGAATCGCGGCGATTGCACTGAGTCTCATACAGGCGTTCAGCATTCTGGTCATCGCGTCCAAATGGCAGGCGCTGCTGGCCTATATTCTGATATTCGTCGTCATCATCTTCTTCCCGCGCGGATTCGCTTTGCCGCGCCGGCTGAGCGGGCTGGTGAGGCCATCGGGACGCTCCGCCGCCGTGGCGGTGGCCGATCCTGCGGGAGACTGAGCCGAAAATGGAATACATCCTGACAGTGATGGTGCTCATCGGGATCAACGTGCTCCTCGCTACGAGCTTCAACCTCATTCTGGGATACGGCGGGCTGATGAGCGTCGCCCATCCCATCTTCTACGCCATCGGGGCCTATTGCTCCGGCCTGCTGGCGATTCACCTGCAGATTCCGGTTCCGCTCTCTATCCTGATGGGAGCAGGAATCGCGATGGCGCTCTCGTTCGGCGTGTCGCTGCCCTCGCTTCGCGTGTCGGGAGATTACCTCGTCATCGCCAGCATCGGGTTCCAGTTGGGTATCCTGCACGTTATCAACAACCTCGAATTCACGGGCGCGGCCGGCGGGCTGACCAACATTCCGGTGCTGAACGAAGGCCCGTCGAGAAGCCTTGTCTTCGTGTTGCTCATCGCGGTCGTCGCCGCCTGCGCGGTCCTGCTTGTGGGCTGGATTGTAGAGGGGGATTACGGGCGGGCCATCACCGCCATGCGCAACGACGAAGAAGCCTTCAGCGCCCTGGGCCGAAACGCGATGAACATCAAGATCGTCCTGTTCGCCATCGGCTCGGGCATGGCCGGCCTGGCGGGCGCTCTCTATGCGCATTACTTCGCCTACGTCACGCCCGAGCAGTTCGGCATATTCACTTCGGCGGCCCTGCTGACGATGGTGGTCGTGGGCGGCGCCGCTACCACGTGGGGACCCCTGGTGGGCGCGGTGCTTCTGACGACCCTTCCGCAGGCCATCACGTTTCTCGGTCTGCCCGTCTCTATCATGGCGCCGCTTCAGGGCGTCATCTACACCACGCTCGTCATCTTCTTCCTCTTCGTGCGGCCCCAGGGCCTGACAGGAGGCAGCCGCGGCGGGGGCGGGCTCGAGGCATGGAGCGCGAGCGCGGCCTTCAGGGCGAGGAGGCGAGCGGAATGAGCGCAATCGTCAGGGTCGAGGATCTGCACAAGAGCTTCGGCGGAATCGTGGTGGCGGATGACGTCAACCTGAGCTTCGAGGCGGGCGAGATCGTCGGCCTCATCGGCCCCAACGGGGCAGGCAAGACGTCTTTGTTCAACCTGATCTCAGGCGTCATTCCCCCCGATGCGGGTTCAATCACCCTGGAAGGCCATCGCGTGGATCAACTGCGCATGCACCACCGCGCGCGGATCGGGCTGGCCCGGACCTGGCAGAACACCCGCATGTTTCACTCGATGTCGGTGATCGACAACCTGCTGATAGCGACGCGGCGCTACCCCGGAGAATCCCTGGCGCGCATTCTGTTTCGCCGCCGCTCGGTCGACGCCTTCCGACAGGAAGCAACGGAGAAGGCCATGGTGCTTCTCGAACGCGTGGGTCTCGCTGATAAGATGCACGATATGGCGGTCGAACTCTCCTACGGCCAGCAGAAGCGGATCGGTCTCGCCCGGGCGTTGATGAGCGACGCGGCGTGCCTGTTGCTGGATGAACCCATGGCGGGCGTCGAAGGGCAGGCGTATGAAACGATCATCCGCGTCATCCGCGAAGAGGCCCAGGCCGGGCGTGCGGTCTGCGTTGTGGAGCACAACATCTCGTTCATACGCGACATCAGCGATCGCACGGTTTTTATGTTCAACGGATGTGTTCTTGCCAGCGGCTCCGTCGACGAACTCACACGCGATACGCAGCTGACGGACCTGTATTTCGGCGGCGAACACCCGCAGTAATCGAGAGAGCGCAATGTTCGAAGTCCAAAACCTCACAGCCCGCTACGGGCCACTTATCGCCGTGAACGACGTGTCGCTGTCTTTCGATACCGGTGTACGGATGGGAATTTTCGGTCACAACGGTTCGGGCAAGTCGACGTTTCTCAAATGTCTGGTCGGCGGTGTCAGGGATGTTTCAGGCGCCGTGGATTTCGGTGGTTCGCCCATCGTGCCGGATCAGGTTCACCGCAACGTCATGCTGGGAATCGGCTTCGTGCCGCAGGTCCAGAACGTCTTTCCGAACCTCACGGTCGAGCAGAACCTCCACATTGCGGGTTCGAAATCAGACTCCTCGTTTCTCGAGGAGGCTTATGCCCTTTTCCCGCTGCTGCGGGAACGCCAGGACCAGCTCGCAGGCGACATGAGCGGTGGAGAGCAGCAGATGCTCGCGGTCGCGCTGGCCTTGATGACGCGGCCGCAAATCCTCCTGCTCGACGAGCCGACCGCCGGACTCGCACCTGCAATCGTGAAAAACGTGCTGGGCTCGCTCTCGCGCATCAACTCGGAACTCGGCACCGGGCTGATCCTCGTCGAGCAGAACGTGCTCGCCGCCCTGGACGTCGTCGAGCGCGCCATCGTGCTCAAAGGCGGGCGCGTGGTGTTCGACGGCGCTAGTGAAGAACTGCGCGCAAAAGAGGATTTGTGGGCATGGTTCTGACCCCGTAAATCGCCGGCGCGACTGTCTTTTATTTCACCCCGATGGCGTCGATCTGGACCAGCGCTTCCGCGACCGGGCCGGGGCCATGCACGATCACGCACTCGAACGCGGGCAGGTCCTCGTCGATGAAGGTCTCGCGAACCGCCTCGTAGACCGCCAGGTCCGCCGGGTCGGAGAGATACACCCTGGTCATGGCGATGTCCGCCAGTTCCATTCCCGCACCCGCTGCACCGGCGCGCAACTGTTCCCACGCCATCCAGCATTGCGCGGCGAGACCCGGCCGCCGCTCTATTTCTTCCAGCGGCAACACGGCGCGCCGCCCCGCACCGGGGAGAGCGTCCGCGCCCCGGACGAGCACGCCCTTCTCATCAACGCCCACCATGCCCGAGAAGTAACAAACCGGCCCCGCTTGCGTGACGGCGGGGGCCGCGAAGGGCGCCGCTCCCGGCCAGGGGAATGATTGACGGACGAGACCGCTTTTCCGATCCATGGCGGTGATTTCGATCTCGATGCGCGTGCCGCGGTGGCCCACCTCGTCGAATCCCACGACGCAAAGCGATGGCTGGACTTCGGCGAAGAAGTGGTTATGCACCCGGTGGAAAGTGGAGAAATCGCGCAGATCGCTCAGGAAAATCGACACGTTCACGACGTCTTCCATGTCCATGCCGTGGCCCGCGAGCGTACGGCGCAGCTCGTTGTAGACGTACCAGGTTTGCGACGCGATGGGGCCGTGGCGGCTGTCCGGGTGGCTGCGCCCCGTCGAGAGGAAACGACCCTCTTCGGGAACGTCGTCATACGAGTTGACCAGCGGTTTTCCAGGCTCCGCCGTTTTGATTGGGATATGCCCGGCGAAGAAGGCGAACGGGCCCGAGCGAATCGCCTGGCAGTAATGCGAGGCCGCGGGCAGGTCCGGGTTGTATACGTCGGTCAGAACCTGTCGCTCGCCGAACACGCCGCCGGCCTGCGTGCAGGCGGCGATGGCGTCGACCCCGATCCAGTGGCTGCCGCGTCCGGTCACGTCCGTAACGCCCAGTCCGCTGCTGGGAGCGGGCGTCGGCTGCCAATGCACCCGGACTTGTTCGTAGCTGGGGAAGTAGCGCTTGTCGCGCTGCCAGATGTGCTGGCGCAGCACCTGGTCGCGGTGCGTGCCCGCCGCGACGAGAATTTTTTCGAGGCTGTCGTGGACCGCCCAGGAATCGGCGGTGACCCGCTCTTCGGTGAGGTCGGCGAGCGGGTAGCCCTGCATCTGCTCGCGCCCCGCTTCGGGCAGATCCGCGAAACCCGCCGGGCCGGCGGGCCTTAAGCCCGAGACGAACAGAAGTTCGCCGGCCTTGACCGCCACCGGGTAGGACGGGAAAGCGGGAGTGACATCCTCACAAACGACAGGGGCTTTCTTCATCGCTCGATAAACCTCCGTGGGTTGGCGAATCGTGATGCTCTCGTGTGGATGGGTATTCCTCATCCCTGGGACCGCAGTCAGGCTACATCGCCAGTGTGCCGCCGTCGCATGAGATGAAGGCGCCGTTCATGAAATCGTTCTCGTCCGAAGCCATGAATAGCGAGACTTCGGCCATCTCCTCTGGACTTGCAAATCGGTTCACGGGGATCCGGGGCAGTTTCGCCCTGGCGCGCTCGGGGTCGTTGATGTGGATCTCCTTCACGCGCTCGCTCTCGGTGGTTCCCGGCATGAGGCAGTTGACGCGCAGCCCCAGAGGGCCGAGTTCCACGGCCAGGGCGCGCGTTAAATTGTGCATGGAGGTCTTCGTGGCGCAGTAGAGCGCGTTGCCGGGAACCCCGCGCTCCCCGTCGATGGAGCCGATCATCAGTATCTTGCCCTTGCCCTGGGGCGCCATGAGCCTGGCTGCCTCACGCGTGGCGATGAACACGGATTTCGCGTTCACTTCATACAACTCGTCGATCTGCTCGTCGGTGAACTCCAGAAAACTCTTGTGTCCCCGCATGGCGGCGCAGTTCACCATGATGTCGAGACCGCCCAGGAATTGCGCGCCGTCGCTCATGAGGTCGTTGGCTTTTCTCGCGTCTCTCAGGTCGTAGCATCGTCCGTCGATTTTGCCGCCTCCTGCGCTGCATTCGGCGATGATTCCGCCCAGGCGCTCCCGGTTGAAGCCTCCCGCCGCCCAGATGGATGCGCCCTCCGCGCTGAACCTGCGCGCGATGGCCGCGCCGATGCCCGATGAGGCGCCCGTGATGATCGTTCTTTTTCCTTCCAGCTTGCCCGGCATGTCTTCTCCTTGACGCAATAAACTATTCCTCATCCGGCAGCAGCGCGGAATCTCCCATCGATAACGGGTCGCGCGCGGGCCAGCGTCCGGCGTCCACCTCGGTGATGAACTCGAGAACGACCCGGTTGAACATGGCGGGTTCTTCGAGGTTGATGAGGTGGCCGGCGTTGGGGAAGGTGACGAGGGCGGCCGTCTGGATGTTGCGCTTCATGAACAGGCCGGGTTCCAGACAGGGAAAGTCTTCATCCCCGGTGAGAACGAGCGTGGGCACGGAGCAGTTCTTCATCTGCTCTTCGAGTTCATAGACCGAAGGTCTTGCGCTTTGCACCCCGCGCATCGTGTTGGCGCAGCCCAGGGGAGAATGGCTCATGAAGTGATCGATGAATTTCTGGTAGCCGATAGCATCTTTTCTCTTCAGTTGCATGCGCGTGGGGCCTGCGGTGTAGACGGGGCCGAATTTATCCATGCTCTCGTTCAGGAACCGATCGGCCACGACTTCTGCGTCTTTCTGGAATCGTTCGCGCTGATCCATGTCGGAGCCGTAGCCGCAACCGGCCACGACGATGGAGCGGGCAAGTTCAGGGTGTCGGAGGCCTAAATGGAGGGTCGCATAGCCGCCCATCGAAAGTCCCACGACGTGGGCGGGCGCCAGGTTCAAATCCCTGATGAGGCCGGCCAGGTCGTTCACCGCGATGTCCTGGCTGTATTGTGATGCGTCTTCAGGCACCTCGGAGGGCGGGAATCCTCTCGCGTTGTAGGTGATGACCCTGTATCTGCGGTTGAAATAGCGGACCTGGTCTTCCCAGCTGCGGCAGTCGCCCGCGAATTCGTGAACGAAGACGATGGGAGCGCCCTCGCCGCTGGCTTCGTAATACAGGCTGACGCCGTTTGTTCTCACTTCGGGCATGGTGTTCTCCTTGCTGGATGACGTTTTGGTGTGGATTACGTTTCTTACGGGAGAATCGGCAAAATGACAATGCGGGCGAGTGAACTCGCCTGTGTTTTAGCGCCTGCCGCTCCCTCATGGTCTGCGATGGTAAAGCGTTGAGAAAGATTCGTTATCTCTTTTTTGGGGGACTTGATTTCTGCGTCCGCCTGGCCCATGATATCCGGATTCATCGCAGTGTTCGAGTTTGATGAAAAGTTGACTTGGCACATCGTCTAAACGCCCGACCAAACCTGAAATGATACTCAAGGATGCTTTTTAGATAGATTCTTCGAGAATGGGAGAAAACCCTTGTCTACGGCGCCGCAGAAACCCAGCCTCGCGATTCACAGAAAAGCCGAAAGAAAGCTGCAGTGGGAGACGATTTTCATCATCGGGGTGATTCATCTGCTCGCCCTGATGGCTTTTGACTCGAGCTATTTCAGCATTTCCGGCCTTGTCCTGGGCATCGTGATGTATTTCGTCGCCGGAATGGTGGGCGTGACGGTTTCCTACCACCGGCTCCTGACGCACAGAAGTTTCCAGACGTATAAGCCTGTGGAGTATTTCCTGACGTTTTGCGCTTGCCAGGCGCTTCAGAGCGGACCTATCGAGTGGGTGGCGATGCACCGGATTCACCACAAGGAATCGGACGAAGAGCCGGACCCCCATTCCCCGCTCGTGAATTTTCTTTGGGCGCATGCCGGATGGCTTTTCGTCAGCCTGCCGGACGCGCACACCTACCAGGAGTATTCGCGCTTCGCCAAGGATTTGCACCGCGACAAGTGGCAGCGCTTTTTCGACATGTTCTTTTTCCCCATCTATGTCCTGACGGCGGTTGCCATTTACTTCGCCGGGGAAGTGTACGGCGGTCTGGGCATGTCCTGGCTCGTCTGGGGCGTATTCGTGCGAACGGTCGTTTTGTGGCACTGCACCTGGGCGGTGAATTCGGTGACGCACACCTTCGGCTACCGAAACTACAACACGGACGAGGAGAGCACCAACAACTGGCTCGTCGCGATCTTCTCCTTCGGCGAGGGCTGGCATAACAACCACCATGCGGACCAGCGCTCGGCCGCCCACGGCCAACGGTGGTTCGAGGTGGATATTACCTACCGGCTCATCAAGATCATGGAACTCTTGGGTCTGGTCTGGGATGTGAGGGAGCCGAGCCAGCGCATCGTGGCGAAAAGACTCGACATCATGGTGGACGAGGAGGGCTTGCGCGCCTCCGAGGCGAGGAGGCTGGGTTCAGCGGAAGTGCGGGCCGAAGTGCTCCATACCATGACGGACCCCACGATGCCGCTCGAAGTCCCCAAAATGCCCTCTTTGACGGAAGCGAGCGAGGCGGCCGCAAAATCGGCCAAAAAGGCCTTGGAATCGGTGGGTACGGCTCTTGAGCATGCTTCGCATGCGCTTCGTCACAAAGAAGCCGATGGAGATCAGACTGTTCGCCAGATGCTGGAGAAAGCGAAGGACATGGCGATGGCGGCCGTCGAGCAGGCCAAATACGCCGCGGCGGAAGCCGGCGAGTTCTCCGCACAGGCGAGCGCGTATCTGGCGGATGCGAAGGACAGAGCGACGGAATCCGCCCATCAGGCGGCTGAAAGAGCGAAGTCGCTCGCGCAGGAAGCGAGCGATGCGGCCTCGAAAGCGGCCGATGAGATTGCGGTTGCGTTCAAGGGAATCGAAAGGCCCGTGATTTCCTCTGCGATATAGAAGATAACTCGAAAAAAGCCGGGGCGCATTGCTTCGGCTTTTTTTGCGTCTCCCGGGCCTCTGGTGAGGAGCGAAACGTTTCCGCCAGAGAGTTGGTGGCATTCGCCGGGGGTTTTCGAGGGGGCGGGCCCGAGAGGGGGATCAGGTGTTTTCGGAATTCGCGCTCCGATGCTCTGAGCGCCTTGACGCTCCCGCTTCCGGCTCCTAGATTAGGGTCTCTTTTTTCAGCGGTTTTCCGCAAGAAACCGAATTCTACAAAGAGGTGTTTTTTCCGAACCATGTGGATCGTTTTTTTGATGGCGCGGCGAGGGCTGCGAATCCTGGAGGGCCAAAGGCCATGAGTGAAGTGAATGAAGAACAGTTGTTGAAAGACCTGAAAATCTACTATGACGCCGATGCGGACCTGAATCTGCTGCAAAACAGAAAAATCGCCGTCATCGGTTACGGAAGCCAGGGGCGCGCCCATGCGCTGAACGCTCAGGACAGCGGCGCGGATGTCGTCGTGGGTTTAAGAAAATCCTCCCCGCGCTGGAAGCAGGCCGAGGATGACGGCCTCGAGGTGATGGAAACGGCCGAGGCGGCCGAGGCGGGCGACATGGTGGTCATCCTCACGCAGGATCACCTTCAGCCGGCGATCTGGAATGCGGATATTGCGCCCAACATGAAAGACGGCGACGCCCTGGTGGTCGCCCATGGATTCAACCTGAATTATGGGCAAATCATTCCCCCCGATAACATCGACGTCGTGATGATCGCGCCCAAAAGCCCGGGCCACACGATGAGATTCCAGTACGAAGACGGGCGCGGGGTGCCCGGACTCGTGGCCGTTTTCCAGGACGCCACGGGAAAGGCGAAGGACTATGCCCTGGCTTACGGCAAGGCGGTGGGCTGCGCCCGCGCCGGCATCATCGAGACGACCATCGAGGAGGAGACCGAAACGGACCTCTTCGGCGAGCAGGCAGTGCTGTGCGGCGGCATCACCGAGTTGATCCGCGTCGCGTTCGAAACGCTCGTGGAGGCGGGCTACCAGCCCGCGCTGGCGTATTTCGAGTGTTTGCATGAGGTGAAGCTGATCACCGACCTGATTTACCAGGGCGGCATCACCATGATGCGCTATTCGGTTTCCGATACTGCCGAATACGGGGACATTACGCGGGGTAAGGTCGTCATCGACGATGCGACGCGCGAGCGTATGCGCGGAATCCTTCGTGATATCCAGACCGGGAGATTCGCCAGCGAATGGATCAACGAGAACATGGTGAACCGTCCGACGTTCAACACGGTGGTGCGCAAGGAAAAGGAGCACGACATCGAGATAGTCGGGCGCCGTCTGCGCGCCATGATGCCGTGGATCGAGGAACGGGAGGTGAAATAAAAGGGATTCTCGAGAAATACAGGCCGGCGGGGTTTTCCGGACTCCGCCGGTATTTCTTTGAAAAATGTTGAAATGTTTGGGGGTTATGTTCTTGAACTGGTTGAAAGAAACGAAGGAGCGTCGTATTCTTGAAAGACGCCTTTCTTGGCCGCCGAGAGGGAATGGATGAGCGTTCAGAAAATCAAATTTCTCATCGCGGGCGCAGTCATCCTGAGCGGGTTCGCCTATCTGGCCATCTCGGGTTTTCAGAGCGAGAATCTCGTGTATTTCCTGACCGTGGACGAGGTGACCCAAAAGGCGCCGACTCTGGGCGGCCGCGGTATCAGGGTGCAGGGCAAGATCGTGCCCAGAACGCTTCAGAAAAATCCCGACGCCATGCTGCTCGCCTTCCATATTCAGGGCGAGAAGGGGACCTTGCCCGTGAGCTACAAGGGGGTTCCCCCCGATTTGCTCGAAAACGGGTTTCCGGTCATCGCCGAGGGAAAACTGGACGCCAAGGGGGTCTTGGTGGCGAAGAACCTGATGGTCGCGTGCCCCTCGAAGTTCGAGGAGATGAAAGAGGCGGGCGAAAGCATGCCGACGGAGCACGAGGCCTTGATGAAAGAAGCCGCGAAGCGCAAGCAGATATCAGAAGCCAGATAACTTAAAAGCCCGCGAAAACGGTCCTTGTCTCTCATGTAATCTCGCAAGACGCCTCCATCCCGGGAGTTCTCACTTGATCGCCATTCAGTTCGGACACTACAGCTTGCTGGCGTCGCTCGTCCTGGCGGTGTTCGCCATAGGAGCCTGCATCTTCGGTGCGCTAAGACGCAGGGCAGACTTCATCGCCGCAGGCCGAAACGCCGCCGGCGGTGTTTTCTGGCTGGTGAGCGGCGCGAGCGCGTGCCTTATCTACCTGCTCATGGTGCGTGACTACCGCGTGGAATACGTTGCGGGGCACGTCAACAACACGCTGAACGGGTTTTACCGCTTCAGCGCGTTCTGGGGAGGGCAGGAGGGCAGCCTTCTAATGTGGCTTCTGCTCTTGTGCGTTTTTGCGTTTGTCGTCATCCGGCAAAACCGCGACAGGAACCTGGAACTGATGCCCTACGTGACGGCCACCCTGATGGCCACGGCGCTGTTTTTCCTGGTGATTCTCAATTTCGTCACCCCGCCCTTCGACACGCTCGCCGCCCCGCCCGCAGACGGGCGCGGCCTGAACCCGTTGCTGCAGGACTGGGGGATGGTGATCCACCCGCCCAATCTTTATCTCGGCTACGTGGGTTTCGCCGTTCCCTTCGCCTTTTGCATCGGCGCTCTGGCGAGCGGAAAGCTCGACACCGACTGGATCACCTCGACGCGGCGCTGGACGCTGTTCGCCTGGTTCTTCAACGGAGTCGGCATCCTGCTCGGCGGCGCATGGGCCTACAAGGAA
>CAYTSP010000016.1:0-3362 GCA_964440505.1 uncultured Nitrospinaceae bacterium
GGCTGATGCGGTGGGGGGAGATTTATTCTGTGGCATGTCCCCCCACCGAATCGCTTGCGGGCTTTCGCCCTTAGCTCTTCGACTCCCCCTCAAGGGGGGAGTGAAAAGATCAAAACCTTTCCTGGGAGTTGCGAAGCAAGGTAGGGACAGGTCGCGACCTGTCCCTACAGGTGGTTCTATTCGGATAGACCCCGGTTAATACCGGGAGGCCACAAGAGACATTTCGTCTCTCGTAACCCTACACAGGCTGCGCGCCCTCAATTTGGGTGCGGTGCATCAGGCGCGGGTGCGTGCCCGCGTGGGGTTCGCGGTAGTGCATGGTGCAGCGGTTGTCCCACAGCAGGACGTCGCCGAGCCGCCAGACGTGCGCCCAGACGAGTTCGTCGCGGCAGGCGTGGTCCCAGAGGAAATCGAGAAGCTCCTCGCTCTCCTGCTCTTCCATGTCGTCGATGTACTGGGAGGGATAGGCCCTTCTGCGGCCGAGATAAAGCGCCTTTCGGCCCGATTCTGGGTGCGTGCAAACGAGGGGATGGTGCGGCCCGGGAACTTCTGAGGGTTTGGTGGGCAACTTGACGCCGGGCCTGAGCGTGCCCGCGGAGTTCCGGCTTGCGTCGTGGACGGCGGTCTTGCCCTCGATTTTCTGCTTCACGTCCTCGGGCAGGGTATCGTAGGCCATGTACTGGTTGCTGAAGCAGGTGTTCCCGCCCGATGGCGGCAGCCTCCGCCCGTAGAGCATGCTGCCCGCGGGCGGTTTTTCGGCGTAGGAATTATCGTTGTGCCAGACGACCTCGCCGGATCCCAGGCTTTCGTTCTGCTGCACGGGATTTCCGTCCTCGTCCAGATTGTGGACGACGGTGATCTCGGCGTACTTGGCCGCCCAGATCTGCTGTTTCCCGGCCTTGTCGTAATAGGCCTTGGCGGCGGGCACGACGGCCTCGCCGAAGATGCGCGTGGCGTCCAGGTGCTGCTCCTCGGTCATCTCCTGATCGCGGAACAGAAGAACGAGGTGCTCCGTCCATGCGTCGCGCAGGGCTCCCTTCACCTCCTCGGACATGGGCTTCGCCAGGTCGACGCCCCTGATCTCCGCACCCAGGGCGGCGCCCGTCGGCACGACTTCCAGACTATCGAGAGTATTTTTCGTGCTCATCTTGGTGAACTCCTCCTTATTCTAGTACGGCGCGTCATCGCTGCCTGAAATGAATTTTCATACTCCATATTTCTCGCACACTCATGCCGACTCGCCGCTTGCGCGCGCGACCAGCACCCGCAGCGCTTCGCGGCTCTCCGCCTGGGCGTCAATCACTTCGCGGAGCGAGACCCGGTTCTCGGAGTACTCATCGAGGAACATGCGAAACGCCGCGCGGCTTTCGGCTTGTTCCTTCAGGGATTCCTGAAACTGCTTCCGGCTCTCCGCGCGGTTTTCGGCTTGCTCGTCGATCAATTCCCGGAACGCCGCGCGGCTTTCGATCAGCGTGTCGACCGACTCGCGCAATGCCTTTCGGCCCTCCGCCTGACTCTCGATCAGCGCTCGCAACGAGGCCATCGCCTCGTTGTGTCTGCGCTCCGATTCGGCCATTGCCTGATTGTACTTGCGCTGGGACTCGGCCATCGCCTCGTCGTGTCTGCGTTCCGATTTGGCCATCACTTCATCGTGCCTGCGCTGGGATTCGGTCATCACTTCGTCGTGCCTGCGCTTCGATTCGACCATCACATGGTCGTGCTTGCGATCGGAATCCACCGACCGCATCTGCGCGTTGCGATCCATGACGCGAATGCCGTGATAGATCAGACCCAGACCGCCGTAAGCGGCGAGGAGATTCAAAAAACCGATGAACAGACTTAAGGATTCATACCTCGTCATCCCACTTTCCCCCTCGAAGCGGATAAGTCGGCCCCGGTTTCTTCGCCCTCGCGCTCACGAAGATTTTCACCAATGGCCTGACGGTTCGGATGAACGGGTCCTTTTTCTTGCAGTCTACAGAATGGGCGCTCGCGTGTAAAGATTTCAGGCGGCGCTTACGCGCGCGCGTCTTTTCTGCTCGGCGTGGATGAGCCAGGCGAGGCTCGTGGCGATGAGGCAGAGCAGGGCGTAGAAAAGAAACGATTGCCTGAGTCCCACCGCCTGGGCGATGAGGCCGCCGAGGAAGGGTGAGGTAACCGATGCCGCCTCGTTCGCCGTGTACATGAGGCCGATGGCGCTCGTGCGGTTTTTCTCGCGGACCACGCCGGTGGTCAGCGTGAGCATGAGGCTCTGGGAGGGGTTGAGGCATGCGCCCAAAAGCGCGAGCAGGCCGAAGAAGACGATCACGGATTCGGCCTGCGACAGGAATGCGAGGGAGGCGGCGCTCGTCGCCATCATGAAGAGGATGATGCGCGTCTCGTTTTTGGGATCCGTGTATTTCCCCCATATCACGGCGAAGGCGGTGCCGACGAGGAAATAGCCCGTGATCGCCCAGCCCACCTCGATGGTGCCGAGCCCCAGCCCCTCGGCGAGGAGAAGGGGCAGGAAGGTCATGATGCCGCGCAGGCCCATTACACGGCAGGAGGAGAGCAGCGTCATCAGGATCATGAATTTATCACTGAACAACTCGCTGAAAGTCGATTTGGCCTCCTTGGCCATCGATTGCCGCCTGCCGGGCGCGTCCTGAAACCGCAGCCATATAAGGAGCGCGCACGCGATGCCCGGCAGCACGAAATACTGCGCCGCCGCCCGCCAGCTCGCGAGATAGACCGTGAGCCAGCCCATGGCCACCGGCGTCAGGATGCTGCCGAAATCACCGCCCGCCTTGAAAAGCCCCATGGCGAGGCCCCGGTTTTTGGGGCTTTCTGCGGCGATCATCGAGACCGCCGCCGGGTGATAGGCCGAACAGCCCAGGCCGCTCAGGAAGACGAAGGTGAGCAGCGCCGCGTAGGTGGTCGAGTAGCCGTAGAACCAGGCGGGCAGGGCGTTGAAGAGAAGCGAGAGGCCCAGGATCAGGCGGGTTTTTCCGGTGAAATCGCCCAGAAAGGAGATGGGCAGCTGAAACAGGCTGCTCGAGAGGGCGTAGACCGAGGCGATGAGGCCCGTCTGCGCGTAGTTCAGCCCGAAATCCGCCATGATGAGCGGGAGGATGGGCGTCAGTATCCGGTTGTAGAGCGAGTTCACCGAGTGGCTCGACGCGATGATGAGGATGTTGGCGTAGGCGCTCATGCGGATTCCAGGGTGGGGAAAATGGTCGGACAAATGAAGCCGCGCCATTCATACCATTAAACGGCGCACGCGGGGAAGCGGGCGCAATGAGGCCACGGGCACGGGGTGTTGGAAAAGTCCCGGGAAGCCCGATCCTCAAAGGGTTGTTGAAAGAATCCCCCTAAGGGGATAT
>CAYTSP010000017.1:0-5671 GCA_964440505.1 uncultured Nitrospinaceae bacterium
AGGGGGGGTAGGGGGGGTTGACTTCACCCTTGTAGGAGGCATTTTCAACAGCCCCAATGAAGGAGTATTTGATGCCCCCATCCTTCGATACAAACGCTCCTTTCTCAGTCGCGTTTGACCTGCGCGCCTACTCAGGATGAGGGCTCGGGGCCGACCGGGGCGTGTGGCGAAAACCGCGTTTTCCCGCAAGAGCGGACGCGACCGATGAGAGAGGATGTGGTTAAGCATGGGGGCCGTATGCGGGGTTTTTCAACGGTCCCATATACGATCCTTATGGGTGAAAGCTGCATTGAGCCGGCGTGAAAACGAGGGTTTTCTTCGGAGGTGCAAAGAGCGCGGGCGTGTCCCTGCGCGCGCTTCACGAACCGGGCGGCACGCAGACCAGTCCTTCCATGAGCCTGCGCGCCGTTCGGTAGACGATCACCTTATCAGCCACGGGGCCTTCGGGTGTTTCTTTGACCACCGCGTTGATCGTCTGAACGCCGGAGGGATGCCCCAGGCGGATGTCGCCCGCCCCGCCTCGGGCGGCCTCGTGAACGAGCGTGCCCGCTATCCGCGCGGCGACGGCGAGGCACATCGCGCCGGTGAGCGCGAAGGCGCGGTGGGTCTTGCCCATCGAGACGATGCGGGCCGCGACGTCGCAGTCATCCGCCGCGATAATCTCGCCTTTGAGATCGATGTATTCCAGCGGCGGAGCGACGAGCACCACCTTCGGCACGGCCTGTACGCTCTCGGAAGCCTCCCGCCTGTCGCGCGCAAGCCCCATGCTCACCGCCGCCTCTGCGCGGATTTGCTCCAGGTTCACCATCACCTCGACCTGGGCGTCGATGAGGCCGGGGCCTTCGCCGCCGGTCAGGCCCATGTCCCCCGCGCGCACGAAGACCATCGGGTTGGTGGCGTCCACCATGCTCGCCTCGACCCTGCCCACCCCCTCGATATCGAAGGTGTCCACAGGGTTGCCCGAGGGCAGGAGTTTTCCGGTGGCCGCACCGCCGGGGTCCATGAATTCGAGGGTGATTTGCGCGCCCGAGCCCGAGACGCCAGGCAGCTCGTATCCGCCGCTCACGCCGGCTGCGCCTTCTTCCACCGGGAAGCGCGCGTGGTATGTCTTGCCCGTGTTCGTGTTGTAGACGCGCACGGTGGCGGTTCCGTCTTCGGCACGAACCAGTCCCTCGTCCACGGCGAATGGCCCGACCGCGCTCGAAATGTTCCCGCAGGTGCCGACGTAGTCCACGGTTTCATCCGTAACGCCCACCTGCGCGAAGGTGAAGTCCACATCCGCGTCCGCACGCGCAGACGGCGCCACGACCGCGATTTTGCTGAGCGAGGATATCCCGCCCCCCAGGCCGTCGAGCTGGCGTCCGTTCGGGTCGGGGCTGCCGAGCGCCTTCAGGAATATGGCGTCGCGCCCGGCCTGGTCTTCGGGCAGGTCTTTCTCGTGGAAGACGATGGCGCGGCTCGTGCCTCCGCGCATGAAGACGGCCGGATATTTCATCTGGCCCATATCAGGTGCCGTCCCGCGCCTGGGTGGGGTCTGTGGAGCCTGCGCCTCCCCCTTCGATTCGCGCCAGCGCCAGCGCCCCGCCTGCCGCGAGCATCCGGCGCTCGCGCTCTGTCAATGCGCACGCCGCGACGAAGACGTGGCCCGTCTCGCGGTTTTCGACCTCGAAAAGACCCGTGGCGAGCGAATCCTGGATGTTCGATATCGAGAGCTTCTGACCGGCGTCCACTTTTTCGTAGTCGTCCTCATCGACGAACGTCAAGGGCAGGATGCCCCAGTTGATGAGGTTCGCCCGGTGGATTCTCGCAAAGCTCTTGGCGAGGACGGCGCGGACGCCCAGTATCATCGGGCAGATGGCCGCCTGCTCGCGGGCGGAACCCTGCCCGTATGTCTTCGCCCCGACGATGATGCCGCCGCCCGCCTCTCTCGCGCGGGAGGCGAAGGTCTCGTCCACGCGCCTGAAGGTGAAATCGGCAAGCGCCGGCATGTTCGTGCGGTAGGTGATGGCCTCGACCCCCGCCGGGCTGATGTGGTCGGTCGAGACGTTATCCCCGAGCTTGATGAGAATCTCCCCGGCGCAGGAATCCCCGAGCGCCTCTCCCACCTGTACGGGCTGGATGTTCGGCCCCCGGATGATTTCCACCTCGGATGGATCCTCCGCAGGCGCGACGATGCCCGTCCTGTCGCACATGAAGCGGTAGGGGAGGAGGACGTCGGGCGGTTTTCCCTCGATTCTCGGGTCCGTTATCTCGCCGCGAAAGGCGGCCACGGCGGCCAGTTCGGGACTCGCCAGATACACGGCGTCCTCGCTCAGCCCCGAGCGGCCCTTGAAGTTGCGGTTGAACGCGCGCAGGGAGTTCATGCCCGGCGCGGGAATGTGGGCGTAGCCGGGGCATGAGCCGCACGTGGCTTCGGAGACGCATACGCCCGCGGCGAGCAGATCGGCCAGATGGCCCGCTCTCGCGAGTTCCTCGAAGGCCTGCCTGCTGCCCGGGAAGACGATTGTATCGACGCCGTCGGCCACCTTGCGGCCCCGGAGCACCTGCGCGAAGGAGGCGACGTCCGTGAACGTGCCGTTCGTGCAGCTTCCGATGATGACCTGGTGGATCGGCGTGCCGGCGGCTTCCGACACGGGCACCACGTTCTCGGGATGGGAGGGCAGGGCGATCAGGGGCTCGACCTCGCCCAGATCCAGTTCGATTTCCTCATCATAGGCCGCGTTCGGGTCCGCCTCGTGCGGGCGCCAGTCGCCGGGGCGGCTCATGCGCTCATAAAACGTCTTGGTCTGAGCGTCGCTGGGGAAAATGCTTCCCGTGAGGCCCAGTTCGGTGCCCATGCTCGCGATGGTGAAGCGCTCCGGCACCGAGAGGGTGCGGACGCCGGGGCCGGTGTATTCGAAATACTTGCCGGTTCCGCCGCGCGCGCCCAGCCGTCGCAACAATTCCAGGATCACGTCTTTCGCCGTGGCCCAGGCTTTGAGTTTCCCGGTGAGCTTGACCTCGACGATGAGCGGACGCGGGATGATGGTCGCGCCCGTCGCCATGGCGGTCGCCACGTCCATGCCGCCGGCGCCGATGGCGAGCATCCCCACGGCGCCCCCTTGCGGGGTATGCGAATCCGTGCCCAGGAGGCTTTCGCCCGGAACCGAGAATTCCTCGAGATGGACGTTGTGGCAGATGCCGTTTCCAGGTTTCGAGAAATGGATGCCGTGCTTGCGGCAGAATCCGAGCATGAAGCGGTGGGCGTCGGTGTGCAGGCTGTTGACCTGGATGGTCTGGTGGTCGCCGTACATGACGGCTATCTTCTGCTTCACCCGCTCGAAGCCCATGGCCTCGAAGTGGAGCAGGGCGGTGGGACCCGAGGCGTCCTGCAAGAGCACCTGGTCGATTCGTATCTCGATTTCCTCACCCGGCGTTTTCGATTCGCCGGAAACCAGGTGCGCGTCGATGAGCTTTTGCGTGAGGCTGCGCCAGCCCGGATCAGCCACGGCTTCTGAGCGTCCTGTAGGGCCGCTTGCCGGGGCCGGTGTAGCGCGCCCGGGGGCGGATGAGCCGGTTGTCGGCCTGTTGCTCCAGGATGTTGGCCGTCCAGCCCGCGACACGCGACATGGCGATGATGGGAACGAACAACTCCATCGGAATTCCCAGACCCTGCCACAGGGGCGCTGAGTAGAAATCCACGTTCGGGATGACGCCCTTCCGGCTCTGCACGGCGTGGTCGAGCGCGCGCGCCATGTCGAACCACTTGGCGTCCCGCCCGGGTTGGCGGCACACCTCCTCGGCCAACTGGATGAGCACGCTCGCGCGCGGGTCTCCGCTCCTGGTGTAGACCCGGTGGCCGAAGCCCATGAACAGCCTTTTCCTGGCGAGCGCCGCCTCGACGAAGGGCTCCACGTTCTCGATACTGCCGATCTCCCTCAATGTCTCCATCACCGCAAGGCCGGCCCCTCCGTGCAGCGGGCCTTTGAGCGCGCTGATGCCCGCCGTGACGGCGGAATAGATGTCCGACATGGTGGAGGTGACGACGCGCGTCGCGAAGGTCGAGGCGTTGAACTCGTGCTCGGCATAGAGCACCAGGGTGGCGTCGAGCGCGCGGGCGTCCAGCTTGTCGGGCGCGTTTCCTGTGATCATGTAGAGGAAATTCGCCGCATGGCCGAGTCCCCGGCGGGGGTTCAGGGGTTTGAGACCCGCCGCGAGGCGGTGTTGGGCCGCGACGATGGTGGGCATCTTCGCGGTGAGCCTGAGCGCCTTTCTGCGGTTCGCCTCCGTCGAGTCGTCTTCCGCCTCGGGATCGAAAAGCCCCTGGATGCCGACGCCGCCTCTCAGGGCCGCCGTTCTCTGCTCGCCGGGGGGTATCTGCTTGAGAGCGCGCAGCATTCCGGGCGAGAGCGCGCGCTCGGCCTTCATGGCCCCGTCGAATTCCTTGAGTTTCTCGCGGGTGGGCAGCTCGCCGTGCCACAGCAGATAGACGATCTCCTCGAAGGTGACCTTCTTGCGCACCATCTCGGGCACGTCGTAGCCGTAATACCCCAGAATCCCGTTCACGCCGTCCAGGGAGCATATCTGCGTATCGGCCGCGATGATGCCCTCAAGGCCTCGAATGGGTGTATCTTCCATCGTGAATCTCCTCTGCGGCGCGTTTACTCGTAGATTTCCGGATTGGCGAGCGAGGTGACTTTCTCGCCCTCCACCGCCCGCTTGATATTATCGCACAAAAGCCTGTAGCTCTCACGCTGGACGCTCTCGGTCTGGGCGGCGTTGTGCGGCGACATCACGACGTTGGGGAAACTGCGCAAGGGATGATCCCCGGGCAAAGGGTCGGGTTCCACCACGTCCAGCCCCGCGCCCGCGATTTTGCCCTCTCTTATGGCGTCCGTGAGCGCTTCGGTATCCACGTGGGGGCCGCGCGATACGTTGACGAGGCAGGCCGTCTCCTTCATCAAGTCGAATTCTCGCGCGCCTATCATGCCCGTGTTCTCGGGCGTGAGCGGCAGGGTGAGCGCCAAGAAGTCGGCGCGCGGCAGCAGGTCGTGGAGCGTCTCCACCTCTTCCACCTCGAAGCCCTGGGGTTTGAATTTCCCCCGCGTGCGCGTATAGGCGCATATCTCCATCTCGAAGGCGGCGGCGCGCCTGGCGAGGGCGCCCCCGATGTTCCCGAGGCCGACAACCCCCAGCACAGCACCCTGAAGCTGGAAGTGGAGCCTGCGCTCCCCGACCGGCCAGAGCCAGGGCCTTCGCGCCATGATGAGGGTGAGCGCCATGGCGTGTTCCGCCACGGGGACGCAGCGCATCCACCCGGGCGCGTTGGCGACGGGGATGCCGAGTTCGGTGGCGGCGGCCACGTCGATGTTGTCCACGCCGGTGCCCACCTTGCCGACGACTTTGATGCCCGGCCCCGCCTCCATCATCTCCCGCGTGATGGGGGCGAACCCGGTAGTGAGCGCGCACGCGCCCGCGGCCGCCTCGAGCAGGGAGGCGTCGTCGAAGGATTCCGGCTCCACGAACGCATAGCCCTCGTGCAGGTATTCCTCCATGAAGGCCCTGCGGGCGGGCTGCGTTTTCGTGCGCTCATCCACGCTCAGGACGCGGTGTGTCATTTGGTGCTTTCCTCCTTCGAGTCGGTGCGTCGTGGGAATGTTGAAAAAGCCTCTGAGAGGGTAAAGGCAACCCC
>CAYTSP010000018.1:0-3726 GCA_964440505.1 uncultured Nitrospinaceae bacterium
GATTGCAGCGGCGGGACCACTCTGCACGGCGGAAAAGTGTTTGAGCGCCTCCATTTGATCGTCGGGGTCGTCGATGCGGCGTATCGTCTCGATGGCTTCGCTGATTTGTCCCACCCTTGTCTGAGCGATCGCAATCTCCCGCAAGGCGGAGGCGTAGAAAAGAGCGCTTCCGATGCCTCGCGCGGTCTCGATGGCGGCGTCGATATCCCCCGTCTGCGCCTGTGAGCCGGCCAGCTCGCTCAGGTGAATGGAGCGGTTGGTGATTTCGCTCAGGAATCGGGCGCTTTCGGCCTCGGGCGTGATCTTTCGCCCGTCAAGGGTCTCCTCCCGGACCTCCTCGCTTTCCGGCAAGAAAGAAGCAGGAGCCGGTTCCTCGACTTCGCGTGAAGCTCTGAAAATTCTTGTGAAACTCCGGAATATGTTTCTCAACCGGTTCCTCGCCTATCCCGTACGGGAGTTTTTGTCTCGATCCCGGAAGGTCTTTCCATAAGATTGATGTTGTATGTATGCCGCTCTAATCTATTTTAATATAGCGCATTATTTCTTCGCATTCACTTTATTTTTTATTTTGCAAAAGATAATGCTCTCATATAGCTGGAATTATGGATTTTCACCGCGAAAATGGCAGGGGAATGAAGAAAATAGGGAAAAAAGGTTCGGCGACGAGTTCCGCGATGTCGGCGGCGCGACTTGGCGCTAGGCGCTGCGTCGCGCCTTGTGCTTTTCGATAGCCGCCAACGCCTGCCCGCGATCTTCGGGGTCTTCCACGCGGCGCGCGGTATCCATGGCGGCTTCGATTTGCCCGTCTTCAGCCTGCGCCACAGCGATATCCCGATACGCCCAGGAGCGGTACAGCGCCTTGCTGATGCCGCTGGCGGAGTTGAGGGCAGCGGGGAAATCTCCCGCATTCGCCTGGCCCGTGGCGATTTCCTGCAATGCCCAGGAGCGCCAGGCAGGGTCGCCGATTTCGCGGGCGTTCTGAACGGCGGCGGTGAAATCCCCCGCCTCGGCCAGGTCCATGACGCTTAGCCACGCTTTTTCGGAAAGGCTTTTTTCGTCGCGGATCTCCTCGATAGCCTCCAGGGCGATGTTCAACGCGTGGGAGGCGATTCCAGCGGCGGGGCCACTCTGAACGGCGGAGAAGTGCTTGAGCGCTTCCATTTGATCGTCGGGGTCGTCGATGCGGCGTATCGTCTCGATGGCTTCGCTGATTTGTCCCACCCTTGTCTGGGCGATCGCAATCTCCCGCAAGGCGGAGGCGTAAAAAAGAGCGCTTCCGATGCCTCGCGCGGTCTCGATAGCGGCGTCGATATCCCCCGCCTGCGCCTGTGAGCCGGCGAGCTCGCTCAGGTGAATGGAGTGGTTGGTGATTTCGCTGAGGTATCGGGCGTTTTCTACTTCGGGCGTTTCCTCCCGGATTTCAGCGCTTTCCGGCAAGAATGAGGCTGGAGCCGTCTCCTCGGCTTCGCGTGAAGCTCCAAAAAATCTTGTCAAACTTCGGATGATGCTTCTCATCCGGTACCTCCCAAATCCCCTACGGGAGCGTTCGTCAAAGAACCATGCCTTCTTTCCACAGGGTTGATATTATGGGTGTGTCGCGGAAATCCATCTCAATACGGATCATTATCTTAGCATTTACTTTGCATTGCAATAAATTAAGGACTTCATCGCTGAAATTAAGGACTCCCGCCACGAAAACGGCGCAGCGGAATGGAAAAAACCGGAAACCGGCGGCGGCGACGTATCCGCAGGGCAGGAAATTTGCGCGGTTCCTATTCCTCGATCGCCTCGGCGACGAGTTCGGCGATGTCGGCGGCGCGGATGTTCTTCTCCGGGTCGAGCGCCTTGAGGGCGTCATCGAACATCTGCATGCAGAAAGGACACGACACGGCGGCGGTTTTGGCCCCGCAGGCCTTCACATCCTCGAGCCGCTCGTGGTTGATGCGCTTTTGGGGCTCATCGTCCATCCAGGCGTAGCCGCCCCCCGCGCCGCAGCACAGCGAGCGCGAGCGGTTGCGCGCGAGTTCGGTGAAGCCGCCGTCCGATATCTGGTGCAAAACCTCGCGCGGCGCGTCGTATACGCCGTTGTGGCGGCCCAGGTAGCAGGGGTCGTGATAGGTGAGGGAGCCGAGCGATTTCCTGAGCTTGAGCTTTCCCGATTTGATGAGTTCCGCGATGAGCTGCGTGTGGTGCACCACCTCGTAGTTTCCCCCGAAATCGGGGTATTCGTTCTTGTACGTGTTGAAGCAATGCGGGCAGGTGGTGATGATTTTCTTCACCTCATAACCGTTCAGCGTCTCGATGTTCTGCTTCGCGCACATCTGGAAGGTGAATTCGCCCCCCACGCGCCGGGCCGGGTCGCCCGTGCAGACCTCCTCCGCGCCCAGGACGGCGAAGTCCACGCCCGCGGCTGAGAGAATCTTGACCATCGCCCTTGATACCTCGATGTTGCGGTCGATCATCGAACCCGTACAGCCCACCCAGTAGAGGTATTCCGCCTTCTCGCCGCTTGCGAGGACTTTCACGTCGAGCCCCTCGTACCATTCCTCGCGGTTGTGCTGCGCGCCCACCCAGGGGTGTTGCCGCTCGTCCATCGACTTCAGGAACTGGCGCGCGTCCTCGCTCGTCTTCGATTCCATCATCACCAGGTAGCGGCGCATGTCCACCATCTTGGGGATGTGCTCGATGAAGACGGGGCACTCCTGCTGGCAGGCCCCGCAGGTGCGGCAGCCCCAGAGCTCTTCTTCCAGGACGGCGGGAGCATCCGCTGGCTCGCCGAACAGGGGCGGCCTCTCGCCCGCCTCGCCGTTTTCCGCAAGCGCCGCCGTGCCCGCCTCGCTCAGGTGCGCCTTCATGTCCTGGATCAGCTTTTTGGGGCTGAGCGGCACCCCGCTCATGTAGGCGGGGCAGACGTCCTGGCATCGGCCGCAGTTCGTGCAGGCATCCAGGTCCAGCAGGTTCTTCCAGGTGTATCCCTCGATCTTCTCCACGCCCAGGGTTTCGATGGCCTCGGGGTCCGCTTCCATCGTCGCCTCGATGTCGATGAAGCTCAGCTTGCCGCTGGGCGCGAGGTTCCTGCAGAAGGTGTTCAACAAGCCGTACCAGATGTGGTTGAATTTCCCGAATCCCATGTAGCCGAGCAGCACGAACGCAGTGACGGCGTGGAACCACCAGTTGATGCGGTGGAGGAACCGGAGCGTTTCGACGCTCAGCCCCTGGAGGGTCAGGGCGACCGCGTAGCCGCCCGGCGACCAGGGAGCCAGGGAGGGGTTGTCTCTTAGCTCCGTCGCCGCGATGCGCAGCCCCTCCACCACGAAGCCCTGGACGAAAACGAGCAGGAGCAGCCAAAGCGCGAGATAGTCGTCCAGCACCGAGTTCATGCGCTCTGGCTTCACCACCAGGCGCCGCCACAGCGCCATCAGTAAGCCGACGATCCCCAACAGCCCGAAGCCGTCGCTCAGCAGGGAGTAGCCCAGGTAGAGGTTTCCCTTGAGGTAGTGGATTCCCGTCCATTCCTGAACGGCAATCATCGATGTTGCGATGAGTTCTGCGAAAAATCCGTAAAAGATGAACAGGTGCATGAGGCCGGGGTAGGTATCCCGCAGCATCCGGCGGTGGAGCACCAGCTCATCCACGACGCCCCAGAGGCGTTTCACCGGTTTGTCGGTTCTCAGCTCGCCGCCGCCCAGGCGCCAAAGGCGCACACGCTGGTAGACGCCGTAGGAC
>CAYTSP010000019.1:0-4033 GCA_964440505.1 uncultured Nitrospinaceae bacterium
CGCCAGCACGGGCAGCAGCGCGTAGGAGAGCGACGAGGTGAGCGGATAGACGAGCCCGCCCTGAAAGAAACTCTTGAAACTCTGACCGCTGCGCCGCTCGCCCAGCGAGAGCAGGCATACGCCCGCCACGATCAGAACCGTCCCCATCGCCACGCCGACGCCCGGCCGCTCGCCCAGGAAAATCATCGCGAAGGTGACCGAAAAGATGGGTGTGGAGGATTGAATCGGCACCGAGCGGCTCACGCCCATCCTCTCGATGCCGATGGCGTTCGTGAGCTGCCCCACGCCCTGCCCCAGGCATCCGCCCAGCATGAAGATCAGGACGGGCGTGAGGGAGGATTCAAAGAGCGTGCCCCGGGCGGCCGAGATGATAAGACCGAGGACGGAGACGGTCGAACTTAGAATAAGGACGCCCGCTATCGGCGTCGCGCTCCTCACCCCCTGGCGGATGGCGATGAGGGACGTCGAGTAGGATATGGACGCCCCTACCGCCAGCAATTCCCCCCAGCCTGCCTGTGTGAAAAGACCCGACATTTTATGACTGACCGCTCCTCGATGATACGACTCTACTCAGCGCCTATCGGAACAGGGTGATCATCACCCCGCCGGCCACGACGAGGCACGCCGCGACCACCGTCTTCATCGCCACGCGCTCTATTTTCCTCAAAAACAGAACACCGAACAAAATGACCCACAGGGGCGTCATCCGGCTCAGCGGCAATACGCTCGACACCATGCCCGCCACGAAGGCCGTCCACATCAGAAAAGCGGCGATGATGTTGAACGGAAGCCCCACCAGAAGGGCTCTCACCGTCGCCATGTTCCCCCTGATGACCCCGCCTCCGGGCATCATGCGCCTCGCCGCCAGCATGAGCAAAAGGCCCGAGCCGAACGCCACGCCGAACCCCAGGTAAGGCGCCTCGTGCTCCGCCAGGCCCAGCTTGGCGAACACGGGCACCATCGCATAGCACAAAGATGAGGATAGCGGCAGCAGGTAGTCCCGCCGTATCGCCCACCCCCGGCCTCCTCCTGCGCGCTTGCGCCCCGGCCAGGAGAGCAGGAATACGCCCCCCACAATGCCCAAGGTTCCCAGGAGCACGTATCCTCCCGGCTGCTCCCCCAGAATGATGACGGCGAAAACCACGCCCCAAAGAGGAGCGGAGGAGTGGACCGCCGTGGCCCGGCTCACGCCCAGGCGCTCGATGGCCGAGAAGAAGATGAGGCTCCCCGTGCCGTGGCCGGCCATGCCCGTGAGCGCGAACCAGCCGAGCGCCCGCGCGTTGGTCTCGGCCAGCGTGCCCAGCACGAGAGCGGTCGTCAGCCCTGCTGTGCTCACCAGCGAGTTCAGGACGATGATGCTCATCAGGGGGCTTCCGGTCGTCATCGCCCGGCGCACCGATATGAGTGTGATGGAATAGCTGAACGAGGTCGCCACGGCGAGAAACTCGGGACTTCCCCATGATGATATCCACTCGACCATGGGGCGGAATATACACCCCATGTCCCTGTGAGGCGAGGAGCGGGGCATCATCTGGTCAGGAGGCTTTCTGACAGATAGAATGCGTTAAACAATCAAGTTTTCATTCCATGAAACCGGAGGCGGAAAATGGCGGATGAAAGAGTATTCCTGATCGCGTGGCTGAAGCCCAAGCCTGGAAGAGAAGACGAGATGGCCGAACTTTTGGGCGGCATGTGCGCGCCCTCGCGCGCCGAGGAGGGCTGTATCTTCTACAACCTGTACCGGGCGACGGACGAGGCGGGCGCGTTCCACTTCATCGAGTGCTGGAGATCACAGGCCGATCTCGACGCGCACCGCGAAGAGCCGCACTACAAGAATTTCAGAGAGAAGCTGCCCGACCTGCTCGCCGAACCCGTGGGCGTGAAGTTTCTGAATGCCCTCGATTCGACGATGGGGTGATGTTTGCATGTCGTGATTCTCCGTAGGGACAGGCCCCCGTGCCTGCCCGGGAATGGGCGACCACAGGGGGATCGCCCCTACAGGGTCTTTCCGTTTCTCCGTAGGGACAGGTCGCGACCTGTCCCTGCAGGTTTGGATTCTGGTCTCTCTGCAAGAGCAATATGTGAACCTTCTCTATAAACCAAGAGTGCTCGTCATTCCGGCGCATGCCGGAATCCAGGCGGACGGAAGTGGAAGAAAGGCTAGAATGTGGTGACCAAGCGCGAGTGGCATGATTCCAAGCCCCTGGCTTCTCTGATCGGTTCTGGATTCCGGCATGCGCCGGAATGACGAGCAAAATCTCAAGCCGAGCAATCGCTCCCCCTTCGATCGCGATTGACTCACCACAGCGACTTCAGCCTGCCGCCGTCGAGGTTCAATGAAATGCCGGTGATGTAGCTCGCGCGCTCGGAGCAGAGAAAGACGATGGCGTCGGCGAGTTCTTCGGGTCTGCCGAAGCGGCCCAGCGCATTCTTGCGCGCCGCGCGTCGGCGGGCCTCTTCCTCGGAGTCCGCTTCCAGTTCGGCGGCAAGGCCCCGGGCGTTCATACGCCAGAGCGCGGTATCCACCCAGCCGGGACACACGGCATTCACGTGGATGCCCGCCTCGCCGAATTCGGTCGAAAGCGATTTCGTCATGTTCAGGAGCGCGCTGTTCGTCATGCCGCTCCCGAACATGTAGGGGTCGGGCTCTTTTCCCGCGCCGCCGATCATGTTCACGATGCGGCCCCACCCCTTCGCGCGCATCCCGGGCTCCACCAGGCGGATGAGGCGCAGAAAACCGAACAGCTTGGTGTCGAGTTGTTTCTGGAGAGCTGCGTCGTCCAGCGCCTCGAACCTACCGGAACTCATGGTGCCCGCGTTGTTCACCAGAATGTCGATGGAGCCGAGTTTTTCCTGTGCTTTCCCGACAAGGGGCGGGAGTTCGGCTGCGTTCGAGGTGTCCGCCACGGCGAAGCCGATTTCGCCTCCTGTTTCCTCGGCCAATTGCGCGCAAGTCTCGGCGAGCGTCTCCTCGTTTCTCGCGCAGGTGAAGACGCGGACTCCCTCTTCCAGAAAGCGCCTCGCCGTCTCCTTGCCGATGCCCCGGCTGCCGCCCGTCACCAGGGCCGTTTTTCCCTTGATGCCTAAGTCCACGGTTTTCCTTTCATTGAAAAGACCGTAGGGACAGGTCGCGACCTGTCCCTATAGTATCGAATCCCCAACAATAAATGCGGGATTCTGTAGGGGCGGACCTGTGTGTCCGCCCTGCTCATCTATTTGCCTGATTCGCTTTTTTTGATGGGTTGGTTTTCAAAATGGGCGGACACACAGGTCCGCCCCTACGAAACCGTCGCTCCCCGCCCCACCTATCCCGGCACCTGCGCGACTTCTTCCCATTCCTTCCAGCCGATGATGTCGTCGGGCGGCTCCACGGGGTTGTGGAGGCCGTCCTGCAGGCGGTTCCAGGCGTTGAACAGGCAGGTGAACAACGTGAGTTCCACGATGTCCTTTTCGCTGAAAAACTCCCTGAGCGGCGCGAAACAGGCGTCGTCTGCGGCGGCCGTGTTCCGCGTGAGGGCGGTCGCCCAGCGGATCACCGCCTTTTCCCGCTCATCGAAAAGCTCGCTGTCTTCCCATCCATCGACTATCAACGCGACATGTTCGTCATTCAGACCGGCAGCTTGACCAAGCTTTACGTTGTGGTTCGTTCATATCTCGCAGTCGTTGATAAGCGAGGGCGTCAGGATCGCAAGCTGCATCAGGCGCATCCTGTCCGGCTCGGCCCGCCACTGGCTCCTCAGGGCCACGGTGAGGCTCATGATGTGGCGCAGGGCTTCGGGCGAATGGGCCAGGGCGCGGTAGAAGCTGGGCACCGTGCCCCACCTTTCCCTCGATTGTTCAAAGAGCGGTTCGTGATCGCCCGCGGCGTCATCGGGCACCGGCGTGATTCTCGACATCTCGGTCTCCTCATTCGGGGTTCGCAATAAATCCGGCAAAGGTGTTTTTGGTATTTGTAGCAGATTTCGGGGAGCGCCACCAAGGGGGAATCGAGGGGAAGGGAGTGCGGGCGGACACACGGGTCCGCCCCTACAAA
>CAYTSP010000020.1:0-10249 GCA_964440505.1 uncultured Nitrospinaceae bacterium
GTTCACCGTCATTCCGGCGAAAGCCGGAATCCAGAGCAGACGGGGATACCAAATCGCAGGGCGACCAGGAAAAACGAAAAAGCGAAAAAACAAATACAAAAGCAAAGTCCTTGGATTCCGGCATGCGCCGGTATGACGAGCTAAGCTGCAAGGGCTGTAGGGACAGGCCCCGTGCCTGTCCATGCGAAGCGCAACAACGGGGATAGACATATTCGATGCAGGCGGCCACGGGGGCCGCCCCTACACATCTCCTGCGTTTTGAATCGGATCCGTAGGGACAGGTCGCGACCTGTCCCTACAACAAACGCAAATCCTCTCGGATAGGGCTTTTTCAATAGCCCCCATAAGGGGGAACAGGGGGTTGGTTTTCCAGTCGAGAGGAGCGTCCCCTGCACAAGAACAAGAACCTCGCGTTCCCGATCGGTGAGGAAGTCGTCCTTCTTTTCGTTGGCAGCATCGAACCTTTCGCTCACCAAGACTTTTTCAACAACTCCACCACCGAAAGACTGCAGGGTCGAGGCTATTTCTGGTTCGCGATGCGCACAGAGTCTCCTGTGAGTTGGCGCAAAGAACCATGCTGAAGTATTTTATGAAATAAATATCTTATATATTGAAATAATTGGGATAAATTAATTTTAATTATGCTGATCAATTGAGGGGCTTAAAGTGTTTCGTGAGGTATGGTTCGCGGCCTGATAATCCGCGAGTCAGGCCCGCTGAAGGGTAAAGCGCAACAAATCCGGAAAGCTGTCTATGTCGAGCAAAATGAAATGGTCGGGGCGAGAGGATTTGAACCTCCGACCTCCTGCTCCCGAAGCAGGCGCGCTACCAGGCTGCGCTACGCCCCGACACTGGGCCTGAGACGGCGGATTCACCGACGCTCAAGGCTTCTCCCAGCCGTACTTTCCGACCAGTTTCACAAAAACACAGTTCACCAATTCCTCGGGCGGGAGCACTTCACCCGTTCCGGAGGCGCGGAACCGAACGAGGGTCTGCTTCTCCCCCTCGCCCAGGGGCATGACGATGCGCCCGCCGGGAGCGACCTGCTGCATCCATGGCTCCGGTACACGAGGCGCGGACGCCGCGCTCACGATGGCGTCGAAGGGCGCCTCCTCCGGCCAGCCGTAGGTGCCGTCCGCCGTCCAGAGCATATAATTCGTCAGGCCGAAAGAATCAAGCCGCTCCCTGGCTCTCAACGCCAGTTCGGGCACCCGCTCGATCGCGCGGACGGAGCCCGCGAGCCTCCCGAGGAGCGCGGTAAGGTAACCCGAACCCGCCCCGATCTCAAGCACCTTCTCCCCGCCTTTGAGTTCCAGGGCCTCGAGCGCGGCGGCCACCATGTAGGGTTGGGAGATCGTTTGCCCGTGTCCGATGGGCAGCGCCTTGTCTGCATAGGCGGTTTCGAGAAATATCTCGGGCGCGAAATGATGCCTCGGCACCTCGCGCAAGGCCTCTATGACGCGGGCGTCCGCGATTCCGCGGGCGATGATTTGCTTGTCCACCATCTCGTCGCGAGCGCGGCGCCGGCGATTTTCCTTTCTTCCGTTTAATGAAAACGCCAAGATTCCAGCCCTTTCATCGCGTCATAGTCCGTCAGGTCGAGCCGCAGGGGCGTGATGGAGACCTGGTGGTTCGAAACCGCCTCGAAGTCCGTGTCGGGCTCATCCTTCCAGTGGAGGCTGCCTCCCCCTATCCAGTAATACTCGCGTCCGCGCGGGTCGATTTTCTCAACGATGGCTTCCTCGTAAATACGTTTGCCCTGCCGGGTGATTCTCTCCCCCCGGCATTTTTGTGGAGAAATGTTCGGAACGTTGATGTTCAGCAGAACGCCCGGCTCCAGCCCCCGGGATAATACTTCCCTCGCGCCGGCGCGCGCAACTTTTTTCGCCAACTCGTAGGAGAGCGTCTCCCCGTCCTCGTGGGCGAGGGAGACCGCCACCGCCGGCAGCCCCAGGAGCGTAGCCTCCATGGCGGCGGCCACGGTTCCCGAATAGGTGATGTCGTCGCCCAGGTTTCCGCCACGGTTGATGCCGGAGACGAGCATATCGGGGTGCTCGTTCTTGAACAGGCCGTTCAAGGCGAGGTTGACGCAGTCGGTGGGCGTGCCGTCCACGGCGAACCAGTTGTGCTCCAGTTCGTTGATTCGCAGGGGGCGGTGCAGGCTCAATGAGTGTCCCGCGGCGCTCTGCTCCCTGTCCGGCGCCACGACGAGCAACTCCCCCAGCGGGGCGAGGGCCGCGTACAGGGCCTTTAATCCCTCCGAATCGATGCCGTCATCGTTGCAAAGAAGTATTCGAGCCATGGCTTTTCATAGGCGTTCGGGACGGGCGCGTCATTACAGTAAAGGATTATGGTGTAGCCGGGGAGGTAAAATCAACGCCCCGCCGAGTATTCGCCAACTTGGGAGGGGAGCCCGATGCCGAGCAATCCCCCCTCTTCGTCCTGCGCAATCGCCGTTCCGCCTCACCCTGAGTAGCCGCCGGAGGCGGCGTATCGAAGGGCCGAAATTCCCCCCCCCATCCTTCGATATGGCGCTTGCGCGCCTACTCAGGATGAGGGTTCGGGGTGTTTGCTCGGAATGAGGGTGTCAAGCGTTCCGCGAAGCCCGATGCCGCGTGGTGGGTCAATCCCGACCGGCAACCCTTGCACATCCCCCCTCGAACGGTGACCGTAGCGGACAAATCTCTGCGCCTGTCCGTGGCTGCGACCTTGGCCGTTCGCAAGCGGCCCCTGCGAGGGTTGTTGAAAAGCCCATCTCGCTCGGAATTGGCCAGCGCCGTCATTCCGGCGAATGCCGGAATCCAGAGCCGAGGAGGATGGCGACGTTCCGGTTTTTCATCTCCCGCTCACTGGCGGGAATACAGAAGAAATAAAAAACAAAAGCAAAGTCCCTGGATTCCGGCTTTCGCCGGAATGACGGTGAGTAATCTCGATTGAAGAGGAGGGAATCCCTCATCAGGACAGGCACGGGGGCCTGTCCCTGCAAACCCTCTGCTTGCAGGGATCCCATGCCGGCTTTTTCAACAATCCCCTCAAGGAGCGAGTGTCGTTTCCTTCCTCCCCTGTCGGCTGCATATGCCGATTCACGGAATCAAGGCCTTATCAGCAATCCCCCTGATGTGGCCTTTCCTTCGGGGCCGTTGCTTGCTTTAATGGATTTTAGAGACTACAAAACCGGAACCAAGCCATTTTTCGAGGAGTGCACATGAACGAGGATCCCAGGACCGAGGAAACGGCTCCGAGAGCGTTTCACTTCGACACCAACGCCCTCCATGCGGGCGCGCGGCCCGACCCCGCCACCGGCGCGCGTGCGGTGCCCATCTACCAGTCCACCGGTTTCGTTTTCGACGACGACGAACATGCCGCGGGCCTGTTCGCCCTGCAGGATTACGGATACGTCTACACGCGCATCGGAAACCCCACCACGAGCGTCTTCGAGGAGCGCATCGCCGCCCTGGAGGGAGGCATCGGCGCGCTGGCGACGGCCTCGGGCCAGGCCGCCCAGTTCATCGCGCTGTTCACCCTGACGAACCCGGGGGATGAAATCGTTTCCTCCGCCGCCCTTTACGGGGGCACCTACACGCAGTTCGACATCACGCTCCGAAAACTCGGAATCAATACGACATTCGTCGACCCGACGCGACCGGAGGACTTTGGGGCCGCGGTGACGGAGAAAACGCGCGTCATCTACTGCGAGACGATTGGGAATCCGGCCACCAACATCGCCGATTTGGAAGACCTCGCGAAAATTGCAAACGATGCGGGCGTTCCCCTCGTCGTGGACAACACCTTTGCGACTCCCTACCTCTGCCGCCCCATCGAATGGGGGGCGGACATCGTTCTGCATTCGGCCACGAAATTCATCGACGGGCACGGCACGAGCATCGGCGGCGTCATCGTGGACTCGGGCCGCTTCGACTGGGCGAACGGGAAGTTCCCCGGCATGGTCGACCCCTCGCCGGGCTATCACGGGCTGCGCTTCTTCGAGACCTTCGGTGAGTTGGGCTACCTCATGAAGGCGCGCGCGGAGAGCCTGCGCGACATCGGGTCGTGCCTGAGCCCGTTCAACGGTTTTTTGTTAGCCCATGGGCTGGAAACCCTGAGCCTGCGCATGGAGCGGCATTGCGAGAACGCGCAGAAGGTGGCCGAGTATCTCGCGCAGGATGCGCGCATCAGTTTCGTAAGCTACCCGGGACTGACGGACAGCCCCGAGCATGAAAAAGCGCAAAAGTATCTGCCGAACGGACAGGGCGCCGTTTTTTCCTTCGGCGTCCGGGGCGGATTCGAGGCGGCCGTTCGCTTCATCAACGCCCTTCAACTGCACAGTCACCTGGCGAACGTCGGCGACGCCAAGAGCCTCATCATCCACCCCGCTTCCACGACGCACGCCCAGTTGAGCGAGGAGGACCTGAGGGCGGGAAACATCACGCCCGACCTCATCCGGATATCGGTAGGCCTCGAACATATCGACGACATTCTCTGGGACCTCGACCAGGCCCTCGATGCGGCGACGGCGAGCGCATGACGAAATTTCCCGCATATCAGAACCCGCGCACGATTCGTCGCATCCTGCGGAACCACCGCCGCGTGGCGATGGTGGGGCTTTCGGCGAACGAATCCAGACCCAGCTATTTCGTCGGGTATTACCTTCAGAGGATGGGTTACGAAGTAATCCCGGTGAACCCGAGATACGAGCGGATACTGGGCCAAAAATCCTACCCCGACGTCGTTTCGATTCCCGATCCTCCCGACGTTGTGGACGTGTTCCGGAAACCGGATGAAATTTCAGAGGTGGTTGATGAGGCGATACGTGTCGGCGCGAAATCCCTCTGGCTGCAATTCGAAGTGGTGAACGAAGCCGAGGCGGCTCGTGCGCAAGAGGCAGGGCTTCTCGTCGTCATGGACAGGTGCATGAAGATCGAACATGGCCGCCTGAGGGGCGGTTTGCATACGGCGGGCATGAGGACCGGCGTCATCACGACGCGGCGCAGCCCGCTCATCTAGGCTTGTCCAAAAACCCCTCGTCGGGGCAGCGAACGCTCCCTCCCCGGGGCTGTTGAAAAAGGCCTCATTGGTCGGAATCGACCACCGTCGTCATTCCGGCGTCATTGCCGTTTCTGTTGTAGGGGCCGCATATATGCGGCCCTCCCCGTTCGTGGCATACGGGTCGCATATATGCGACCCCTACACTCTCTCCGGCAAGGCGATATCCCGTCGCCGTCATATCGGTAATTGCGGGGCTTTTTCAACAACCCCTCCCCGGTCGCGTTTGACGAAGCGCGGCTTCTTTTTTACAGTGGCGGGCGTACGCGAGGATTCCGATCGACCCGACTCCGGGGAGATACGCATGACGACGTACGAACACCTCAACCTCATCGCCGCCTACTTGAACCTCATCGCCTCCTACGGCGGCCTTGCGCTGATCTACTACGGCATCCGCGAGATGGGCCGGGGCGCCGACAGGCGCGCCGACGATTCCCAGCGCAAGCACGATGAAGCGATGGCCAAGCACGACAAGTCGATGGTCGACTCCGAACGCAGGCACGACGAGTCGATGGCCGCCCTGCGCGCGCTCATCGACGGGCAGGCGGAGAGCCGCATGGCCCTTCGTGAACTCATCGACGAGCAGGCGGAAAGCCGCATGGCCCTGCGCGCGCTCATCGAGCGAACCAGGTAAGCGGCCCAGGCGGGGAATCGTCTCTACCCCCATTGAACCCCTGTCCCCCTTGTCAGGGGTGTTGAAAAAGTCCTCTGAAGCGGTGGGGGAACGATGGTTTTGTAGTGACAATCCCTCCTCGGGGTTGTCCCACAGTTCGCGAACCGCCCCTACGGTCGCCATACGAGGGGATGTGTAGGTCGGACATATATGTCCGACATATCATGCGACCCATGTTCTAACGGTGAAAAGCAGGGACGCATATATGCGTCCCCTACACGAGGGTGGTGGCCCGTAGCGGGTCGCTGAATTTCGGAGTGACGGCGGTGGCCAATTCCGAGCGAGGAAGACTTTTTCAACAACCCCGACAAGGGAGGAGTGATTTTTCTCCCTCGTCGGTGAGCTATGTTGTGCAAGGGCAAACTCCACAGTCGCGCCTGCAAGGGTGAATCCCAGGCAAGAAGGACTTTTCAGCACCCCCCTCTGGTCAGGAACTGGGGATGGGGTTATATTTCCGTTAGTTAGGGGGCTTGCAAACTCCCCGGAAATCCTTTACAAAATTCTGTGAGGTCTGCCGCTTAGCCGCTACTCCACGGGGATGACATGACCAGACTCAAGATCCTGATTCTTGGGGTTCATCTGTTTCCCCTGTGCATGGTTTCATCCGCTGTCGCGGAAAACAAAGCCCTCGTCGAAATGAGAGCGATATCCGGTCTCCCCCACATCGTATTCCCGCGCGGAAAAAAAGTTTCGCTGAGAGGCAGGCGTGCGATGCTCCCGGGCGATCACATCGTCACGAGCGCGAGTTCGAGGGCGCTCGTTCATTTCCGACGCCGCCCGGGTTGCCGGCTCGTGCTGGAGCCGAACTCGTCCTTCGAGTTGGTGGGCATGAAGCGGGGCGGCGCGTATACGGCGAAACTGAACAGGGGCGTGGTGAGGTGCTATGAAGCTTCCTGCGGGCTGAGCCTGAGCGTCATGACGCCTGCGGGAGTGGTGCGCGGCAAGGGAGTGGAATTCGCCCTGAAGGCCTATAGACACTTCACCACCGTGATTCTCAAGAAAGGACGAATGCGCCTGCTGGTCGGGGGTCAGGCCGTCCCGTTGCGCGAAATGACGCGCACGACGGTTTCAAAGACGGGAGGCCACCGGGTCGCCACGCTATACAGAGGCGACCGTATTCCCAGTCTCTTCTCTCCCCTTCCCCTTCCCGGAATTTCCCCCGCTCCTTCCAAACGCCGTTATCGAGACAAATTCATTTCCCCGGCCTCGATAACGCGAAGCCCTTGACGAAAGCAACGCTTAAGCCTTACTAAATGGCCTGTGATATTTCTTTCGCCGAAAACCCGGCGCGGTCCGGACCAACTGCCCTGTCGCGCCCGGGCCTTTTGCGCGGAACATTTCTTTCGGTCGGGGCGTAGCGCAGTCTGGTAGCGCACCTGAATGGGGTTCAGGGGGTCGGAGGTTCAAATCCTCTCGCCCCGACCATTTTTATTCATTATCGAAGGACGGACAGCGCATCCGGCGAGGAGGCGAAAGGTGGAGCTTGGTTTTATCGGCCTGGGCAGGATGGGAAGCGAGATTTGCGCCCATCTCATCAGAGCCGGTCATGAGGTGACCGCGTACGACGTTCGAGAGGAAGCCACACTCGAGGCCGGGAACAAGGGGGCGCGCGCGGGGCGCAGCCCGGCGGACGTCGCTTCCCGCTCGGAGGTCATTTTCACGTCCTTGCCGCACCCGAACATATCGCGCGAGGTGATTCTGGGTGAGGAGGGAATCCTGGCGGGCGCGCGCGAAGGCGCGCTGCTGGCGGAGACGAGCACCGTCTCCCCTTCCCTCATCAAGGAACTGGCCCCCAAGGTGCGCGCGCAAGGGGCGGAGTTGATGGATGCCGCCGTGAGCGGCGGCGTGCAGGGGGCCAAGGCGGGCACCCTCACGCTGATGGTGGGCGGCGGCGAGGCGGGATTCGAGAGGCTCGAGCCCCTTCTCTCGCATTTCGGAAAAAACATCTTTCATTGCGGCGCATCGGGCATGGGCATGTTGTTCAAGGTCGTGAACAACATGCTCTCGCACGTGAACCTCGCGGCGCTGACCGAGGCCATGGCCCTGGGCGTCGCGGCGGGCGCCGACCCCGGTTTGCTCTGCGACGTCATCTCCGTCAGTTCGGGCCGCAGCCGCCAGGTGGAGGACAGGCTCAGAAAGCACATCCTGCCGGGGGAGTTCACGCCCGGGATGACGACCGACCTCGCGACGAAAGATTCCGACCTTTGCCTCGAGCTGGCCCGCGAACTGCGCGTTCCCACCTTCATCGCAAGTGCTGCGCACCACGTCTACGAAATGGCGATTCAGAAAGGATACGGGGCCGAAGAATACGCCTCGCTCATCAAACTCTGGGAGGAATGGCTGAACATCGAGGTGCGCTCTCCCGGCGCAGTGAGGGATTCCTGAAATTCATCGCAAAAGCCTCCCATGAGATTCACAATCCCTCGCCCGCCGCGACGTGAAGGATACTGAAAATGACTCCAGAAGAGATGTTCGATGAGGCCTTCGATTCCGCTTTCAAAGACAGAAAAAACCTGATCTCTTTTCTGGAGGGCATCGACACCTCCCACGTGCACTGGCGCCCCCCCGACGGGGAATGGTCCCTGCACCAGAATCTCGAACACATCCTGTTGACGGACAATTATTACGCGCGCTTCATCGAGAAGAGGCTTGCGGAGGCGGCGGAGTCCGGCTCGTGGGATACGGCGCCCGAGAATCCGCAGAAGATGAGCCGGGAGTCGCTCAGGCGCAGGGAGCAGGGTTATGTGCCGGCGCCCGATTTTCTGCAGCCTAAGGGCGAAGGCGATTTCCGCGAGATGATCGCCAAGCTCCTGCCCAACAGGGAGGCGGTTCACCAGATGATGCTTCCTTACCGGGGCACCGACATGAGCCGCTACATGCATGAACATTTCCGCTACGGCGATCTTAACATTTACGACCGCATCGTCTATTCCGGCACGCACGATTATCTCCATCAGGACCAGATGACGCGCGTCCTCCAGGCGCCCGGCTACCCGGGAAGCGGATGATCCGCCCGGCCCCGCTCCTGG
Source organism: uncultured Nitrospinaceae bacterium (assembly GCA_964440505.1). Classification (GTDB taxonomy): domain Bacteria; phylum UBA8248; class UBA8248; order UBA8248; family UBA8248; genus Bin107. The sequence goes on from CAYTSP010000020.1 coordinate 8,746, forward strand.
GGTTGTTGGAAAAGTCCCCGGAAGCAAGGAAGGGGTTTCCCGTAGGGGCGGACCTGCGTGTCCGCCCAGTTGCTGGAGCGGCTCTTCTTGAAGGTTTTCTCCCCGTTGGCGTTCCGGCCCCTGGTATCCGTTCGATATGCGAACTACGCCTTCCGGGCGGACACGCAGGTCTGTGGGACAGCCCCGAGGAGGGGCTGTCACTACAGAGGACACAAACGCTCTTCCATCGGGGCTTTCTTACCCCCCCTTGTCAGGGGTTGTTGAAAAAACCGGAGAAGGGAAATTTATTTATGTGTAGGGGTCGCATATATGCGACCCAAGTTTTTTCAGCCACGACAAGGGCCACATGTATGCGGCTCCTACAAAAACTTTTTCCTATCCGTTTACGTCAAACCCTCGTTCATCGGGGTTATTCAACAATCCCTCCTCAGGGGGGCTTTCTGCTATCTCCCTCGGCGGGGAGGCTTTTTGGGCAACCCCTCTTCCCCGGAATCCGCCGATGACCGACTGGACGATAACGGCGCTGCGGGACGCCTACCGCGCCGGTGAAGTCTCACCCGTCGAAATCGCCGAAGACGCCCTCGCCCTCATCAAAAAATGGAATCTCCACCTGAGGGCCTATTTGCACGTCAGCGAAAGAGAGTTGCGCAGGGAGGCGCGGGAATCAGAGCGAAGGTTCCGCTTCGGCGATGAAATCGGCCCGCTCGACGGGGTCCCCGTGGCCTACAAGGACCTCTGCTACATTCCGGGAACCCCCACCACTTGCGGCAGCGTGATGTTCGACGACGATCCGCCTCCCGATTCGATATCGAGCGTCTGGAAGCGCCTCGATGAAGCCGGCGCCGTCAACATGGGGAAACTCAACATGGCGGAACTCGCCATGGGGCCGACGGGGCGCAACAAACATTTCGGTGACCCGCAAAATCCCTGGAAGCAGGGCCACGTTACGGGCGGTTCGAGCAGCGGGTCGGGATGCGCGGTGGCCGGGGGGATGGCGCTGGCCGCTATCGGCACGGATACGGGCGGCTCCATCCGCCTGCCGGCGGCGTTTTGCGGCGTCGTGGGCCTCAAGCCCACGAACGGCCGCGTGAGCCGGCATGGGGGGATGCCGCTCTCCTGGACGCTCGACACCTTCGGCCCGCTCACGCGAACGGTGGCGGACAACGCGCTGGTGCTCTCCGCCATCGCGGGCGCGGACCCCCAGGACGCGAGCGCGAGCTCGCGGCCCGCCCCCGATTACACCCAAACGCTGGGAGAAAGCATCGAGGGCATGCGCGTGGGCGTTCTCGAAGGGGCGGCGCTCAGCGGCGTTTCCAGGGAGATGAAAACGGCTTTCGGGGAAGCATGCGAGGCCCTCGAGCGCAGGGGCGCGCGTCTCGTCCCGATGCCGCCTCCCCGCGCGGAAGAACTCGAAGAACTCGCCAACACGATCTTCAAATACGAGGCGCTGATGATACACGGCGAGCGTCTGGAGAGATACGCGGATCGGGTGACGCCGGAGATT
>CAYTSP010000021.1:0-8009 GCA_964440505.1 uncultured Nitrospinaceae bacterium
GCAATACTCCGGCTTTTCATCTCCTCGTCATTGGCGGGAACCAATCAGATAGTAGAAATCAAAAGCAAAAAATGGATTCCGGCTTTCGCCGGAATGACGAACAAAACCACACAGCTTCTTGTAGGGACAGCCCCCGTGGTCGTCCACCATCACTTCCATCCGCTGCAGAGGTTTCCTCCGGGAGTGCCCGGTGATTTGGAGGCGCGCGCGGGGAGGTGGTATCATGAAGCGGCGCGAGGACGTTCAAAGACCCATCTGAATTTCTATTCTGAAAGGTGGGGCGAAAGATGACGGATTACCAGTTCTACATGTTGCTTGCCACGGCCGCCGGGCCCGTCGTGGCGCTTGGCGTCGGCGGCGCGCAATGCCTGCTGATCTTCAGCGGACTCCGGCAGATGCAGGCGGCCTCGCGCGCGCGTGAGCAGTTGCACGCAGAAACCATGACAGCCATGGAATCACGGCACGCGGAAACGATGGCGGCTCACGAAGAAACGATGGCGGCTCACGTGGAAACGATGGCGGCTTTGGAAAGGCGACATGCCGAAAACATGGCCGCGCTGAAAGAACTCATCCACCGCACCGGAAGCGGGATCGGGTAATTGCTCCGCAAGGGGGAGTGATTTCGAGGCGCATTACGTCGCCCGCCCTCCTAACCCCGCCTTTTCGAGCATCTCTCTCGCGTGTTCTCTGGCCGCGTCGGTGATATCGATGCCCGATCCCATGTGGGCGGTCTCTTCCACGCGCTCATCGTCGTATAAAACCTCGCCGCGCGCGCCGCGCTTCTTCGTGCGGCGGTCAGAACAGCTTGATGAGGGTGGCGAGGAATGCGACGCCGGCCACGGTCAGTCCGCCGAGCCGGACCGTAACCCGGTGTTCGAGGGCCGTGAGTTTGGTATCGGTGGCCTGTTCGAGGGCCTTGATGTCGGCTCTGGTGGCCAGTTCTAGGGCCGTTAGGTCGGCCTTGAGGGCCTGTTCGAGGGTCTTGATGTCGGCCCTGGTTGCCTGCTCGAGGGCCTTGATGTCTTGTCCGATGGTCTTGATGTCGGTCTTGGTGGCCAGGTTCTCGCTCATGGCGCGGCCCATCGTCGCAACAATGGCTTCGGCGTGGGCTTCCTCCAGACCGGCGGCTTTCAGATCGCGGGCGGCTTTCAGCGTGTCGAATCGGATGTCGTTCATTTCGGCGTTCTCCTGTTCGTTAACATGGAGTCGCGGTCGTCATTCTAGCACACCTGCCCTGCGAGGCGAACGCCCGGCGCAGGGGCGGTCGCGCAGCTACCGGAGTCCCTCTCTCACCCCGCCTTTCCCAGCATCTCTCTCGCGTGTTCTCTGGCGGCGTCGGTGATATCGAGGCCCGTACCCATGCGGGCGATCTCCTCCACGCGCTCATCATCGTCAAGAACTTCGACGCGCGTCGCCGTGCGCCCCTCCGTGACGTGTTTTTCCACCCGGAAGTGGCGATCGCCCAGGCTCGCGACCTGGGGCAGGTGGGTGACGACGAGCACCTGGTGGCTCGCCGATACACCTTTCAATTTTCTGCCCACCACCTCGGCGACGGCCCCGCCGATGCCTGCGTCCACCTCGTCGAAGATGAGGGTGGGGATGAGGTCGGCGCGCCTCAGGACGGATTCCAGGGCCAGCATCAACCGCGAGAGTTCGCCGCCCGAGGCGACCCGGCTCAAGGGCTTCGGCGGCTCGCCGGGGTTGGGCGAGAAGTGGAACTGGGCGCGGTCGACCCCGTCTGCTCGAACGGCCACCACGCGCCCGCCTGTGCGGATGAAGCCCTCGGGGTCTTCCGAGTGCGTGATGAGCGTCTCGAATTTCGCGCCCGCAAGGCCCAGCTCATTCAGGGCCTCTTCCATGCGCGCATCGAGGCTTTGGGCGGCGCGCGCTCTTTCTTCCGAAAGTGCTAAGGCGGCTTTTGCGAGGTCGGCCCTGAGCGCATCGCGCGCATCCACGAGGCGCGCCTCGGTTCCCTCTTCATCCGAAATCGCGGCGAGGCTGTTCCGGCACTCCTCAAGAAAGGAGAGGCATTCGGACTCATCGGCCCCGTATTTCCTGATCATCTCGCGAATCGCCGCGCGCCTGGCTTCCAGGGCTTCGAGGCGCTGCGGATCGTGCTCGATACCTCCCGCGTAGTTGCGAAGCGAATCCGCGAGGCTTTCCAGTTGCGCCTGCGCGGATGCGGCTTCCTCTGCAAGGGAACCCAGGGATTTATCCAGATGGGCCATGCCTTCGAGTTCGCGCTGGATTTCCCCCGTTTTCTCGACCAGCGCCCCTTCCGCCTCGTATAGCCGCTGATAAAGCGAGGCGGCGCCTTCTATCAGGCGCTCCGCGTTCCTGAGCCTCGGGAGTTCGGCCTCGATTTCCGCCAGTTCGTCCCCGCGCAGCGCGGCTTTTTCGAGTTCTTCGACCTGAAAGCGGAGGAGGTCTGCCCTCTGGGCGCGCTCGCGTACGCCGTCGCGGTGCGCGTTCAGTTTTTCCTCGGCGGATTTCAGTTCGCGCACCGTCTCGCCCAGTGCGGCTCGCGCCCCGCTCGTTCCCGCGAAATCATCCAGAAGCCCCAGGTGGGAGGCTGCGCGCAGAAGGCTTTGGTGCGCGTGCTGGCCGTGGATGTTCACGAGGCGCCCGCCCACCCGGGAGAGCAGCGACGCCGTGCCGAGGACGCCGTTCAGGTAGATGCGGCTTCTGCCCGCCTCCGCCACCCGGCGGCGCACGATGAGTTCGCCGCCTTCTTCCACCTCCACGCCCGCTTCTTCGAGCAGGGAGCGGGCGGCACTGCCGCCCGCGGTATCGGGTATCTCGAAGAGCGATTCGACAATCGCCTCTTTCGCCCCCCCGCGAACGAGGTCGCCACCCGCGCGCGCGCCCAGGGTCAAGTTCAGAGCGTCGAAGATGATGGATTTGCCGGCGCCCGTCTCGCCCGTGAGGACGTTGAGACCTGCGCCGAAGGCGATTTCCAGATCGTCGATGATGGCGAAGTTCGTGATCTTGAGGAGGCGGAGCATCGGGTTCTCAGGTCTTCCGGCCGCCGCGCGGGTGGGTCTCCCACAAGAGTTTTTCTCTTAAGGTCTGAAAGAAATCCGCCCCCCGGGGCCTGATGATACGCACGGGGGTGCGGCTTTTCCTGATTTTCACCGAATCGCCCGCTTCGAGTTCGCAACCCGGGAAGCCGTCGAGCGTGAGCAGAACCTCGCGTCCCTCGGCTTCGGTATCCGGGAAGATGGTGATTTCCAGTTCCGTCTCCGCAGGCACGACGATGGGCCGGTTGCTGAGCGTGTGCGGGCATATCGGGTTGATGAGCATCACGTTCAGATCGGGCAGCACGAGCGGCCCGCCCGCGGAGAGCGAATAGGCCGTGGAGCCGGTGGGCGTGGCGACAATGAGGCCGTCCGCGCGGAAATAGCCCAGATGCCGGCCTTCCATCTGGACCTCGTATTCGACCATGCGCGCCAGGGGCCCGGTGGTGAGCACGATGTCGTTCAGCGAATCGGACAGCGCGGGCGGCGCGCCACCGTTTATCTGGACCTCCGCGCCGAGCCGCATGCGCGATTCGGTGGAAAACTCCTTCTTGATGAGTATCCGCTCCAAGGCCGGGTAGAGTTCGGCCTGGGGCACGTCGGCCAGAAAGCCCAGATGCCCGGTGTTGATGCCCAGGAGGAGCGGGGATTCCTCACCGATGTTGTGCGCGGTGCGCAGCATGGAGCCGTCGCCGCCGAAGACGATGACCAGATCGGCGCGCTTGACGACCTCCTCGCGCGCTGCGCCCGTTTCCTCTCCCGCCATTTGCGCCGTGTCCAGATCGAGATGGACCTCGAAGCCCCTTTCTTTCAGCCAGACGGCGAGACCGGCGAAGTCGAGCGGGCTTTTTTGCGCCTCCGCCCACGCGGTCAGTGCGATGCGTTCTATGTTCGTCGCCACTTGATGAATCTCCCGAATCAGTCTCGGTGGCAAGGTATCCCAGGGTCTGCGCGTCGGCAACTGCGCCCGACGTTCATCCGCGCGCCTGCAGCGCGGCGTCTTTTCTTCGCCGGGGCAGATGCCGCCAGTAGCGGCAGGCGTCCTGAAGAGGGCAGCCCGCGCAGAGTTTGATATCTCTTTTGCTCGGGCAATGCTTCAAGATGCCCATCCGCGAGATGGCGAAATCGTAGCGCACCGGGTCGACCGGGTCGATGCGCTTCAGGTTTCTGGTGATCTCGAGCGCCATTTTCAAGTCGGGCGTCTTCCTGTCGGTGAGTCCCAGCAGACGCCCGATGCGCGCGATGTGGGTGTCGAGCGGAATGATGAGCTGGTGTGTTTTAGGTTCTTTCCACAGCCCCAGGTCCAGGCCGTCGGCGGGCCGCACCATCCACCGCAGGAACAGGTGGAGACGCTTGCACGCGCTGCCGCTTGCAGGATCCGGGAGGAGATAGGAAATGCCGCGCCCGACCTTTGCGTTCGCGGGAGCCTCGGGCAGGAAGCCCAGCAGGCGTTCCCTGAATCTGATGAGCGCCCCGTTTAAGGTGTCCTCTTCCGCGCAATAGCCTTTGAGAAAAAGGGCTTCGAGGGATCCCTCGCTCCTGAGCGCGGCCCCGGTCGCCTGGGCGAAAAGTCCGATGGCCTCGGGCCCCACCCACCGGTGGTAGAGGCCACCGAAGAGGCGCGCGCTTTCCTCGGGGCGGCAGCGGCGCAGCGCGGCGGCCGGCCGGGGGCCGAGCCGCTCCATGATGCGCTTGACGCTCATCCGTATGGCGGCGGCGTTGCCGAAGGCCAGCGATGCGCTCAGAAACGCCGCGACCTCGCGGTCCCGCGCCCCCCGGTAGGCGTGCGCGATGCCGAGCGGGTCGGTGGCGAGGTAGGCGTGGTGATAGGTGCGGGCGAGCGCGTCGAGTTTTTCCTTGAGAAGCGGAACGTCTCCCGCCCTGAGAGCCACTAGAATGCGCCCTTTGAGTCGAGCAGCAGTGTGACCGGGCCGTCGTTCACGAGTTCCACCTCCATCATCGCGCCGAAGCGGCCCGCCGCGACGCGGAGCCCGAGTTTTTCGACATGCGCGATGAACCGCTCATACAGTGGTTCCGCCTGCTCGGGCGGGGCCGCGGCGATGAATGCGGGACGCCTCCCCTTTCGGCAGTCGCCGTGCAGGGTGAACTGGCTGACGACGAGCATGGCTCCGCCAGAGTCTAAAAGCGAGAGGTTCATTTTCTGGGCCTCGTCGGGGAAGATTCTCAGGTTCGATATCTTCCCGGCGAGGAAATCGACGTCTTTTTCAGTATCCTCTCGCCCGATCCCCAGAAACACGAGGAGTCCGGCCCGGATTTCTCCGACCACCTCCGAATCCACCCGGACGCGGGCCTCACTCACGCGCTGGACAACGGCTCTCATTTTCGCTCATCCCGTGGGGTCATTTCACTTTCTCCAGGCTGCCACTGCCTCGTTTCCACGATATGTCGTCGATGGGTCCAGAATATACGCCGGGTCTCTTGAAATTCAACGCTCTCGAACCTCATCCCGCCCGGGGCTCGTTTTCATATCCCCTGTATTTCCGGCCTTGGTTGAAATGCAGGGAGCAATGTGCGAGAAAATCACTTGCAACATTTTTCGCACAAATCATACACGTAAAGGCGAATACGACATCATATTCTTAGCCACAATGGGGGCGGCTATTGTCCAGCACGGAGAAATTGTCCAGGAAAAAGGTGTTCACCACGTTCGAAGTTGCTGAAATTTGCGACGTTACGCCGGTTACGATTCAAAACTGGATTGACAAGGGCTGGCTGCGCGCATACCGAACGCCCGGGGGCCACAGGAGGGTGAAAAAGGTGGCGCTTCTCGCCTTTCTGGAATCGCGCAACATACCCCATCCTTTCCCGGAGAGGAGGGGAGTTCCCCGGGTGCTCATCGTGAATGGCGACCGGAACCTCGCCGATTCTCTCAGAGAAGCGCTCTTGTCCGGTGAGCCGGGCTATGAAATCCAGGTGGCGCGCGACGGGTTCCGGGCAGGCGTCCTTTATTCGACCTCGCATCCGGATGTGGTGATACTCGACCTGAATCATTCAAGTGTCGATGGTTTCGAGGTGTGCCGCCAGATCAAGCAGAGCGAAGCCGGCGGCGAAACGGTCGTCCTGGCGTTCGACGGCGGCGACGGGGAAGGGCGCAGGCGCATTCTGGACATGGGCGCGGCGCATTGCCTGCCCAAGCCGGTGGATGCGGTGAGTCTCAGGAATCTGGTGAAAGAGGCCGTCCTGAATCGCTGGAGGTCCCCTTAGGCGCGTTCGGCGTCGGGAGCCGAATCGGCGCAGCCCCGTGATTTTCATGGCGGTGGCTTGTGGCAACGCGCGTGCCGGGCTGAAATGTGTTGCTAGTTCTCCTCGGGCGCATCCTCATCGGCGCCCCGGTTTCTCAGGAAGCGCTCCAGTTCCCTGGCCAAATCATCTCCCGAGGGAAGTTCGCCCGGCTGGGGTTCTTCATCGAAGCCGTCATCTCTGAGCTTGAGTTGCTCCACGTAGTCTCGCACCGACTTGTTTTTCTCCAGCGCTTCATCGACCTTCTCCTCGAATTCATGCGCGCCCGCCTCGAGTTCGGAGAGATTGAGGGGATAGGAGAGAAACTCGCTGAGCCGCTCCACGAGGGCGAGCGCCGCTTTCGGGTTGGGCGTCACGTTCACGTAGTGGGGCACGTTCGCCCAGACGCTGACGGCGGGCAGGTTTTCGTCTCGGAACAGATTGTTCAGCACGCCGACGATTCCGGTGGGACCCTCATAGCGCGAGGCTTTGAGGCCCAGTTGAGATGCCAGATCGGGGTTCGTGGAGGTTCCGGTTATCCGTACCCTGTTTCTGTGGTAGACGTCGGCGAGCAGGGCGCCCACCGTCACGGCCATCCTCACCCGGCATTCGCGCACTATGGACAGAATGATTTTGGAAAAGCGTCCCCACTGCAGGTGAGGCTCCACGCCCAGGAACACCACCACGTCGTGTTCGAGATTCGGCGTCTCGCATGCGTAGAACGTGTTCGAGGGCCAGGTGATCTTTCGGCGGCTGTTCTCGTCGAGGCTGACGTGGGGCCGCATGTCCTGAAAATTGTAGAACGGGTCGGAATTGATTTGGGCGAATTCCAACCCCCCCATTTTCTCGGTGATGAAACTCGCGGCGGTCGTGGCGGCGCTGCTGGCGTCGTTCCAGCCCGCGAAAGCCATGAGGAGCGCGGGGTCTCTCAGCTTCGGCGTTTCCTGGATGTCGAGATGTTCCATTTGATTGTCCCCCCTGTGCCGCTTGATGACTCTTAAGTAAAAGGAAGGTATGCATTGTATGAGGTCTCGGATGGGGATTCAATCCTTTATTTCGGGCATTCTCGTGCGGCGTTTGATGGAGGCGCGTCCGTGGGATATAAATTTTCAGCCCGTGAGCCTGCGGTGCTTTCCGCCGGAGGGAGGCGATTTCCCGCCTGTTCCGGGCGGACCGAGGCAGGAGCGGACCGAATGCGTTTTAGCCTGAGGGATGAGTCATGAATGCCCCCGAATCGGCGGATATGAAGGACAAGGTGGTTCTGGTGACGGGTGGTTCGCGCGGCATCGGCGCGGCGATTGCGAGGCGCTTCGCGAGAGAAGGCGCGCATCTGGCATTGAATCACAGGGACGGGAAGGGCCGCTCCGCCCAAATGGCGGACGAGCTTTGCCGGGAGGCCGAAGCCGGTGGTGGACGGGCGGTCGCCATCCCTGCGGACATTTCGAAAAAAGACGCCGTCAAGGCTATGTTCGCGCAGGTGGAAGAGGAGTTCGGGCGACTCGACGCCCTCATCCTGAACGCGGCGCGCGCGCCCTTCAAGCCGTGGGAAAAGCTGTTGGAGCGCGACCTCAAGCTCCTGGTGGAGACGAATTTTCTGGGCAACGTCTTCTGCATGCAGGGGGCGCTTCCGCTGCTCACGCGCCGGGGCGGGGCCGTCGTGTTCATCTCGAGTCTTGGGAGTCGTTATTACCACCCCGAATATCCGCTGGGGCCCATGAAGGCGGCCATGGAGGCGGCGGTCAGGCATTGGGC
>CAYTSP010000022.1:0-10456 GCA_964440505.1 uncultured Nitrospinaceae bacterium
GCCTTTATGGGGTTCCCCTTTCATGAGGGTTGCCTTTACCCAGTCAGGGGCCTTTTTCAACAACCCCCTACAGTCGGGTTGGCAACGAAAACGATATGCGGGTGATCGCGCAGGTGTTGCATCCTCGTTTCTCGATCCCCGCGCCTCCGTTCGCGTCTCACACCCCCGAGCCGCTGGTCGGCGAAGGAAAAAATGCTATAGTGGCCCCTCTTGAAATCACATTATCATCCCTCATACAGGAGCGAACCATGAGCGAGCCGCAAATCAGTGCGCAGGACGTCCTGAACGCCAGCGCCGGCTGTCTGCAAAAGCAGATGTACGTCTACTTCACGAAACCGGCGAACGGCCTGGGGCCCGTGATGGAGAATCTCGAAGAGCACCTGAAGTTTCAGGTCGAAATCGAGCAGAAGGGGATCATGTTCGGCGCGGGGCCTTTCTGGACGGATGACGAGCAGCGCTGGGAGGGGGAGGGGATGATCATCATCCGCGCCGAATCCCTGGCGGAGGCGCGGAAGATCGCCGAATCGGACCCCATGCACGCAAGCGGCGCGCGCACGTTCACCATCCGCCCCTGGCTGATGAACGAGGGCACGGTGACGATGCGGGTCACCTATTCCGACGGAGGACGGGAGATCATATGAACTGGACCCCGAGAAGAGAGAGATTCCGCGCCCTGCTCTCGGGCGAGCGGTGCGTGCATCCCGGTTCGGTCTACGACCCGCTCACCGCGCGCATGGCGGAGGATCTGGGCTTCGAGGTCGGCATGTTCGCAGGCTCCACCGCCTCGCTCACCGTGCTGGGCGCGCCGGACATCATCCTGCTCACGCTCACGGAATTCGCCGCCCAGGCGCTGCGCATCAACCGCGCGACCGGGATGCCCCTGCTGGTGGATGCGGATCACGGCTACGGCAACGCGCTGAACGTAAAACGCACCGTTGAGGAACTCGAAACAGCGGGCGTGGCGGGCCTCTCCATAGAGGACACGATACTTCCGCAACCCTTCGGGGCGGATGGCGCGCAGCTCAGCACGATTGAAGAGGGCGCCGGCAAGATGCGCGCGGCGCTGGAGGGACGCCAGGACCCGAGTCTGGTGATAGCGGGCAGGACGAGCGCGCCCCGCGTCACGAGTACGGAAGACGCCGTCGCGCGCGTGACGGCCTATGAGGCGGCGGGCGTGGACGCCATCTTCGTGGTGGGCGTCCAGAGCCGCGCGCAGCTGGAGGCCATCTCGGCTGCGGTGAGCCTCCCCATCATCCTGGGCGGGAGCGCCAAGGAGGTGCGGGGACTGGAGTATCTCGCGAGCCTCGGCGTGCGCGTAGCACTCCAGGGCCACCAGCCCATCATGGCGGCGGCTCAGGCGGCCTATTCCACGCTCAAGGCGCTCAAAGACGGCGCGCAGCCCGAAGACCTCGAAAACGTCCCGGCCGGCGATTTCATGAAGAAATACATGAACGACGCGGACTACCGCCGGCAGATTCAGGCATTTCTGGAAGGATGAAGTTCGTATACATGTAGATATGTATGACTTGCGGGTTTTCTCCACCTCTCCCTCATTCCGGGCAGGCCCTTCGATACGCGGCCTTTCGGCGGCTACTCAGGGTGAGGCAGGGTTTGAGCGGCGGCTGTTCAGGGTGGAGTGAATCAACAATGAAGAATTCCTCATCCCGAGTAGGCCCCGAAGGGGCCGTATCGAGGGAGCACTCATGAGCATGAAATACACGGTCGTTATCGAGAAATCGCCTGACAACTACGCGGCTTATGTTCCCGACCTGCCAGGCTGCGTCGCGACAGGCTGCACCCGTGAGGAGACGCTGGCGGAGATCCGCGAAGCCATCGAACTGCATCTCGAAAGCCTGTGCGAGCACGGCGAGCCTGCGCCACAGCCTCAAGCGACTGCCGACACCGTGGAAGTGGCGGCAGCGGGAACGTCTGGATAATGAATCAGTTCCTTCTCCCGACAAAGCGCAAGAAGATGACGGCGAGCCGTATCGAGAACCTCTCTTGAGCTTCTCGAAGGAATCTGCCCCGAGTACCTCGAAGAATCCTGATCCGAACCCGCTGCCGACATACCCGCGCGCAAATCGCCGATCTGATGTGACGAAAAGCCTTCTCAGGCGATATACTGGCGCCTCAATCAGGGAATGAAACACATCCGGGGAGGGCCTCATGGCCATAGAGCTTGCTTGGTACATGTCTTGCGACGGAGACAGCGCATATATCGGCCAGATGTTCGCCGAACATCCCCCGAGCTATGAGACCTTCACCCGCATCGCGCAAAACGCCGAGCGCAGCGGCTTCACCACCATCCTGGTGCCGACGTCGCAGGTGAGCGGCCATTACGGGCCGCAGGCGCCGACCTGGGACAGCATGGTGAACGCCGCGGTGGTCGGCCCGGCGACCAGGACGATAAAGCTGCTGCTCGCCGTCCGGGTGGGCATCATCGACCCGGCGATTTGCGCGCGGATGATGGCCTCGCTCGACGAACTCACCGGCGGGCGCATCCTCTACAACATCGTGACGGGAGGCGGCGCGCTCGCAAGCTACGGCGAGACGCTGGATCACGACACGCGCTACGAGCGAACGGATGAATTTCTGGAAATCCTGGAGGGCCTCTGGACGAAGGATAAATTCTCCTTCGAGGGCAGGTTCTACAAATTGCAAGACGCCACCGTATATCCCCGGCCCGTGCAGAAGCCGAGGATCCCCTTCTTCATGGCCGGGGCTTCCGATATCGCGCAGGACATCGCTATCCGGCGGGCGGAGTATTCGGTCTTCTGGGGTGAGACGCCCGAACAGGTGGCCGAGCGCGTCGCTTACATGAACGAGAAATGCGAGCGCGCAGGGCGCGCGCGCCCGCTCAAGTACGTGACGCGCTTTCAGATCTTCGCGCGCGAGACGGAAGAAGAAGCCTTCGAGTCAGCCGAGGAGGTCATGAGCCGGGTCGACCCCGAGGTGTTGGCGCACCGGGGTAAGGTCATCTCCTCGTTCGAGAGCAAGGGCACGAAGGATCAGCAGGCCCGCACGCGCGAAGAGATGGTGGGCCCCAACCTCTGGGCGGGCATGGGCCGCATCCGTTCCGGCTCGGCCGTCGCCATCGTGGGTTCATATGAGCAGTGCGCGCGGAAGATCATCGAGATCGAACAGGCGGGCATCGACTTGCTGATACTCTCGGGCTTCCCCCTGCACCGGGAATGCGAGACCGTGGGCAGGCATGTGATTCCGCTCGTGCGCGAGATGGAAAGGGAAATGGGTCTCGTGCACGAGGAGGATGAGGCGTTCCTGGCCCTGAGCCAGGGGGTCTCCGTCTAGTTTCCAAGCGTTAAAATTTCAGGCGGGCTGCGGTTGGAGTCCGTTTTCTTTCACCGATGAGGGCGAAACTACATGAACTTTGACTTGAACGAAGAACAAACAGCGTGGCGCGACAAGGCGAGGAAATTCGCCGAAGAAGAAGTGGCGCCCATATCGCTGGAGCGCGACATGATTTCCGACCCGAGGGAGACCTTCGACTGGGAGATCATCAAGAAAGGCTCCAGGCTCGGTTTCCGCACCGCCGTCGTGCCGAAAGAGCGCGGGGGCCACGGGATCGATTTCGTCACCCAGGCGCTGGTGATGGAGGAAATCGCGCGCGGCGACAGCGCGATATCCAAAACCTTCAGCCAGTGCTGGAAGTGGAGCCACCTCATCGCCGCCTCCTGCACGGATGATCAGAAGGACAGGTTCCTGAAGCCGTTTCTCGAAGACGACACCTATCTCCTGGGAAAAGGCGGAACCGAGGAGTCGGCGGGGTCGGACAACCGCATGCCTTCCGATGACCCCCGGACGGGCTGGAAGCTCCAGGCGGTGCGCGAGGGCGACGAATGGGTGCTGAACGGGCGCAAGCGCTACATCGCCAACGGCAGCGTGGGCAAGCTCTTCTTCATCGACGGGAGAACCGACCCCGACGTTCCCATCACGCAGGGCACCACGCTCTTCCTCGTGCCTTCGGATACGCCGGGGTTCCGCGTCGGTAAGGTGTACGACAAGATCGGCTGGCGGTTCTACCAGAACGCGGAGCTCATCTTCGAGGACGCCCGCGTGCCGCACGCCAACGTGGTGGGCGAGGTGAACCGGGGCATCCAGGCGAGAAAGGGCGATACGTCCGAGTTCGGCGACCTGGAACTCTCCGCCAACGGGCTGGGCGTGTGCCAGGCGGCGGTCGACATGGCGATGCACCAGGCCAGAACGCGCTGGCAGGGCGGCAAATACATCATCGAGCACCAGGCGATACAGCTCAAACTCGCCGAGATGCACATGCTCACCGAGGCGCTTCGCGCTTACGTCATGCGCACCGCGTGCGACCTCGCAAAGGGCGCCGACCGCGAGATGAAGCACAACATCCTGCTCATGAACTTCGCCACGGACGTCATCCAGCGCGTCACCCACCTCTGCATGGACATCCACGGGGGCGCGGGCGTCATGAAGGACGTGGGCGTGGAAAAACTCGTGCGCGACGCGATCGTCTGGACGCATCTCGCGGGCGACGCCGTACAGCGCATCAAGGTCATCAAGCACTTATAGGCGGGGGAATCCCATGAGCGAAAAAACGGTTTCCCTGGCCGTCATCCTGGGTGACGGCGTGGGGCACGACGTGCTTCCCGTGGCGACGGAGGTGATACAGACTGCATCGGGCGCGATAGGAGTGGAAGTCGAGCCTGAAATCTATGACTACGGCGCGCTCCACTATCTCGAACACGGAACGCCCCTGCCCGAGGACGTGGAGGGCCTTGTGCGCGGCCTGGCGGAGAAGCACGACGCCATCCTGTTCGGAAGCGCTGGCCTCGACCCCAGAATCCCTGAGGACGTGAACTGCCGCGACCTCCTGCGCGCGCTGCGCTTCGAACTGGACTTGTACGTGAACCTCAGGCCGTCGCCGCTGCTGCACCCCGATTTCTGCCCCCTGAAGAAAGAAGCGCCCATCGACCTCGTCGTCGTGCGCGAGAACACCGAGGGCGTGAACGTGCGCGTGGGCGGCAACTTCAAGAAGGGGACGCCGGATGAGGTCGCCATCCAGGAGGACATCAACACCTACAAGGGCGTCTCGCGCATCTGCCGCTACGCCTTCGAATACGCGCGAAAGCACGGCTACCCCAAGGTGACGATGGCGGACAAGCACGGCTCCCTCATCCACGCGCACGGCCTGTGGCAGCGGGTGTTCTGGGCGGTCTCGGAGGAATTCCCCGACGTGGAAGGCGAGCATTACTTCATCGACACCCTGTGTCAGGACCTCCTGTTCAAGCCGGAGGATTTCGGCGTCATCGTCACCAACAACATGTACGGCGACATCCTGAGCGATCTGTGCGCAGGCCTCGTCGGAGGCGTGGGTCTGGCGGCGTCGGGGTGCATTCACCCGGGCCGCGTGTGCATGTTCGAACCCGTGCACGGCACGGCGCCCGACATCGCGCTCAAGGGCATCGCGAATCCCTTCGCCGTCTGCCTGACGGGAAGAATCATGCTGAACGAACTGGGCATGGGTGAGGCGGCGGACCTCATATGGGAGGCGATTCGCTCCGCCGTCCGCGAGAAAAAGACCACGGCTGACTTGGGCGGTTCGCTGAATACCCGGGAAGTGGGCGATTACCTCTGCGCGCACATCGAAAAATCTAGCGCGTAGATTTTTAGGGTTTTTCGGTTTCCGTTTTTGGATTCGTTAGTTTACATGCCGCCGAACGATACGCCATGAAAAGACGGTGAGCCGATGGGGTTTACTTGTCAACGCCAATCATGGCCGCTAACATGGTGAAGAGGACCCTTCCATCAAAGAGGGGATCGCGAAATGACGGAATTCGAAATGGCGACGCTGGCGGTGCAGAGAATGGGCGTGTTGGTTGCGGCCTTGGTCGGGTTTTCGCAATGCGCCCTCATCGGCGGGGGTCTTTTCATGATGCGCCGCGCGGCGATCATGAGAGACAGGGCGCTTGATGAATTGAGCAGGGGCACGAGAACAAACCACGAAGAAAGCATGGCGGCAATCCAAGCGGACCGCGAACAAAATATGGGGAATCACAGGGAAACCATGGAGAAGCAGGAAAAGAGTCACAGGGAAGCCATGGCGGAGATAAAGGCGAACCGCGAGCAAAACATGGAGAATCACAGAGAAGCCATGGCGGCGCTCCATGAGCTAATCAGGCGGACGAGCAAGGCGGAGGAATGAGTAGGACCTCTCGCTTGGATCGACAAATTCCAGCTTTTTTTCCATCCTTTTTAGTGTATGGAAGCCCAACCATGCCCTTTGAAGTCGGCGCGCCCGCGCACGCGGGCCAGATCGTCGTAGACGCGCTCGTAAGAGAGAACGTCAGGAGGCTCTATTGCCTCCCCGGCTCCCATCTTCTCCAGTTCTACGACGCGCTGAGAGAAGCCCCCTCCATCGGCCTCGTCACCTGCAAGCAGGAGCCGAACGCCTCTTTGATGGCCGACGCCTACGGGCGGCTCACCGGAGAACCCGGCGTGTGCCTGCTCACGGCGGGACCGGGGGGTGCCAACTCCATCGCGGGTGTGGCGCAGGCCTACGGCGCGGCCTCGCCCATGGTGCACATCACGGGCTCCGTACCGCTGGACGCCTCGCGCGAGGCGTTCCACGGGGTGGACGACCCCGACTTTCTGGTCGAGATGTTCCAGAAGGTCACCAAGTGGAGCGTCCGCGTGAAGAGCATGGAAGAGATATCCGGCGTCATGGCCAGAGCGTTCCAGGTCGCCAGGAGCGGGCGGCCGGGGCCGGTGCACGTCGAGATACCGAGGCTCGGCGACTACAGCCCCCACCTGTTGCAGGATACCCCCATCGCGCTGCCCGAATACAAGCAGAAGCCCGCACACGTCGTCGCTCCCAATGCGGAGGACGTCGCCCAGTACGCGCGCAGATTGCTGGCGGCGGAATATCCCGTCATCTGCGCGGGCAAGGGCGTGATGCGGAAAGGCGCTACGGAAGAACTTGCGCGGGTCGCCGATAAGTTCTCGATTCCCGTCATCTACCCCCAGGATGCGATGGGCGTGATCCCGGAGGCTCACCCCCTGGCGGTGGGGCATTACTTCGCCTTCCGGAACACGGAGTTCATGAACGGCGTCACCTCCAGGTGCGACTTGATGATGTTCGTCGGTCTCAGGGCCGCCACGGCGGAGGTGGAGCACATCGAACCCTACGCGCCTTCTGAGCGGATTTTCATCGGCTTCGACGATGAGGAGGATGCGCACTACGGCGGTGCTGACGAGATCGTCGCCGACCCCGGGATGTTCCTGAGCGCCCTGGAGGAGCATCTCGCGGAAGAGGGCGGTCGGATGAAAGAAGAGGTGAGGGAGCAGATCGCCGAGGGAAAAGCGGACTTGAAGAAACAGGCGGCGGACGTGGTCGCGGGCCATGAGCGCGAGAGGCCGATTCATCCGGCGCTGCTGATGGAAAAGCTCAGCAAGCACATCAAGCCAGACACCATTGTCGTCAGCGACGTTGGCAACTGCCAGATGTTCGCGCGCTACTACGTGCCGCTCACGAACCAGTTCTCCTTCATGCAGTCGGGCGTGTGGAACGCCATGTCCTTCGCGCTGCCCACGGCCATCGTCGCCAAGATGGAATACCCCGGGCGCGACGTCATCGGCCTGGTGGGAGACGGCGCGTTCCTGATGACGATCGGCGATTTCGTGACGGCGAGCGAATACGGCGCCGACATCGTGATGATCGTCCTGAACGACGGCTCCTACGGCCAGATAGACCGCCAGCAGAAAAACCTCTACGGCGCGGCCTACGGCTGCGACTTCAAGAGCCCGAACTTCGCCGAGATGGCGCGCTCGTTCGACGCGTTCGGCGTGCGGGTGGAAGACCCTGCCGACCTGGACGGGGCCATCGAGGCGGCGCTCGCAGCGGGCAAGCCGGCCATCGTGGAAGTCATGACGCGCGAGCAGCCACTCCCGAACATTTCTTGAGGGGGGATGTTGAAAAAGCCTCGATCTCGAAATTCGGCGTATGGCGCCGACCGGGGGGCTGTAGCGGACAGGCCCCTGCGCCTGTCCGAGGTCGCGACCTTGGACCGTTCACAAGAACGGCCCACTACGAGGTCGTGCGGTTTTGTTCGTCATTCCGGCGGATGCCGGAATCCAGGGACTTTGCTTTTGTTTTTTTCTTCTGTATTCCCGCCAAAGAGTGGGGGATGAAAAACCGGAGCGTTGCCATTCTCCTCGGCTCTGGATTCCGGCATTCGCCGGAATGACGGTGAGTAATCTCGATTGTAGGGGCGGTTCGCGAACCGCCCCTACGGAGCCAAGTCGACCGAGAGGCGTAAGGGGCTTTTTCAACAGCCCCCTACGCGCCGGTGAAAGTTTTTCCACCCATCTCCTTCATCACGGAAATATAACCACTCAATCATCAAGGAGTTTCAGCATGGACATTCGTCTGGACGGAAAAAAAGCGCTCATCACGGGCGGCAGCCGGGGCATGGGCCGGGGCATGGCGCTCAAGTTCTCTGAATCGGGGGCCGAGGTGGCCATCGTGGCGAGGCGGCCCGAGGTATTGGAGGAGACGAGACGCGAGATCGAAGCCGCCACCGGGGGCCGGGTGTTCGCATACTCGTGCGATATGAATGACGCGGAGGCGATCAAGGCCACCTGGGCCTCCGCTACCGGAGATATGGGCCAGATCGACATTCTGGTGAACAACGCGGGCACCTCCACCCGGGGGCCGTTCGAGGAGATAACCGACGAGATGTGGGAGGAGGACTTAGGGTTAAAGCTCTTCGGCGCCATCAGGACTTGCCGCCTCGCGTTTCCGGCGATGAAGGCGCGCCGCTGGGGCCGCATCATCAACGTCGTGACCGTGGCGGGAAAGGCGCCGCCCGCCACCAGCGCGCCCACGTCCGTCTCGCGCGCCGCAGGCATGGCGATGACCAAGGTGCTCGCGGGCGAAGGCGCGCCCTATGGCGTGCTGGTGAACGCGCTGTGCACGGGCCGCATCGTGACGGATCAGATCGCGCGGCGATACGAGCGGGAGAAGCCCGATGTATCCTTTGAGGATTACGTCGCCGAATACGGGCGCGACATACCGCTCGGCAGGATGGGAACCGCCGAGGAATACGCGAACATGGCGTGTTTTCTCGCGTCCGACGCCGCGTCCTACATCACGGGAACGGCGGTGAACATCGACGGGGGATTCTGCCCGGTCGTGTAGGTCGGGGATTTGCGTGTGCCGGTTTCCAAAGGGAGACTCGGGAGGGGAACGGCGCGATTGGATATGCCAGGCAGGCAAGTTCCACTCTCCCCTTGAGGGTTCTTGCCGTCTGACGAGAGAGCAATTCACTCCCCCCTTGAGGGGGAGTCGATGAAGTCGAGCGGTTTGTGCGAAGGCTGAATCGGTGGGGGGTAAAATGCGTTTTATAGCCTTTCCGAGTTATACCCCCCACCGAATCGCTTTCGGGCTTACGCCCTCAGCTCTTCGACTCCCCCTCAAGGGGGGAGTGAACTTCAAAGGCGTGTGCACAACCTGAAATCACTTCACGGGACTATTTCAACAACCCCCTCAAGGGGGAGTCTTCAGCTCCTTCACAGGGAGTTATTACGAGACAGGAGAGAGTGATTTTTCGATTTTTCCCTTATCCGTGCGCGTCGCGTCTCCAGGATACGGACAGACGACACGGAGCGGACACTCTTCGCATTTGGGCGTGGGGCGGCAGAAGGTGTGCCCCAGCCGAACGAGCAGGGCGTGGTATTCGTTGAAAAGGGCGTCGTCGGCGGGCAGGTGCGCTGTAATGCGTTCCTGTAAAACGAGATAGTCCTTGTCCCCGTTCTTCGTCTCCTCGAAGTGCCCGAGCCTCGATAATATGCGCTTCGTGTAGGCGTCCACGACGAAAACGGGCCTCCCGGCAGCGTAGAGGGTGATGGAATCCGCCGTCTCGCGCCCCACGCCGTCCAGCCCTAAGAGTTCCTCGTGCAGGTCTCCCGGCGGCAGGCTTAAAAAATTGTCCACGTCTCCCTCGAAGTGTGTCGAGAGATAAGCGATGAAGTCCTTGATTCTTCTCGCCTTCATGTTGAAAAACCGCGCGGGGCGGATGAGGCGGGCGAGGCGGTCCACCCGCACTTTCCTGAGCGCGCCTTCCGTGAGGAGACTCTCCCGTTTCAAGTTCTCAATCGCGCGCGCCGCGTTCGCCCACGAGGTGTTCTGAACGAGAATGGCTCCCAGGCAGACCTCGAGCGTCGTCTCGCCGGGCCACCAGTCCTGCGGGCCGAAGCGCGCATGGAGGCGCTCATAGATGTCCATCAGGCGCTCTCGGCTGACCCCCGGTTCCTGAACTGCGCGTTTTTTCCCGCTCATGCTCGCCTCGCTCATCCCCGTGGTGTAGATTCCTACTTTTATACGGGCGGACTCCGCAGCGCAAAGACGCATTCATAGCCTTTGCGCGGTTTCGAGGCGTCACAGGTGGAGGATGCGGGGTTGTTGAAAAAG
>CAYTSP010000023.1:0-18830 GCA_964440505.1 uncultured Nitrospinaceae bacterium
GTCTGCCGGGCCATCGTGCGCGACCCGGTCGCGTTCCTCTTCGACGAGCCGCTCAGCAACCTGGACGCCAAGCTCCGCGTCACCGCCCGGGCCGAGATACGCAAGCTCCAGCGCCGCCTGGGCACGACCTCCATCTACGTCACCCACGACCAGACCGAGGCGATGACGATGGGCGACCGCATCGTCGTCATGGATCTGGGAAAGATCCTCCAGGTGGGGCCGCCCATCGAGC
The DNA here is from genome assembly GCA_964440505.1 of uncultured Nitrospinaceae bacterium. Taxonomy (GTDB): domain Bacteria; phylum UBA8248; class UBA8248; order UBA8248; family UBA8248; genus Bin107. Next base: position 233 of record CAYTSP010000023.1, read on the forward strand.
TCTACGACCGGCCCGTGAACCGCTTCGTGGCGGGGTTCCTGGGAAGCCCGGCGATGAACTTCATCGAGGGCCGCGTCCGCAGGGCGGAGGGAGGTCTCGAACTCGAAGCGGGCGCCCTGCGCTTCCCCCTGCCCGGGATCTGCCGGGAGGGAGAGGCCTACACGGTCGGCTTCCGCCCCGAGCACCTGGGCTTCGGCGCCGCCGGGGCGCGCCCCGTCTCCGGCGAGGGGCGGGTGGAGCTCGTCGAGCCCCTGGGGTCGGACACCTTCGTCGCCCTGGACCTGGGCGGAGAGGTTCTCACCGTGAAGGAGGAGGGCCATTTCCGCGCGCGGGTGGGCGAGCAAATCCGGGTGTTCTTCGACATGGAGAACGCGCACCTGTTCGACGGCGACACCGGGGAGCGGGTGGCGGGCTGAAGCGGGGGGCGGGGCCGAATTCCCCTCGTTCCACACCTCCGCCTCTTGAGAATCCTCCTTCACCCTGAGTAGTCCTGAACTCCTCGAAGGACGTATCGAAGGCCTGTCCTGAGCCCCTCGAAGGGGGCGCTCCTCGGGTCTTTGATGCGGCTCCCTCGATACGGCGCGCAGGCGCGCCTACTCGGGATGAGGGAGGCGCCGTCCGGGGCGAGAGGCCGAATTGCCCTCATTCCACATCTTTCCTTCACGACACTCACCCTTCACCCTGAGTAGCCGCGAAGCGGCGTATCGAAGGGCCATTCTGAGCGGGTCGCAATTATGGGTGGGGCGCTCCCGAGGAGCAGGTTCCGACCGAAGAGAGAGTAACCGCCACCTGCGAACCCTCCTTGTCGGAACCGTTGAAAAACCCCTCTCAAACGTGATGAATTCCGATCTGTAGGGACAATCCCCTGTGGTTGTCCCTTGTAAAAACGGGAATTTCGGACAGGCACGGGGGCCTGTCCCTACAAACCCTCTACTTGCAAGACCCTATGTGGGGTTTTTCAACAGCCCCTTGCCAGGGGGGCTTTTTCTACAACCTCTTCGCCCTGTCTTCACTCGACATCTTTCGCTCCGCCCCTCGATACGGCGCGCGGGCGCGCCTACTCGGGATGAGGGGGGTTGCGCCGCGTTCGCCTGTTGGGGATGAGGGGGTTGCGTTCGCCCTCGCGGGATGAAGTGGGGAGATTGGGGTGCGTCCTCTTGTTCGCGACGGAGAAAAGCGGCGTCCGGGGCGCGGGGAGGATACCGCCCTGGATGCCGGGGTGGACGGATTCGCCGGAACGACGCCGGCGAGGAGCGGGGCCGGAATCGGGTCCCTCTCCGGAGCGCCTGGGTCGATCCGCACCGGGTCATCCTCAGGCCGCTCCGGTCGCTCCTTCGCCGCCGAATTCCCGTAAAATTCGATAAATTCAGATAAAATAAGATAAATTCACGGGGTTTTTCGATACATTGTTTTCCAGAAAACACCCCCGCCGCGGGCGCACTGCACCCTGCGTTCGGTACTTTGCCGAGTATACGGGGTCCGGGCGGGACGCCGCGACGGCAAATGCGGGAAATTGCGGGCAGATGCGGTACTTGTTCCACGAGGAACACCCGCAGGGGCTAGCCGAAGAACAGCTCCGCGGCATCGAAGAAGTCCTCCCGCAGGGTGTTCACCTTGCCGAGAACATCCTCCAGCGGCACCGGGTTGATGTCGCGACCCTGCAGCGCCGCCATGACGCCCCAGGTTCCCTCGTGCGCCAGTTCGCTCGCCCGCACGCCCAGGCGCGTCGCCAGCACCCTGTCGTAGGGCACGGGCGAACCGCCGCGCTGGATGTGCCCCAGGATGACGGCGCGCGTATCCACGCGCATCCGGTCTCCGACTTCCTTCGCGAGGTATTCGCCGACGCCGCCGAGTTGCACGTGCCCGAACTCATCCACCGCCTGGCTGCGCGTGATGTAGTTCTCGATGCCCTCGGGCTTCGCGCCCTCGGCCACGACCACGTTGGCGAAGTTGCGCCCGCGCGCGAAACGCGCCTTGAGAACCTCGACGACTTCCTCGATGTTGAAAGGCCGCTCGGGCACGAGGATGAGGTCGGCCCCGCCTGCGATGCCCGCATAGGTGGCGAGCCAGCCCGAGTGGCGTCCCATGACCTCCAGAATGATAACGCGATCGTGAGCCTCCGCCGTGGTGCGCAGGCGGTCGATGGCGTCGGTGATGACGCCGACGGCGGTGTGGAAACCGAACGAGTAGTCCGTGAAGCCGATGTCGTTGTCTATCGTTTTGGGCACGCTGATGACGTTCATGCCCTCCTTGCTCAGGAAGGCGGCGACGCTCAGCGTATCGTCGCCCCCGATGGCGATCAGGCCGTCGATACGCGAAGCGCGCCAGTTTTCCTTGAGTTTCTCGAACATGGCCGGATCTTTTGTGGGGTTCGTCCTCGAGGAACCCAGAATGGTGCCGCCCTTGTCGAGGATGCCGGAGATCATCGGGCCCGTGATTTCCACGAAATCGCCGTCCACCAGGCCGCGCCAGCCGCGGCGGATGCCCAGCGTATGGCTCCCGCGATGGAAATTCGACGCCGTCACCGCGCGGATGACCGCGTTCAGGCCGGGGCAGTCCCCGCCCCCCGTCAATACGCCTAGCTTCATATCTCGCGTTTCCTTCTGATGAGTTGGTATTCAGCTTGTTTTTCGCGCTCAAATCATTTTATCACAGCCGGGACATGATTGGGTGTGAAACGGATTCCAATGGGATGAACGACCTGCCCGGCTCCCTGAACAAGCGCGATTCTACACAAAACCGCCGCCCGAGAAAGGTGGACCTCCTGGCGGGAACCGAAAGCCAAATTTGGCGTCGCGCGCCTTTCGTGCTAGGATTGCTTAAAGTCGGAAAAGTGAAATAGCGGAAGAAGATTCTGGGTAGATAGTGCGCCCAATGGGGTCGTGGTTGGCCGTTGTTTGATGTCAAGCGGTCGTTTCATCTCAACCGGAGGAGAGCATCATGTCCAAGAAAGAGTCTCATGAGCATCCCGAAATCATCATTCCCGAATCATCCGAACTGACACGCAGGAGCTTCATCCGGACCCTTGGGGTAGCCGGCGCCGCCGCGGTGGCGCCGATGGTGTTCACGACGCGCAAGGCGAACGCAATGAAATGGCCCGCGCGCCCCATCACGGGGGTGGTGATGTACGCCGCGGGCGGCGGCACGGACACCGTCATCCGCACCCTGTGCGGCGAGATGGCCCGCACCACCGGCTGGCCCGTCAACGTCATCAACCGCCCGGGTTCCGTGGGAGGCGTGGCAACCCGTTACGTGCTCAACAAGGCGGCCGACGGCTACACCTGGCTGGGCGCCGGCAACTACAACAAGTTCGTCCGGCCGATGGGATACACGGATTCGGCGGCATGGGTGGACTGGCAGCACTTCGCGGCGGCGGCTTCGCTCGCGAGCTGGTCGGTGCGGCCCGATTCGCCCTTCAAGACCTTCAACGACGTGGTCGCTGCGGCCAAGAAGAAATCCGGCAAGCTCACCATCTCGACTTCGGGCGTGGGCAGCATCTGGCACGAGGTGGGCGCCACCGTCGCGGACGCAGCGGGCATCGAATTGCGCTTCGTGCCCTACAAGGGCGGAAAACCGGCCACCGTCGCGGGACTGCAGGGCGAGGTGGACATCGCAGGCGGCGGCGTGCACGAGCACGTCGAGTTCCTGCGCGCCGGCAAATTGAGAAACCTCATGCACACGGGGCCGAAGGATCTGGACATCCCGGGTTACGGCAAGGCTTACAACATCGCCAACTTCATACCCGCGCTCAAGGCCCTGTTGCCGATGGGCGGGATGTACAGCATCGCCCTGAGGCGGCAGACGCCCGTCGACGTGCTCAACAAGATCAAGCCTGTCTGGGTCGCGGCTGCGAAGTCCGACGCCTTCGGGAAGATCGCCACGCGCAAGTACTTCCAGATCGACGTCCGCGTGGGGGAGGCCGCCGATCGCCGGGCCGCGCAGCTCGAGTGCCTGAGCGCTGCGACCCTGCTCAAGTTGCAGAAGCACATCGGCAAGAAGGTGCGCGGACCCAAGGAACTCGGGCTTCCCGAACCGAAGGATTTCGACGCCTGGTGGCCGCCGAAAGGCTACAAGCCTCGCATATGAGCTAGACGGCTCATCGCGCAATGCCTGCCCCGGACGGGCCGCCTTGGAGATGAGGCGGCCCGCTCGAGGAGGCCGTATTCATTGATTTTGTTCTATGCCGAGAGAGTTGCATGGTTTCTTCGAACGATGATGACCGCACGAATCATCCGCCCGCGGATGAACCGCAAGACACCGCCGCCTCGAATCTGCTTTCCGAGGAGGGAGGAGACGCCGTCACCCCGGGCAGAGACCTCGCGGCGGCGAGCATTGTGGGCGTCGTAGCGCTCCTCGCTATCATCTTAGGGCTGCTGATGCCCAACCCCGAGCAGAACATCTTCACCGCTCCGGGCTTCATGCCCATTCTCACGGGCCTGAGCCTGCTGGCCATGTCCATCGGACTGGGAGCGGGCGCGCTCAAACGAGGCGGCGGGTCGGAACTGAACCTTTCGCCGGGAGAACTACTGGGAAGATATTTCGCCGACTACGAGAACCAATGGGCGCTCATCCTGATGGGCGTGGTGGTCGTTTACGTGGTGCTCCTCGACTGGGTGACATTCCACATTACGATCCCGTTGATGATAGGAGGTTTTCGGCTCGGATTCAGCAGTTTCGAGGCCGTGACCATCCCCATGCTGGCCATCGCCTTGCGCATTTTCTGGCCGAAGTCCTTTCTGCGGTGTTTCATCGTCGCTGCAATTTCGACGCTGGTTCTGGCCGCCGCGTTTCGCTACGGCTTCCGCATTCCGCTGCCGGGTTCGGGGTAGACCGTGTTTTTCATCGAGCAACTCATCCTCGCCTTGAACCCTTATCTGGTGTTCGTCTGCATCCTGGGCACCATCCTGGGACTCCTGTGGGGTTCGATGCCGGGCATCTCGACGACCATGTCCATGGTGCTCTTGATCGGCCTCTCCACCCAGATGAGCCAGGACGTGGCCATCATGTTCCTGTTGGGCGTCTATACGGCGAGCGTCTTCGGCGGTTCGATCACCGCGGTGCTCATCAACATTCCGGGCACGCCCGCCGCCGTACCCACGATGATCGAGGGCTACCAGCTCGCCCAGAGAGGAGAGGGAGGACAGGCGCTCGGCACAGCGCTCGTGGCTTCTTTCCTCGGCAACTGGGTGGGCATTCTGATCCTGGTGGCGTTCATACCCCTCATCCTGCTCATCGCCCTGCAGTTCCGCTCCTGGGAGATGTTCCTGCTGGCGCTTTGGGGGATCGCCATCTGCGGCACGCTCACCTCGGGCGAGGCGCCCATCAAGGGCTGGATTTCCGGCTGGCTGGGGCTTCTCATCGCCTTCGTCGGACTCGACAACATATACGGCGTTCCGCGCTTCACATTCGGGAACGTGCTGCTTGAAGACGGCATCAGCTATATCCCCGTGATCATCGGCTTTTTCGGCCTGACCGAGGTGCTCTGGGTGCTGCCCCAGAAGGAACCGCCCGTGATCCCCGAAAAAGTGGACCGGGTGGTTCCCCCCTTCAGTATGTTGTGGCGCTATGCGCGCGCCTCGGTGCGCTCGGGCATCATCGGCACGGTGATAGGCGCCATTCCCGGCGCGGGCGGGAACATCGCCGCCTTCGTCGCCTACGACGTGGGCAAGCGCCGCGCCAGACCCGAAGAGCGCGAGAAGTTCGGTAAGGGTAGCTACGAGGGCATCGTATGCGGGGAGGTGGCGAACAACGCGTGCATCGGCGGAACCATCCTCCCCACGCTCACGCTGGGGATTCCGGGCAGCCCGCCCGCCGCCGCCTTCATGGCGGCTCTGGAACTCAAGCACGTGGTGATGGGCCCCACCATCAACATCGAAAACCCGGGGCTCGTGTACTTCATCTACGGGGCGCTCATCGTGGCGAACTTCCTGATGTACGTGTTCGGCCTCCTGCTGGTGAAGCCCGCCGTCAAGCTCTACAGCCTGCCGCGCACCCTGCTGATGCCGATCATCATCCCCATCTGCATCCTGGGGGCGTACGCGGTGCGCCTGAGTATGTTCGACGTCTACGTCATGCTGGCCGCAGGCTTCGTCGGCTACGTTCTCAGGAGCCTCGGCCTTCCGCTGGCGCCGATGGTTCTGGCCGTCATCCTGGGTTCGCTGGCCGATGAGAACCTGCGCCGCGCGCTCATCACCTTCGAGAACAAGCCGTTCTGGTACTTCCTCACGAGCCCCGTCGGCACGATCTTGATGATCGTCTCGGTGTTCACCTTCTACGACGGCATCTTCCGCAGAGGGCGCGGGAAGAAGACTTGAAGGGGGCTACACCCGCCACGCCTCAGATATGCCCGCGCGATTGACATTGCCGGAACAAGCGCATAGCATTATTGGATATCATTCAATTTCATATATGACTCAATTTTCATACACGGTGGTTTCATCTCGCGTGCGGTGCAAGTGTTTTGGGGAGATGAGAATTGGGCGATCGCGAAGCCTGTCTGATAAGGCCTGAAACCCGGAAGCACAAGGTGCTCGACGGCGGAGCGCAGGCTTGGCGGATGACTTCGAGAGAAGATCACGGCTGGAACGTCGACGCCTGGCTGACGGTGTTCCGCCCCGGCGAGACGCACGATTGGCACGATCATGAAGAGGACGAACTCATCTACATCATCGAGGGTGAAGGGCGGTACGAACTCGAAGACAGGAGCATCGAGTTTCACGGCGGCGACTGTATTTTCCTGCCCCGGAAGACGATGCACCGCAGCATGACGGGCGGAGAGAAGGACGTAAAGCTGCTGGCCATATTTCACCCGGCGAGAGAGTAAAGGGCGCTCCTCGCCGGTTCCGATCGTTTTATCTCTGGTTGACGTAGCAGAGGCAACGGATTCTCTCAAACGTGGAGGAAGATAAGATGAAAAGGTTCGGCCTGGTTTTGATCGCAACAATCGCTGTTCTGGGAATGGCCTCGAACGCGCTGGCGGCGAAAGGCGTCATCAACTTGATTCACGACAACACCTCGCACGCGGCTATCCCCTACATCGCGGAGAAGAAGGGCTATTACAAAGCCGAAGGGGTCAACGTGAAGCGCCGGGTCACGAGCCCCCGCGCGCTGATTGACGCTCTCATCGGCGGCACCGCCGACATCATCAGTACGCGCGGCTCCCGCGTGGGTCAAATCGCGGCCCGTGGGCTGGACGTCGTGGGCATCGCGCTCAACCGCTACGGGAACCAGAACATGGTTCTCGTGCCCGTTAAGGACAAGACCACGAAGTCGGTCAAAGACCTCAAGGGCAAGACCGTGGGCGCACAGATGGGTACGGGCACCTGGGCCACCTGGATGACGTATCTCTCGCGCATCGGCTTGTCGGACAAGGATTTCAAGATTCGCAACACCAAAACCGGTTCTCTTCCCGCCGCCTTCGAGCGCGGCGCTCTGGATGCGGGGCTGACATGGGAGCCCTGGGGCTCGATTATCGTCGACAAGGGTCTGGGCCGGATGGTCATGGGACCGAAAGAGTATGATGAACTGCTCGGCTACACTTCCCCCGTCTTCCTGACGAGTTCGTGGTCCTACATCAAGAAGAAAAACCCTGACGGCGCCCAGCGTTTCATGAACGCCCACGTTCGCGCGATGCGTTTCCTGAACCGCAACCGTGATGAGTCCACGAAGATAGTGCAGGAATTCTGGAAGAGCCAGGGCTTCGACTTCGACCTCAAGAAGGTGAAGAGCAATCTCTACAGGTTCATGCGTTGGGACCGCGCGATGATCACGCACAGAGACATCAGAGAAGTGCAGGACGGCGTGGACGTCAGCGTGAAGAAGGGCAAGCTGCCCAAGCGCATCGACGTGACCAAGCACATCGACACCCAGTTGGTGGAGAACGCCTACTTCGCGTTGATGAAGTAAGGCGAGAGGTATTCCGGAACACTTTTCCCCCTGCCCCTCCGGGAGGATGAATCATCCACCCGGAGGGGCGTTAGGGGATTTGCGCGCATATTGAATGAGTCGAGGAGATTCAGGAATCATGGATGAGCTTCAAAAGAAAGTCGTCGACGCGGTAGATGAAGAATTTCTGATAAAAACCACTATGGAACTCGTGGATATACCCAGCCCCACCGGCTACGAGGAGGAAGCGGCCCGCTACATGCACGCGAAGTACGAGGAGGCCGGTTTCGAGGCACATCTACAAAAAGTAGCCGAGGGCCGCTACAACGCGGTCGGCATCTCGCCGGGCACCGGCGGCGGCTATTCGCTGATGTTCAACGGCCATCTGGATACCTCCTATTCCGGCGAGGAGCCCGAACTCACCCAGCCGGGCTACAAGAACAAGGCGATTCGCGAGGGGGACTGGATCATCGGAAACGGCGCGGCCAACATGAAAAGCGCCGACGTATCCTACCTGGGCGCGGCCAAGGCCCTCTCGGACGCGGGCGTGGAACTCAAGGGCGACATCGTCCTGGCCTCCGTCGCGGGCGAGATCGAGAAAAACCGGATCGACCAGTACCAGGACGTGCTCTACGACGGCTACGGCGTCGGCACCCGGCATCTTATATCGCATGGTTATCTGACGGACTTCTGCATTCTCGGGGAGCCGACCGGCATGCAGGTGGCGCCCTGGCACGGGGGAACGATCTGGTTCAAGGTCACCACGCGGGGGTCGATGGGCCATACGTGCTACGGCGACTACACGGCCAGCGCCATCGAGCGGATGGAGCGGGTGCAGGCGGCGATCCGGAAATGGATTCCCGAATACCGGAGCCGTAATGAATTCCTGGGGGAACGCCCCCACGTGAACATGGCCGCCATCGAAGGCGGTTGGCCCTACCGCTGCGCGCGTTCGCCGATCGAGTGCCGTCTCTACGTGGACGTTCGCCTGGTTCCGGGGCAGACGATTCAGGACGTGCAGGCGGAATTCAAGGGAGTCATCGAACGGGTCAACCAGGAACAGCCCGACGTCGGCGCCAAAGTCGAGGTATTTTCCTCACATCCACCCTCGGGTATTCCCGTCGATTCGCTGCCTTCGAAGGCGATGATCCAGGCGCACGAGGACGTTCTGGGAGAAAAGCCCAACATCATCGTGAAGACCTCCTATCTCGACGCCGCCCACATGAACCGCTACGGCATCCAGACCATCACGTACGGGCTGGCGGGCAAGACGGCGAACGCGGATTACGGCTGGAACGCCGATATCGGCGAGCACATTCACGTCGACGCGCTGGTGGACACGACAAAAATGTTCGCCCTCGCAGCGCTGGATCTGTGCACGCGGGAACGTGACGCCTCCGCCATCGCGCCGGACCCCTACGCGAACCTGCCCGAACCCGGACAAATAGAAGCTCTTGGAAGCGGACGAATAACGGCTCTCGGAAGCTGAGAAAGGAAATTTTCGTGGCGTCAGCCGATAAAGCGCAAACTCAGCCCGAAGCAGTGCCGGGGACAGAGAGAAAACTCGGGCCTCCGAACTGGAACGTGGTTTTCCGAAACTCCGGTAAAGCTTTTTTTCAGATGACAGCACCTCTCATCGGGTTGCTCATCTTCTGGGAGTTACTCGCGCATTCGGGGACACTTCATCCCGTTCTTTTTCCTCCACTGGAAGTCATCTGGTTCACCATGGTGAAGCAGGCGAAATCCGGTATTCTCTGGCTCGACATCTACGTTTCACTCTACCGGCTCTTGATCGGCGCGGCTCTCGCCATCGTTTCGGGAACCCTGGTCGGGCTGGTGATGGGAATGAACAAAACGGTGGAGCGCGTTCTCGCGCCGCCGATGTACTTTTTTCTGGCCGTGCCCGGTCTCGCGCTGTTTCCCATCGTCATTCTGTGGTTCGGGCTGAGTGATTTCACCCTCATCTCCGTACTCTGGTTCGAGGGGATGATCACCGTCATGGTGAACGCATGGACGGGGGTGAAGACAGTGGATGCGTCTCTCATCCGCGCAGGCAGGGCCATGGGCGCCAAGGGCATGACCCTTTTCTTTCAGGTAATGGTTCCGGGCGCGATGCCGAACCTGATCGCGGGCTACCGTATCGCGTTCAGCCGCGCATGGCGCATCGTCGTGACCGGCGAGATGATAGTCGCCCTCGAAGCGGGGCTTGGTTTTCGGATTTTCTCGGCCCGCGATTTCCTGGCGGCGGATATGATGTATGGCGGCGTGGTGGTCGTCGGAATCCTGGGCGTGATCGTAGAGCGTGTTTTCTTACGGAGCATCGAGTTGACCACGGTTCAGCGTTGGGGAACGCTGCGCGAATAGTGTGCCGATAGGAGAGTGTCTTGGCGATTCAGGGCCCTGTAAAACTGCAGGTCAAGGACTTGGGGAAAGTCTTCACCATCGACGAGGGATGGGGGAGGAGCACGGACATCACCGCTCTCGAAGGGGTGAACTTCGACGTCCGTGCGGGCGAGTTCGTTTCCCTGATTGGGCCGAGTGGATGCGGCAAGAGCACGCTGTTGATGATCGTGGCGGGCCTGTATGAAAAATCTTCGGGCGACGTCGTCCTGGACGACAACCACATCGAGGGTACGGGTTTCGACCGCGGCGTCGTGTTCCAGGAGTTCGCCGTCTTCCCCTGGCTGACGGTCTCGGGAAACGTCCGCTTCGGCATGCGCATGAAGGGAATCCCAAAAACCGAACGCGATCCCGTCGTCGAGCGTCTTCTGGGGCTGGTGGAGCTTCAGGGCTTCAAGAACATTTATCCCTACCGGCTCTCGGGAGGAATGAAGCAGCGGGTGGGCATCGCGCGCGCGCTGGCCTTCGACCCCGAGGTGATGCTCATGGACGAGCCATTCGGCGCTCTCGACGCCCAGACACGCTCGAGCCTTCAGCAGCTTCTCGTTCAGGTATGGATGGAAACCCACAAGACCGTGCTCTTCGTGACCCATAGCGTCCGCGAGGCGGCCTATCTCTCCGATAGGGTGCTCCTGATGTCGCCTCGCCCCGGACGGATAGCGGAGGAAATCAAAATCGACCTGCCGCGTCCTCGCGATGCGCTTTCGGTGGAATTTCTCGAATGTGAAAGAAAAGTGGCCGAGACGCTGGCCAAGCTCACGGGTCAGTCCGATGGTGGACCCGCATGGGTGACGGATTAAACGAAAACCTATCTGAAGAGGAAGCGACATGACGATCCAGAGACAGTTCATGCAGCCCGACGATATGTGGTCCCGCGTGGAAAACGGCGAGTTGCTCTACGTGCCCGTGGTGACGATTCATGGCGCGGATCACGCCCACATCTACCTTTCCGGCCAGGTGCCCCGCAAGCCGAGCGGCGAGGTGGAAGGCGTGGGCGACATGCGCACCCAGATTCGGGTGACTTGCGAGAACATCGGCAAGGGGCTGGCCCACGCGGGCGCGACGTTCGACGACATCGTAAGCTCCACGACGTACGTGACCGACATCATGGAGTACTACAAGCATTCGGACGAACGCTTCAAGTACTTCAAGGACGTTCGTCCGGCCAGCACGCTCATCGAGATCTCCCGCCTCGGTCCTCCCGACGCGATGATCGAGATAACGGCGGAGGCCATCATCGAGCCCGAACGGCTGCGCATCCAGCCGTAGGCGCTGCCGACGCCGGATTACGCGGCGTTTATAACGGACGAGGGCGATCGTGTAGGTTTCGAGTATCTTCCATTCAAAATGCCTCAGGAGTTTCGCATGGATGAACTCAGGGTATTATCCGTATGCGGCAATCTCGGCTATGGATTCCCCAAAGCCTCGCTCGATAACGGCCTCGCCCGCGACCCGCACATCATGGGAGCGGACAACGGCTCGACCGACGCGGGGCCCTACTACCTCGGCAGCGGGGATCAACTCACCAAGCGCGAGCAGATTCGCAGAGACCTGGGCTTTTCGCTGGCCGCCGCCAGAAAGAAGAATATCCCCTACGTCATCGGCTCCGCCGGCACGGCGGGCGGAAATCCGCACGTCGACAGTGTGCTCGACACGATGCACGAACTGGCGAAGCGTGACGGGCACCGCTTCAAGCTCGCGGTAATACGCTCCGAGATGGACAAGGAGTTCATCAAGCGCGCCGTCAGGGAGAAGAGGACGCGCACCCTGGGCAAGCTCCCCGAGCTCACCGAGGAGATGGTGGACGAGAGCGTGCGGGTCGTGGGCCAGATGGGGCTGGAGCCTTTCATGACGGCTCTGGAGGGCGGTGCGGAAGTCGTGCTCGCCGGACGATCCTGCGATACGGCCATTTATACCTCTTACGCCGCAATGCGTGGTTTCGACCTTGGCCTCGCCTTCCACATGGCGAAAATCATCGAGTGCGGCGCGCAGTGCGCCCTGCCCATCGGGGCGAACGACTGCATTCTGGGCACGCTGCGCGAGGATCATTTCGAGCTCGAACCGATGAACGAGGGAATGCGCGTGACGCCGAACTCCGTGGCGGCCCACATGATGTACGAACAGCCCGACCCCTATTTGTTCTATGAACCCGAAGGTATGATCGACCTCAAAAACTCCGACTTCGAACAACTCGGCGAGCGCCGCGTGCGGGTGAGCGGCAGCCGCTTCGTACCCGCGCAGACCCCCACCATCAAGATGGAAGGCGTGCGCTTGCGAGGTTACCGCACCATCGCCGTCGCCGGGATGACGGACCCCAGGCTGCTCGCGAGTCTCGACGAGGTGGAGGCGAACGTGAAGAGCACCGTCGCGGACATGGTTCGGGGCACGCTCTCACCCGAGGACTACGAGCTGCGCTTCATTTTCTACGGGCGCGACGGCGTGATGGGACGACCAGCGGCAGATGAATCGGGCGCTCCCCGGGAGGTCGGCGTGGTGATGGAGGCCATCGCAAGGGATCAGACGACGGCGAACGCGGTGCTCTCCCTCACGCGGAGCACGTTCCTGCACTCGGGCTTCGAGGGCCGGAAGGCCACCGCCGGGAACCTCGCCTTCCCGTTTTCGCCGTCTGATTTCGAGGGCGGGCCGGTGTATGAGTTCCACATCTATCACCTCGTGGAGCTCGAAGACGCCGCCGCGCCCTTCGAGGTCGAATTCGCGCAGGTGGGTTGAGCGTGGAGCGGCTCTACGACCTCGCCGAGGTTTTTCGTAGCAAAAACGCAGGCCCCCTGCACATCACGCTCGATCTGCTGTTCGCCGATGAGGCGACCTACCGGCGCGTGGCCGACAGCGAGGCGCTCACGCCGGGAGTCGTATCCGAGCTTTACGAAATGGAGGTCGAGGAGGTGAAGATCGTCCATTTCGACGCGGCCAACGCCATCAAGATCACCATACCGAGAAAGGGGCCGACCTCGGGTGCGCCCGGCGATCGTGACGTATACGGAGCGCAGCAGCACGGCCCGCTGCTCGGTCTCATGATTCCCTAAAATTCCGTTTTTCCCTCTCGGGGGATGAGGAGGTTTTCCGATGGATGTCGAACGGATCATCGCGCAAATCGAGGTGGATTTCGAATCCACCCACATCGAACGCCTTTTGAAATACATACGCCAGCCGAGCGTCTCGGCGCTCAACCTCGGCAACGACGAGATGGCGCGGATGCTGGCCGATGAGATCATCGAGGTCGGCGGCGAGGCGGAGGTGGTGGAAACGGCGGAGTTTCCCGTCGTCTACGGACTGATCGACGAAGGTGCTGAGCGCACGCTGCTTTGCCACGGCCTTTACGACGTGACGCCGGCGGAAGAGCCGGGCTGGATCAATCCTCCCTTCGAGCCGGAGATTCAGGAACTCGAAGGCCTGGGTCCCTGCGTGGTGGGCCGTGGAGCGGAGGACATGAAGACCGGCATCGCCTGCGTAATGAACACGGTCTACGCGGCGCGCGCTGCAGGCGAGAAGCTCCCGCTCAACCTCATGTTCGTCCACGAAGCGTCCGAACTCGGAAGCGGCGGCATCAAGGATTTCTTCCCGCGCTACAAGGAGAAGATGCAAAAAGCGAACGCGGCCTACTGGCTCTGCCCGATGGGGCAAACCGACGGCACGCCCATCGTCCCGCTGGGCCTCAAGGGCAACCTGATGGGCAGGCTGTTCTGCCGTCCGGGGGAGTGGGGCGGGCCGGTGGGCAACGAGATTCACGCGCTCAACTGCAACTGGATAGGCAATCCGGCGGAGCACATCGTCGAGGCGATTGCCTATCTGCAGGAGAGGCTCGAGGAAATTTACCAGAAAGGCGAGGGCTGGACGCCGAGCGAAGCCGAAGAGGAACTGTGCCGCAAACTCGCTGACCGCATGGACCCCGAGAGGATGAAGCGGAGCCTGGGGGTTAAGCGCTTCCGGCAGGATGATTTCCACGCCGCCGTCCATTCGCACCTGTTCAAGGCGGAATTCACGCTCACGGGCCTTCACGCGGGCTTCGTGGGCGAGGGGAAATCCGTCAAGGTCAGCATTCCCTCCGAAGCCCAGGCCGTGGTGAACATGCGCTTTCAGCCGGGCGAAGATCCAGACGAGCGTATCGGGAACGTCCGCAACATATTGGCCGAGGGCGGTTACGGCGACGTCGAGTTCGTCGTCAACAACCACTACGCGGGCGGTGGAACGCCGCTGGAACATCCGCTGATTCAGTGTTTTCTCAAGGCCCATGCGGACATGGGCGCGGACCCCGAAGTCTGGCCCGTGCATCCGGCGGGGATGCCCGTGGCCTTGTGGACGGAGGAGTTGGGCGTGCCCTGGATCGGCGGGCTACCGTGCAACGCCATGCGAAAACACGCGGCGAACGAATACGCTCAGGTATCGGGCGTTCTCCAGTCCGAGAAGTTCCTGGCGCACCTGTTCGAGGGGTTCTCGAAACTCACGTATTGATTCGTGGCCTGCTCGTCAACGAAACGGGCCAGAATTCATTCCTCACCCCGCCGGCGGCCAGATGCGCTCGCCGAGGCTGGGGGAGCTGGGCGCGTGGACCAAGGTGTTCACGGCCTGGCGCGAGCGCGGTATCTTCTCCGTCGTGAAATTCTGCTGGAGCGATTCCAGGGATACCCACTCGTAGAGTATCCCGTGCTTCGCCCAGCCCGAGACCGATACGAGATTCCGCGCTCCGACGCAGCCTTCCATGCTCGTGAGGCGCGGCATACGCACCTGGGCATACCAGCAACCGAGTTCGTCTTCGTTCTCGACGGCGTTGATGTTGAAGGTTCCGAACTGGATGCCGGGGCCGGGCGTGATGCCCGGCGCGCGGGTCTTGAACTCCGGGCCGTCGACCCGGTTGTGCTCCATGAAGACGCAGGATCGCGCGTTCAAACGCCGCCCGAGCATTTCCCTGTCATCCGCCGTCATCTTCTCCGCCATCTGTTCGGGACTGGGGTCCAGAAACGCGTTTGGCGAGAGCGCGCCGTAGAGCATCAGGTACTGAACCCCCGTGGGGACGCTCGTATCATCCGTGTGATGGACGACTCCCCGAATCCGCTCCTCACGCTCGGGCGTGACGACGTTTTTCACATGCGCCGCCCACAGGTAGCCCGGACGCCCGAGGGCTTCCGGGATGTGGACCTCATGAAGCCAAGAAATATATTCATCCGCACCCTCTTCGGGAAGGTCGTACCATACCGCCCAGATTCCTCGGTCCATTTATCGCTTCTCCTTTTTGGCGTGTTCATGAATGTTCGTCGTTTCACCCTTGTTCGCGTTTAATCTCAATCGTTGGGTTCGGGGAAGGCGTCCGGCCAGTTATCGAGTATTTCCTGCAAGAACCTTTTGAGCTTCGCCGGGTCGGGCCGGAGGCGGCCGACATCCTCGACGATGTCTACCTCATCGCTGGGCAGCTTCAGGGAGTCGTGGTATCGGTTTCGCATGTTGAAGTAGCTGATGACGAAGGTGAGCTCGACGAACTCGGCGTCCGTGAAATGCCTTTGAACTTCCTCGGCTATGTCGTCTCTCAATTTGGCGGTGTTGCGCGTCACGTGTTCGGCCCAAAGGACGGTCGCCTTCTCCCTGGACGTGAGGAGCGGTGAATCCATGTAGTCGTCAGACCCGATGGCGGTGACGTGATCGTCGGTGATTCCCAGCACCCGGCCGAGGGCGGTGTTGTGGGCGAGTCAGTAGTCGCACCCGTTCAGTTGACTGGTCTTGATGACAGCGATCTCTTTGATCTTCGAAGACAGCACGGTTCCCAGCCCTTCGCGCATCAGGGTCTGGACGAGGGGATAAAAAATGCGGGCGAGAAACGGGGAGTGCGCCGTCGCGCGGGTGGAATTGACCTGCCTGCGCTGAAAGTTGTTCAGGATGTCGAAGGTGCGCGCGATATCGCCCTCGGCGCCTTCTCGGCTCAGCAGCGGAACTCTGGACATAGCCACTCCTTCTTGAATAAGCGCTCCGTGTCTTTTTCTGATGAATGATCCATCTTCCCACAATGAGCGCCATCTTTCACGCTGTCTTCGGATGTCGTTCCGGGATGACACGCGCGGCGATTCCTGTTAGTTTTCCTCTATACGCAGAAAAGATGTGAGGCGGATTTAGCGTCCTGGAATCAGGGCTTCGTTCTCGGCGCGTGAATGAGGGCGGCCAGTATTCCACATTCGTAAAGAGGTCTGGACGTGCGGAAAGCCGATATTTACACAGCCGTCATTTTTATACTCTATAGCGTCGTCGGCTTTTTCTATATCATTCCCACGCAGATTCAATACTCCATCCCGCCCGAAGAAGTCTCGAACGCCGTCTTCCTTCCGACGTTCTTCCCCACCTCCGCCGTCATCACCTTCGGGCTGGTGAGCGCGATGTTCCTGTTCGGGGCTCTCAGGCGGAGTGAAGCGGGCGGGCAATCGATTACGAACAAGAGGGCGCTATTACAAGTCTGTGCCGTATTCGTTCTTTGCTACGTTTACGTCGAATCTATGGCGTACTTCGGTTTTCTTGTCAGTACGCCCGTTTTTCTCGCGATCCTGGTCACGTCCATGGGCACGCGCGATTGGCGCTACGTCGCGGCGATGTCGCTCCTGTTTCCCATCGTGGTGAACTATTTCTTCTGGTTCGCCTTCAAGCTGGCGCTGCCCGAGGGCAGCCTCTTCAGTTAAGGCGCGTATGTTCGAACAGATAATCCAGGGAGTTACGATGGCGCTCACATGGCAGGGTCTGGCCATGATAGCGCTGGGCGTCTTCGTGGGGATCACGGTGGGCGCGATTCCGGGGCTAACCAGCGTGATGGCGACGGCGATCCTGGTTCCCTTCTCTTTTTTTATGCCTCCCGTGCTGGGCATTCCCTTCCTGCTGGGGATTCACAAGGGAACCCTTTTCGGCGGCTCCATTCCCGCGATTTTGGTGAATACGCCGGGAACCGCGCCCGCAGCGGCGACGTGTATGGACGGGTTTCCGCTCGCGCAAAAAGGAGAGGCGAGGAGCGCGATCCAGATGGCGCTCTACTCCTCGACCATCGGCGATACATTCAGCGATCTCGTACTGATTCTCGCGGCGCTTCCGCTGGCCGCTGTGGCTCTCCTGTTCGGGCCAGCCGAGTTCTTCGGGCTCCTGCTCATGGGGCTGGCCATCATCTCGAGCGTAACGGGCGCCTCCCTGGTGAAGGGCGTGCTGTCGGCCCTCATCGGACTCCAACTCGGCATGGTGGGCACGGACATCGTCTCGGGCGGGGAGCGCTTCACGTTCGGCCTTCATGGACTGGCTGAAGGGATAGGGGTGGTTCCCCTGCTCATCGGGCTTTTCGCCGTGAGCGAGGTGTTAATACAGGCGGAAAAAAAGGCCTCCGTCCTCTCGAGCCCGCCCGATACCCTGCATCTGCGAGGTGGGAGGACACTCAAGATCATCGAGGTATGGCATTCGGCGCGCACCATCCTGCGCTCATCCATGATCGGCACCTTCGTCGGCGCGATTCCGGGCACGGGAGCAGCCATCGCCACCTTCGTGAGCTACGCGGCGGCGAAACGGGCTTCCAAGAAACCAGAAGAATACGGCCACGGAAGCTACGAGGGCGTCGCGGCCTCTGAAGCCGCCAACAGCGCCGTAGCAGGTGCTGACCTGATACCCACCCTCACGTTCGGCATCCCCGGGGATCCGAGCGCGGCGATTCTCATGGGCGCGTTCATCGCCCAGGGTCTGCGGCCCGGCCCGAGCCTGTTCCAGGAACACGCCCCTGTCATGTACGCCATTTTCACACTGCTGCTGATAGGGAACCCCATCATGCTGGTCCAGGGCTGGCTCTTGACGGGCATGTTCGCCAAGATAGTCACCATCCGCCAGTCGTTGCTGGTGCCGGGCATCATCGTTTCCTGTCTGGTGGGGGCGTACGTCTATCACAGCAATCTGGGTGACCTCGTGCTGGCGCTCGTCGCGGGCCTGTTCGGATACGGGTTTAGAAAACTCAAATTTCCGATGGCCCCGCTCGTCATCGCGTTCATCCTGGCGCCCCGGGCGGAGGAGGCCTTGCAGCAGGCGCTTATCATTTCCGACGGCGATTATTCGGTTTTCATCACTCGCCCCATAGCGGCTTTTTTCATCGGCTTGACCATACTCATGCTGGTGACGAGCATCTGGAAGCGACCGTGGGCCGAGACCCTAAGACCGCAACCGGCAGCTGATTCGAACATTTCAAAGGAGGAAACAAAATGATGCGCAAATCATGGAAGATCGCCCTGGCGGTAGTCTTGTCGTTCGGGCTCCTCACATTCTCCGCCCTGCCCGCCGCAGCGGAGAAGTACCCCTC
>CAYTSP010000024.1:0-10526 GCA_964440505.1 uncultured Nitrospinaceae bacterium
GGAGGCGACCGCCTCGTCGACCTGCGCGTCCGATGCGGGGAACAACTGGAAAATCGTCTCGTTGTTCGAGGGATTGAGCACGTCTATCGGCTCGCCGCGCTCGCCTTTCACCCAGGCGCCGTCGATGAATTGCTGCTCCACTTCCTGGGTGAGGGGAAACTCGGTCACCTTCACAAGACTACCAGACATCAAAAGCTCCTTTGGTTGAAAGAACGTATCGACCAGACACCCCCATAGGGGTGATCGGCGCTATAGCTTCCCCGCCTCGGGGCCGGACCATTCCTCATCGCTTAACACGTCCTTGTGCACCACATCCTCCTCGACGGAAGCGACGACGTCCTTGGCGACCTGCTCATACCAGTCGGCCACGTCTTTGGGGTAGTCCGTATGGCTGGGGAGGTCCTTGATGAGCGGGCCTTCCACGGAGGGAATGTCGCTTACGCCGTCGAACTCCTGGGAATAGACCCGCCCTTTCCGCGCGGCGAACTCCTTGTCGATCGTGGCGTCGAGCTTGAGCCACTTGCCGTCGAGATACGCTTCTCCCAGCGAGTGCCACGGCAGCTTGCGGTCGCCCCAGATCTTGGCGACCTCCTCGTTCATGAAAGGCTTGTCGGGGCAATGGAGCTGCTGGAACCCGATGCGCGAGGGGATGCCCGACGCCCGGCACAGGGCGGCGAACATGCTGGCCTTGCCCATGCAGAACGCCTTGCCGTTATTGAGCACATCGCTCGCCTGGCGCTTTCCCTCGGCGAGATAACGGAACGAGTCGAGAATGTCGTAGGGAAAATCTCGTACGAAATAATAGATGTTGCTCAGTTTTTCCTTCTCGTCCGCGCAGCCTTCGGTGAGTTCTTCTGCTTTCGAGACGATGTCCGGGTTGTCCGAATCGATGAATTCGGTGGGCTTCAGGTAATCGTCCATATCCTGGTGTTCGTTCATTGGAAAATCTCCCTGCTCATAAGAGGGCTCAGCCCCCGTTCGACAGGCTCCTGACCTCGGGAAGAATCTCCTCTCCCGCGAGGCGAAGCATATCCGTTTCCGCGACATCGGGAATCGTATAGAGAAAATGGCGAACGCCCGCGTCGACGTATTCCATCATTCGTTCTACGCATTCCTTGGGTTCGCCCGCGATTATACCCGTTTGAGGAATGGCCGCAAATCGCTTTTTTTCCGCCTCGATTCGCGCGCGATCATGGCTCGGCAGAAGAAGGCACATCAAGGAACGTCTGAACGCCTGGGGGTCGCGGCCCGCCTCCGCGCAGTTGGCGTCGATCTCATCTTTGCGTTCGAGATAACGCTCGGGAGGCCACCAGCGCACGTTGAAGCCGTCCGCATGCCTCGCCGCGGCGCGAAGGACCTTTTTCCCCTCTCCGCCAATCCAAATCGGTGGCGAGGGCTTCTGAACCGGCGGTGGATCGCAGACCGCACCCTTTATCGTGTAGTGCTCTCCCTCGAACGTGGGGTGAGGCTCCGTCCATATCTTGCGGATCAGTTGAATGGCCTCTTCCATCTGGGCGATGCGGACCGAAGCCCTCGGGAATGGAATGCCGTATGCCTCGTACTCCTCCTGCATCCAGCCCGCGCCCAGACCCAAATCGAGCCGCCCGCCGCTGATGTGGTCCAGCGTCGCGCCCATCTTCGCCAGCACCGAGGGTATGCGGTAGGAGTTGCTGAGAACGCTGGTCCCCAGGCGGAGTTTTTTCGTCACCTGGGAGAGGGCGCTGAGCGCCGTCCAGGTTTCGAGCAGGGGAATGGAGCCGGAACCGACGCCTTCCGACTCCCCTTCGGCTTCGAACCCTGCGTCTTTCGCATACGAGCTCGGGTCGAGCGTCAGGAAGTGATCGCAAAGCCATACCGAATCAAAGTCCAGCCTCTCCGCCTCCTGGGCCACCGATTTCATGTCCTCGAAGTTTCCGACGGCGAGCCCCCGGATGGTCAGGGCCATGATCAAACCGAACTCAACGCGGGAGTTCATCCAGAATCCTCCTCGTTTCCATTGAAATAAAAAAAATCATACGGCCAGATAGCGCGATTTCAGTTCCTCGTCCGCTTCGAGCTCAGCCACCGTGCCACCGAAGCGGACCCTGCCGTTGTCTATGATGTAGACCCGATCGGAGAGCCGGCAGGCGAAGCGGGTGTTTTGCTCCACCAGCAAAACGGCGATCCCCTCATCCTTGAGCGTGCCGATCATCTCGCCCACGTCTTTCACGATGGCCGGTGCCAGGCCTTCCGAGGGTTCATCGAGCAGGACGAGCTTGGGCGCCCCCATCAACGCGCGGGCGATGGCGAGCATCTGCTGCTCACCGCCACTGAGCTCGTTTCCCTTGTGGGTTTTCAATTGCTCAAGCTTGGGGAAAAGACCATATATTCGCTCAAGAGTCCAGCCGCTTGGCTGCTCCAGCTTGAATGCGCCGATTTCGAGATTCTCCTCCACGCTCAGACGAGCGAATATCCTCCTGTCCTCGGGCACGAAGCCTAAGCCCTTTCTCGCGATCTCATGCGGTTTCAGGCGCTGCACCTCCTCGCCCAACCAGCAAACACTGCCCGCCCGCGGGGGCGTCAGCCCCATGATGGAGCGAAGCGTCGTCGTCTTTCCCGCGCCGTTCCTGCCTAAAAGGCTCACCACCTCCCCTTCGGCGATGGTCAAATCCACGCCGAACAGAATATGGCTGTCCCCATAGAACGTGTTTATTTTCTCGACGGAGAGAATCAAACCTCTTCCCCCAGGTAGGCGAGGCGAACGAGGTCGTCGTTTCGAATCTCATCCGGCGTTCCCTCGGCGATGATGCTTCCCTGATGCAGGACGGATATGCGGTCGGCGATCGAGAAAACCACGCTCATATCGTGCTCGGTGAAGACGACCGTCTTGTCGTGGGAAATCTTCTTTACGAGAGCGATCGTGCTCGACGTCTCCTCCATCGACATGCCGGCCGTCGGCTCATCGAGCAGGATCAGCCGGGGCTCCAAAGCCAGCGTGATGCCGAGCTCCAGGTTTCTCCTCTCCCCGTGGCCCAGTTCGGTGGTCGGGTGATGCGCCTTGTGTTCGAGTTCCACCTCGCCAAGTATTTCAAGCGCCTCGTCCTGTTCTTCGGTGTGTTTTTCGATGGGAGAGAACATATCGAGCGTCTTGCCCCGTCTCGCAAGAACGGCGATGCGGACGTTGTCCAGAACCGAAAGCCTGGGGAATATGTTCGTGATCTGAAAAGAACGGCCCACCCCTTTTTTCACCACCGCGTGCGGAGGAAAGCCGGTAATGTCCTCTCCTTCGAAGAAAACGCCGCCGGACGTCGGCTCGAGTCGTCCTGAAATCAGGTTGAAAAATGTGGTCTTTCCCGCCCCGTTGGGCCCGATGACGGCGCACAACTCACCCTCCGGGACCTGAAAGTCCACCTCGTTGACCGCCAGAAGCGAACCGAACGACTTGGTGAGACTCCGGGTCTCAAGAACGGGCGTCGTCGCCATCGTTTCCACCAATCGATAATCTGGATATCCACCCCTCGAAGAATCCCAGGATTCCGCCGGGGAGGAACAAGACCAGGAGCACCAGGATACCGCCGACGACGATTCTCCAGTACTCCATGAAATTCAAAACCGTGTCCCGGATGAACAAGAGCATCCCTGCGCCGAAGGCCGGCCCCAGGAAAGAATACATGCCGCCCAGGATCGTCATCAGAACAATCTCGCCCGATTGGGTCCAGTAAAGCAAATCCGGTGAAATGTAGCCCTGAAAAGTCGAGTACAGGCCGCCCGCGAAACCGCCGAGAGTTCCGGCGATGATGAATGCGAACAGTTTGTACCTGTGCACGGGTAGTCCGATGAATTCCACGCGCTCCGGATTTTCCCGGATGGCCTGCAACACCCTGCCGAAAGGGGAGTTGGCGATTTTCCACGCGAGAAATATCAAAGCCGCCACAATGATGAGCACGAAATAATAAAAGTTCGTGAACGATTCCAGGGAAATGCTGAAGGCGCCCGGAATCCCTATCTCCGGCTTGGGGATGCCGAGCATCCCGTCGTCCCCGCCGGTGACGTCGCGCCAGTAGTAGGCGACGGTGTAGACCACCTGTGAGAACGCGAGCGTCAGCATGGCGAAATAAAGCCCCGCCAGGCGTACGCAGAAAACGCCCATGAACCAGGCGAGAAGGGCGCACGACGCGCCGGCCGCAATCAAGCCGGCCCACATGGAGGGATAGACGTTCTTCGTCAGCAGGGCGAAGGCGTAGGCGCCGACGCCCAGGTACACCGCGTGGCCTAGGGAGACGAGGCCGGTGAAGCCGATCAGGAAATTCAGGCTGATGGCGAGCAGGCTCGCGATCAGGATTTCCGTGCAAAGCTGGATGTAATAATCGTTCTGGACCAGAACCGGAGCAAGAACGGCCAATCCGAGCAGGGCCGTGACGCCGAAGCGGTTGGGAATGCGCCCCACAAGGCGGCTCAAGAATTTTTTTCCGCTCGCCAAAGCTTCCATGCGTCTTTTGATATCCCTATATCGTCGTTTCGCCGAACAGACCGCGGGGTCTCAGGATCAAAATCGGCAGTACGAGTGCGTAGATGAAAATCATCGCGAAATTCTCGAGAATTTCGATGCCGAACGCCTTGAGCATTCCGATGAGTACGGCGCCCACGAACGCGCCCAGATAACTCCCCATCCCCCCGATGATGACGACGATGAACGATTCGATGATGATCTCGACCCCCATGCCGGGCTCGACACTTCTCATGGGCGCAGCCAGAATGCCGCCCAGGCTCGCGAGCCAGGCGCCCAGGGCGAATACGCCGGTGAATACCCGGTTCACGTTGACACCCAGGGCGTCGAGCATCTCGCTGTCCGTGGCGGCGGCGCGAATGAGTTTTCCAAAATTCGTCCTGTTAAGAATGAACCACAGGAAAACGCCCAGCAGCGGGCCGACCGCGATGATGAAGAGAAAATACACGGGATAGCTGAAATCCCCGATGGTCAATCGCCCTTCGAACAGCGCGGGGATGGGAACGGACTTGTAGTCCCGACCCCAGATCAGCAGAACCAGGTCATCGAGAATGAGCGTGAAGCCATAGGTCAAAAGCAGGGTGTAGAGTCTTTCCCGGCCATAGAGCGGGCGCAGGCAGAACGCTTCGATGATGGTTCCGAATCCCGCCACCACGAGGGGCGCCAGTAGCAGACCCACCCAGAACCAGCTCGGGTTCTTGATGATCGAACTCGAGAAAATCAGAAAAGCGCCCAGCATGTAGAACGAGCCATGGGCCAGATTCAGGACGCCCAGCACACCCAGGAGAATTGTCAGGCCCGATGCGATCAGGAAGAGAACCATCGCGTTGGCCAACCCGTTCAGAAACTGGGTCAACCAAAAACTGACGTCCAATTCCATGCGCCCGGGCCTCCCGGAAAAGATGAAGCGACGCCCCGGAAACTTTCCGGGGCGTCGGTGGCTTCACGCGTGATGATTATTTCCGGCAGCCCTGGCCCGTGTTCTCGTCGGGGTGAGAACCCTCGACGGGAGATATCACCTGGATATTCGAGAGGATCGGGAAAGGATATTCCTTGCTTTTTGAAATCACGCCCCAGAAGCTGGACTGCCAGCCCTGGTGGTCGGACGGGCGCATGATGATCCATCCCTCGGGCGCGTTGAAGGCTACGCCGCCCATGGCGTCAATCGCCTTCTCCTTGTCCACGGCGCCGGCGCGACGGATGGATTCCGCTATCACGTGGACGGTCGAGTAGGCCTCGCCAGCCATCATGTCCGGATATACGTTGTACGCCTTGCGGAAGTTGTCGACGAAACGCTTGTTGGCCGCGGAAACCGGATAGTTGTGCAGATAGCGCGAACTCGCCCAATGCCCGAACGGCGCCTGATCGCCAAGCGCCTTGAGTAACACGTGGTTGCCGCCGAAATCGGTAAAAATCTTCACCTTCTCGTACATGCCGAAGGAGCGGGCCTGCTTCATGAACTTGATGAGATCCGCTCCGAACAGGCCGACGTAAATGGCATCGGGCTTCGCTTTCTGCATCTTGTTGATGTAGGCGGAATAATCATTCTCGCCCAGCTTCGGCCAGGCCGCATAAGGTCGTTTCGCGCCCGGGTCGCGTTCTTTGAGGTAGTTCCAGAACTGCCGGACGACGGAGCGGCCGTATGAGAAATCAGAAGATATCGTCGCCCAGGTCTTATAGCCCAGACGGTTGGCGATAACGGCGCCTGCGCGGGAGGTCTGCTGCGCGCTGCTGCCCACGCGCCAGGTGTAGCGGCTGCAGAATTTCGTGTTGATCTCCTCGGTAGCCGCCCAGGGGAAGTTCATCGTTTTGAGCTTTTTCGATTCCTGCAACACGGCGATGGCCGCACCGCCGTGGAGAGGACCGAGCAGGGCGAAAACCTTGTCGCGCAGGATCAACCGTCTCGCGGTGCGCACCGAACTCGCCGGGTTGGTTTCCGAGTCGCGGATCAGCGCCTCGAACTTATGGCCCAGAACGCCGCCCGCGTCATTGATTTCCTTGACGGCCATATTGATGCCCTGGCTCGTTCTTTTTCCCACGATGGAGTAAAGGCCCGTCAAAGGAGAGAGAACGCCTATCTTGATGGTTTTCGCCGCAAACGAAGCGGTCGCGCCGGATGACACAATCGCCAGCGACATGACTGCGGCGATGAGCGCTTTTTTTCTGAAACCAGACATGAGAAATCCCCCTTGAAGATGGAAACATACGAATCCGAACAGCCAGAATCAGATCCATCCCGGATCGAAGACTGGACGCCAGAGCAGATTTATTTTCACCGTATTAGGCAGGTTAGATGAGCCTCGAATCAGGGTCAAGGCCGTGTTTTTCGTATGAAGCCCAAATCCCGTAACTGTAACTGAAACACCGCGAGTGCCCACTTTCACCCAAATGAACTACAAAAGAACGACCGATGTGCGCCTTCTATGTGGAGGAAGGCTCGGACGCCTTCTGGAGCGCTCTTTTCTTGACTCTCCATTCGAGAAAGAACGGCCAGGTGAAGGAGATCACCGAGAGGCACAGGAAGAACAGACACCACGGCGAGGTGAAGAAAATCGAGATGTCACCCTTCGATGCGGCAAGGGCGACCCGCATGTGCTCCTCGAGTTGCCGCCCCAGCACGAGCGCGAGCAACATGGGCACGACCGGGATGTCGAGCCACTTGAAAGAAAGCGCCACGAGGCCGAAAAAGAACATGACGTAGATGTCGAAGAAGGAATTTCTGAGCGCGTACGTCCCCAGAACGCACAGGGAGACGATGATCGGAAGCAGCAGCGAGCGGGGGATGGACAGCAGTTTCACGATAAGCCTCAAGCCCAGGAACGCGACCGTTGCCGTACTGCAAATTGCGATGAAATACGAGAACAATACGGAAAACGCAAAGGGCCCCTGCTCCACGAAAAGAAGCGGCCCCGGCGCCATGCCGTGGACCAGCAGGGCGCCGATGAGGATGGCGGTTATCGGGTCGCCCGGAATCCCCAGCGTCATCATCGGAATAAGCGCCCCGCCCGCGATGGAGCTGTTCGCCGATTCGGGCGCAGCCACTCCCTCCACGCACCCTTTTCCGAACTGCTCGGGCTCCTTGCTGATCTTCTGGGCGTAGTCGTAGCTCACGAAAACGGCTATCGGGCCGCCTGCTCCCGGGAGAATACCGACGAATGTGCCCACGATGGAGCCGATGGCAACCGGAAGCCGGATTTTCTTGATGTCCGCCCAGCTGGGAAACACGCGGCCGAACCGCGATGCGACAGAGCGGATGTTCCCCTCCGCCAGGTTCGCCACTATCTCCGGAATGGCGAAAAGTCCGACAAGGGCGGGGATGAAGTGGATTCCCGCGAGCATGTTCACGTCACCGAAGGTGAAACGTGCCGTACCCACGAGCGGATCCATCCCCACCGTGACGATCATGAGGCCCAGAAAAGTGGACAACAAGCCCTTCACGAGCGATTTCGCCGCGAAGGCGGATATGACGGACATTCCGAAAAAGACCAGCCCGAACAGGTCGGCCGCCCGGAACTGGAGAGCCACTTTTGTGAGTTGCGGAGCGATCAGCAGCAGGCAGAAGAAACTGAAAAGACCGCCTGTGAAGCTCGATACGATGGAAACGCCCAGCGCCCGCCCGGCCTCTCCCTTCTGGGTGAGAGGGAATCCGTCCATCGTGGTGGCCGAAGCCGATGGCGAACCGGGGATGTTGATCAGAATCGCGGCGAAGCTCCCCCCCGTCATACCGCCCGCGAAGACGCCAAGCAGGAGCGCCACGGCGGTCGTCGGCTCGAGAATGAAGGTGACAGGGAACAGGATGATGATGCCCGCGCTCGTCGTCAGCCCCGGCATCATCCCGCAGATGAGGCCGTGCAGCGCGCCCAGGGCGGTGGCCAGAATGCTCGTCGGCGCGAGGGCTAAGTAGAAACCCTGCAGCAAGTCACCGTTCATATCTCGTCATCCCAGAAAACTTCCCCTGGGCAGGGGAAGCTGAAACAGGTCGCGGAACAGGAAGAACAAGAACAAGGGGACGAAAATCGCAAGCCCCAGGAGAATCAGTGGGCGGCGCTCGCCCGTCACCCACATGAGAGCGGCGAAGAAGACGGGCGTGGACCAGAAGAACCCGAACATCGGAAGCGCGAAGAAATAAAGTCCCGTGAGAAGCAGGCCGGCCGCTGCGCGGGTGATGCTGAAATTCTCGTTCGCCGAAGGTTTTTCGGGTCTCAGGTCGGCGAGGCCGCCGGAGTCTTTGAGTCCCCTCACCCCCTGGAGGAGGAGCATCGCGGTGAGGAAGATAATCGAGACGGTGATCAGGTAGGGGAAAAAATGGGGTCCCGGCGCGTCGGTCGTGGTGCGCTTTGGAAGCAGTGTGGCGAGGCCGCCGTAATAGAGCGTAAAACCGAGGATGACCACACCGCCGACTATGTTTCTCAAACCCATCCAGAATCCGTCCGAAGGAGATGAAAATGGTTAGAATACGAAGGCCGCCCCCTCCTTAGAAGAGGCGGCCCCTGTGTGTCACGCGACCCGCGCGATTATTTCTTCGTCTTGGACTTGTATACTCCAGTGGCTTTCATGATGTCGGCGACAATCTTGTCACGCTTGGCGAGCATTTCGCCGAACTCTTTCGGCCCGCTCGGGTCGATCGTGAAGCCTTTCGTCTTGGCCAGCTTCTTGAAAGCCGCCGAGTTGGCGGACTTCGTCATGGCGTCCACGAGTTTCGCCTTCACGGCCGCGGGCGTTCCCTTCGCCACGCTGAGGCCGCGGAAATGGTCGAAGGAGATGTCGTGGCCGAGTTCTTTCATGGTGGGCACGTCCGGGATTGCCGGGTTCCGCTTGCCCGTGATGTGGGTGATGATGCGGAACTTGTTCGCTTTCGCCAGGCGAATCGCCCCTGTGAGAGGCGCTCCCATGGCGTCGACCTCGCCGCTCAGAAGCGCTGCGTTGCGGCGTTTGACGCCCAGCGGAACGAGAATGGCCTTGCACCCCGTCATGCTCGTAAAAATGACGGCCGTGAGATGCGTGGTGCTGCCGGTACCCGCGTGTCCGATTTTGAGCGTGTTCGGCTTTTTCTTGCAATCCGCCACGAAATCCTTGACCGTCTTCCATTTCGATTTGGCGTTCACCGCCACCGTCAAAGGCTGGAAGTGGACCCGCCCGATGTGATCGAGCGCCGTGTAGTCCCACGGCACGTTGCCGATGTTCGTGGTGGTGAGAACGGAGGTGGAGTTCCAGGCCACGGTATAGCCGTCGGGCTTGGAGTTCTTGACGAACGTGTAGGTGACGGCCCCGCCCGCGCCGGTCTTGTTGATGGCCACCACGGGAACGCCGAGCACTTTCGACATGCCCTTGGCGAGCAGGCGCCCCTCGATGTCCGCGCCACCGCCCGCACCGAAGGGAATGATGAACTGAATCGGCTTTTCGGGATAGGCGGCCGAGGCGGATTGCAGCGGCAATGCGGCTGCGAAAACGGCTATCAGTACGACACACAGGATGCGACATGTTTTCATCTGCTTACCTCCTGGATGAGAAAAGATATGCTCCCGATTCACGGAACCGGGAAACCTGAAAATCGTTCCTGACGTTGGAAGACCCTATTATCCCTCATTTCGGCGTGAGAATCCATCCCGGATTTTCAGAGAATGCGGCCTCGAGCCGCCGGAGAGAATGATGGAGGCGGAGGGCTTGCGGGGAGTTGCCGGAAGATGCGCCGAGTTGCGCCCATTTCATCGCAAATGCGGGCAAATGCGGAGATTTGAAAAACTTTTTGTGGTCCTATCTGAGTCGAACAGGCTCATATTACTATCAAAACACTTTATATTACAATATGTTACAAATTTTCTTCCGTACAGAAATTTATCGAAAAACCCCGTGAATTTATCGATATTTACGGAAAATATGATTATTTGCATTTCTTCTCATCCGCGTTCGAGTCCATGCGAGAGCCTGCCTTTCGCGAGGCGTATTCTGGCGCATCCCGAGAAGCCGCGATAACGGCAAATGCGGGGAAGTGCGTGTTCAAACAAGATCGGGGAGGGGGCCGGACTCGTCATTCCGGTGT
>CAYTSP010000025.1:0-3023 GCA_964440505.1 uncultured Nitrospinaceae bacterium
TTTATGGGGTTTCCCTTTCAAGGGGGTTGCCTTTCCCCTCTCGGGGGGTTATTCAACAGTCCCCTCAAGGGGGGAGTGAATTTCCACTCTACTTGTTCGACAATGGCTCTCAAGGGAGCAAAAAAGTCTCCTACTTCCCCGGTTGACTCCATATGCAAAATCACGAAATCAGAAGTTTTTCAACAGGCCCGTGAAGGGGAAACCGGTGCTCTCTACCCCCCGTCCTTGCCTTCATAAACCTCGATGACGCGGGCGGCGTCGTCCTTGCCCCAGCCCGCATCCAGGGCGCGCTGGAACATCTTGCGGCCCGCCTTGACGATTTCGAGGTCGATTCCGTTTTCCCGCGCCAGGTCTATCGCCATCCCCATGTCCTTCACGAAAATTTCCACC
The DNA here is from genome assembly GCA_964440505.1 of uncultured Nitrospinaceae bacterium. Taxonomy (GTDB): domain Bacteria; phylum UBA8248; class UBA8248; order UBA8248; family UBA8248; genus Bin107. The sequence goes on from CAYTSP010000025.1 coordinate 391, forward strand.
GCTCCCCTCGGCGCGAAATCCCTCTCGAAGATCCTCGGCGCCGTCTGCTCGAGCATCGCTCCGCGTACGGAGCCTTTCCCCAGACAACGCATCATCGTTTCATGAGAAAGTCCGGCCCGCTCGCCGGTGAGGATGACCTCCGCCAGAAGCGCCACCGACGCGTTCACGAACAGGTTGGTCACGATTTTCATGGTGGCGCCCGTCCCGCTCTCGCCCGTGTAGTCGAAGCCGGCGGTGATGGGCTCGAAAATGGGCCGGACACGCTCGAAAACCTCCTTTTTTCCGCCCACCATCATCGTGATGGTCCTGTCCATCACCTTCGGATGCGAGCCCGAGATGGGACAATCGAGCATCTCGATCCCGTGCGCGCCGAGCCTGTTCGCGAGATCCGCCTGCCAGCCCGGAGGCATGGTGCTCATCTCGATATAGATGAGGCCGGCTCTTCCGGCGGAAACGACCCCGTTCTCACCGAAGGCGTTCTCCTCGATGTGTTCTGGCTTGAGGAGAATCGAGCAGACGATGTCCGCGTTCTCGGCCACCTCTTGGCCCGAGTCGAGCGGTCGTCCGCCGGCGTCCGCCAGCATCCGCTTGCGCTCCTCGTCCACGTCGAAGCCGCAGACCTCGTGGCCGTCTTCCAGCAGCACCTTCGATAAGGCAAGGCCCATCTTGCCCAGTCCGATATAACCGATCCGCTCACCCATCGCTCCCGTCCCTCCATTGCGTGATGTCTATCGTGGAATCCGAGCCCCCTTGTATCACGCTCCGCCTGGGCGCGCACCGCTTTTCATGCGCGGGAGAATGCTGCAGAATGGGGGGGCCGTGATTTTTCTCGTCCGGAGGTTCTTTTGGAAATTCTTGCTCCCGTCATCATCGTGGGATGCATCACCTACGACATCGGTTCGGTTTCCGCCGCGTGGTTCGCCGCCAGGGCGCGGGGCATCGATTTGCGCATGTTCGGAAGCGGGCAACTCGATTTCGCGAACGCCTGGATGGTGCTCGGAGATCGCGTGGGCGCGCTGGTGTTCATCGCCGACCTCCTCAAGGCGCAACTGGCGCTGGGCTTCGCCTGGTGGATGAGCGACTCCCCATGGATCGCCGCACTGGCCTGCGTCTGCGTGGTGCTCGGCGAGATACTGCCGGTCTTTCACGGGTTTCGGGGCGGACGCGGAACGGCGAGCACCTCGGGCGCGCTGCTCGGCGTGTCGCCTCTCACCCTGGTGATCTGCGCCACCGTCGCCCTGCTCATCTCCGCCCTGACCGGAAGGCGCGATCACGCGGAACTCATCGCCATCCTGCTGCTGCCCGGCGTCGCCATCTTCGTAGGCAAGGGAGACGTTCCCCTGATGGTCCTCACCGTCATCATCACCGCGATGCTGCTCTATAAGCGCAGGGAGTTGGTTGACGAACTGCTGGGCTTCAACAAAGACGACGAGTAGGCTGACGGCACTCGCACCACGGGACGCCAACCACGCATGCGGAACGAATAGCCGTAGACATCAGGGTTTCAGCACCACCTTGATGGCCGCGTCCGGCTTGTCCTGTATGGCGAACGCCTCGGGCGCATCATCGAGGTCGAGGACATGGGAAATCAGGGGCCCGCGCCGGACCTCGCCGCTTTCAACCAGCTCGATGGCGCGGCGGTAGTCGTCCCCGGTCCAGGTCCAGGACCCATGGATGGCGACGTGCTTGCGCACCACCTGATTGAAATCCAGATCCGCAGGGCTCTCGAACAGGGCGACCAGAACCAAACGGCCGAATTGCTGCTTCAGCATGAGCAGGCCCTGGTTCGGCGAAGACGGCGCGCCGGCGCAGTCAATCACCAGATCGGCGTTGCCGCCGCGAACGCCGAAGCGCTCCACCGGCCTGGCGCCGCCCGTGAGTTCAATCACGGCTTCCACCGGGTCGGTCTCGGTCAGGTTGACGGCGGCGTCGGCGCCGATGCGCCTGGCCATGTCCAGGCGGCGCTCTGAAGCGTCCACGGCGATGATGCGGCAGTCGGCGCTCGCCCGGATGGCCTGGACGCAGCCGAGGCCGATGATGCCGGCGCCCAGCACGACCACCGTCTCACCGGCCGCGGGCTGTCCCAGGGACACGCCGTGCAGGGAGGTGGCCAGCGGCTCGAGTGTCGCGCCCTCCTCGAAGCTGACGGACTCCGGCAGGAGGTGCGGGCTGCGCCCGGTTACGCGGACCGGCACGTACTCGGCGAAGCCGCCGTGTCCCAGCCCGGTGATGCGGTCCCCGACCCGGAAGCCGCTGACCTTCTCTCCCACCTCGACGATCTCACCGCTCAGTTCATGACCCATAATGCGGCGCTTGTCGTCAATCCGTCGCCCCAGCACCTCGAACATGCCGAGGCGGTACATGTGCAGATCGGAACCGCAAATGCCGCACGCCCGCACCCGCACCAAAACGTCATGATCGCCCGGGCCCGGCCGATCCACCTGCTCCACCCGGATATCCCGCGGTCCGTGATAAACGGCTGCCTTCATTCGCATGCGTCGTCCCCTTTGCGTCAACGGTGCCGGGTCTCCTGTATCGGCGAATCATGCGGGCGGCCCGGTGCGGGAGAAGAATACAACCAGGCGAGCGCCCTTTACAGGGGTTGTTGAAAAAGTCCCTGAGAGGGTAAAGGC
>CAYTSP010000026.1:0-7113 GCA_964440505.1 uncultured Nitrospinaceae bacterium
TTCGTCTCCTGCGTCGAGGGGTTTTGCTTTTTCTTGCCCCCCTGACAAGGGGGGGTAGGGGGGGGTGCTTTTCCTGTCGAGAGGGGCTTCTCCTCTACCCCTGACAAAGGGGACTTTTTCAACAACACCCTACGCGGGGATTATTATATTGCTCGGATTTATGGGAATTTGCGGTGCGCCGCTTTTTCAACGCTCCAGGATGCGTATCTGTTCACCGACCAGGCCCACGGCGACCTCATCGCCCACGGCGAAGGCGCGTCGGCCCGGGTGGTGGGTGTCGTCCACCAGCAGCGTGTCCTCGCCGACAGCGACGGAGTAGCGCAGCAGGTTGCCGAGGAACTCGCGGTGCTGCACCCGGCCTGTCAGGACGATTCCGGGGAGCGTCTCGCCAGGGGCTGCGATGGCGATGTCCTGGGGCCGGAACATGGCGGTCCGGTTCTCATCCGCCGCATGGCTCCCGTCCGCAAGCGGCAGGACGATGCCGCCGGACGCGGCGAAGCGCGCGCCGTCCGCTCCCGCCTCGATTCGCCCGTCCATGAGGTTCGCCGTGCCGAGGAAGTGGGCGACGAAGCGGTTCACCGGCTCGTCGTAGAGTTCCATGGGCGCTCCCACCTGCTGGAGGACGCCGTCGTCGAGCACGGCGATCCGGTCCGAAATGGTGTTGGCCTCTTCCTGGTCGTGGGTCACGAATATGGTGGTCAGCTTCAGCGCCCGCTGTAAGTCCAGAATCTCGCGGCGCATCTGCACGCGCAGGTTGGCGTCCAGGTTCGAGAGCGGCTCATCGAGCAGGAGCACGCGGGGCTCCACGACGATGGTGCGGGCGAGTGCGACGCGCTGCTGCTGCCCGCCGGATAGCTGCGAGGGACGCCGTTCCCCAAGTTCCAGAAGACCGACCATGTCCAGCGCGGCGTCGACGCGCTTGGGGATCTCGGCAGAGGGCGTCCTGCGCTCCTCGAGACCGAAGGCGACGTTTCTGCGCACCGTCATGTGCGGCCACAGCGCATAGGACTGGAACACCATGCCGACGTTGCGCCGCCAGGGGGGCAGGCGGGTTACGTCGTCCTCGCCGATCAGGATGCGCCCGCGGGGCGTGGGGCCGAAGCCTGCGACGGCGCGCAGCAGGGTCGATTTGCCCGAGCCCGACGGGCCGAGGAAGGTGAACAACTCGCCCGGTTCGATGCGCAGGTTGACGTCTTTCAGCACGTCGGTCGTATCGTAGGCGAGGCTCAGCTGCTCGATGACGACGCTTGCGGCGTTTTGCGATGTCATTCTCAGACTCCTGCGACAATGGCCATATCGGGTGTCTGGTGCGTCTCTTTGCGCTGGATAAAGCGGTGCGAGGCGTATGTGGCGATCCCGACGATGAGCACGGCGATGATGCCGAGCGCAGCGCCGGGGCCGCGGCCCGCCGCAGACTGCATGAACTCGTAAATACCGAAGGCGAGCGGGGCGTCCGATTCCTGCGAGACCAGCATGATGGTCGTCGAAAGCTCGACCGCCGCGGTGGCGAAGCTCGTGACGAAGCCTGCGACGATGCCGCCCGACATGAGCGGAACGACGATCCGGTAGATGGTGCGGCCCTTGGTCGCCCCCAGATTCTCGGCGGCCTCTTCGAGCATCACGCTGAGTTGCTGCAAGGCCGCGAAGCAGGCGCGCAGCGCGTAGGGCAGGCGCCTGATGGCGAGGGCCACGACGATGATGACCCACCACGACGCGAGCGGCTTGTCGATGATCGGCACGTTGAACGCGTAGAAAGTTCTCAGATAGCCGATGCCGAGCACCACGCCGGGAATCGCAACAGCGCCCATCGCGGCGTAATCCAGCCATTTCCGGCCGGCCAGGCCGGTGCGCAGGACGATGTAGGCGATGGCCGTGCCGAATACGACGTCGATGCCCGCGGCGAGGCCCGCGTAGAGCAGCGTGTTCGTGATGAATTCGGATGATTCCGAGACCACCCGCAGGTAGTGCGAGAAGGTGTATGCGTCGGGCATCACGCTGAACGACCAGACCGTGCCGAGGGACAGGATGGCGAGGCCGAAGTGCGGCGAGAGCACCAGCAGCAGGATGAAGACGACGACGCCGTAGCAGCCCGCCTTCTCCCAGGGCCTCAAGTCGCGCTTCATCAACCCGCCGCCGCCTTTCTGGATGGTGGCGTAGTCCTTGCCCCGAAGCGCCAGGAACGAGGTCCAGAGCGCAAGCAGGGAGAAAATGACGAGGATGACCGAGATCACGTAGCCCATCGGGTCCGAGATGCCGATGGAGGCGATGCGGAGATACGCCTGGGGCGCGAGCATGTTGTTGATGTTGAGCAGAAGCGGCGTGCCGATGTCGTCGAACACCTTGAGGAACACCAGCGATGCGCCGGCGACGTATCCGGGCATGGCCAGCGGGAACACGATGCGCCGGAACAGGCGCACCCCGCTCGCGCCCAGGTTCTGGGCGGATTCCTCCATCGCGCGGTCGATGCTGTTGAGCGAGGCCGAGAGATTCATGAGGATGAAGGGGAAATAGTGGATGCTCTCGACGAGGATGACGCCGTTCAGCCCTTCCATGAAGGGGATGGTGAAGCCGAACCACTCATCGAGCAGCAGGTTGACCGAGCCGTTCTCCCCGAGCAGCAGGAGCATCGCCACGGCGCCGACGAAGGGCGGCATGATGAGCGGGAGCACGCCCAGGGTCTGGATGAGGATGGCGCCGCCGAAATTGAAGCGGGTGGTGAAATAGGCGAGCGGAAGCGCGAAGCACGACGCCAGCACCACCGCCATCGATGCGACGTAGATCGAATTGAGGGCGGATTCCTGGAACAGGCTGTTGCGGAAGAAGTCGACGAAGTTGATGAGCGTCAGCGCGCCCGTGTTCGGGTCCTGAAACGCGACGTAGATCACGTTCACGACAGGCACGACCAGGAAGGCGAGCAGGAACAGGCCGACGATGAGGCCCACCGCCGCCGGCCCCCACTGGCCGCGCGCCATCGCTTCCAGAGACATTCTTCCCCCTTCTCCGCACAAGCGCGAGGGTTAAAGCATGGACGCCGCCTTCTCGGCCAGCGCCCTGGCCCTGGCGTAGTTGGCCTTCACCTGCGCGTCCCATTCGCGTTCGATCTCGGCCTGGCGGCCCGTCACCTTCGTGGTCGCCTTCTTGCGCTTCTTCTTGAAGATCGCGTTGAATTCCTTTTTGCTCGCCTGGGCGGCGGTGATGGGCACCTTGGCGACCAGCGCCTTCGCCTCGTCGATCAGCTTCTTCGCCGCCATGTTGGACTTGCCGCCCATTTGCGCCTCGGCGGTCTGGATGGCCTTGGTCGCCGCGCGCAGATCGCTCAGGCGGTAGGTGACCATCACGTCGAAGAGCGAATTGATGACGTTGTAGCGGTTCTTCGAGAGTTGCAGGTCGAACTTGACCGCCGCGCCGATGGACTTGTCCTTGAAGGGATTCGGGAAGTCGGCGGGCGCTTTGGCGTAGGTCGCCGGGTTCACGGGCAGACGACGGATTTTCTTGTCGAGCAGCACCTCCTGGCCGGCGGGCGAGAGCAGGAACTCGATGAACGCCGACGCGGCCTTGGGATGCGGCGCGTTCTTGACGATGGCGATGTTCGCGGGCACGAGCGTCGTCACCGGCGGGTAGATGAATTTCACGGGGAATCCCGAAGCCTCGGACGAGAGGCCGAAGAAGTCGATGACGATGCCGAGGCCGAACTGGCCCGAGTTGACGCCGTCGGGCACGCCGAAGCTGCGCTCCGTGACGGTCTTGAAGTTGCCGGCGATGGCCTTCCACTCGGCCCAGCCCTTCTCCCAGCCCTTGCCCTGCAGGAGGGTCTCGACGGTGAGGTGGGTGGTGCCCGAGCGAGAGGGCGCGCTCATGCCGACGTGGCCGTGGTAGACGGGTTTCGCCAGATCGGCCCAGGTCTTGGGCTCAGGCAGCTTCTTGGCCTTCAAGTAGCGGGTGTTCCACATGATGCCGTAGCCCGACGCCGCGAACCCCTTGTAGTAGCCCTCGGGGTCGTTGATCGGGAAGGCCCCCACCTTCTTGGGGATGCCCTTGATCTTCACCTTGTATTTCTGGAGCAGGTTGTCGCCCTTGAGCACCTCGAAGGCGTCGGGAGCTGAGGCCCAGAACATGTCGGAGCGGTTGTTCGAGGCGGTCTCCTGGAGGTACTTGATGCCGGCGGTGGTCTTTTTCTTGAGCATCTCGACCTTGACGCCGGGGTGCTTCTTCTCAAAAGCCTTCTTGACGGTGGTCGTCGTGTCCGGCGGATAGGACGTGACGATGACGAGTTTCTTCTCGAGCGCGGCTGCGCCGAGGGGCGCCGCCAGGACGGCGAGCGCGAAGCCGAAGACGATGGCCCGGAAAGTCATTCTCTTGATTGTCATGGGGTTATTCCTCCTCGTTTTCCCTAAGGGGGTTCGTGTCGTAAGACGTCAATCATACTCTATGTATCGGACATATACCGGGAATTGTGATTATACCACAAATTAAATCAAAAAAACGGAGGAACGAATGCCTGGAGGCTTCACCACGGGGCGGCTTTTTCCGTGTCGAGATGATCCGGCAATCGGTACCTGAGGTCCTCGAGCATCGAAGCCTCGAGAAGGAAGGCGAATTTGTTTCCCTGCCATTTCTTGCCGAAGCCGGGCGCTATCCCGTGGGTCATCTCCTGAATCCGGCGGGAGAATTTCATCCATCCCAGCAATCCTCTGGTCTGCAGCTTCGGCAACGAGAGTTCATCCGAGAGTTCGTCGCCCAGAACCGCGCGGGTGACCCTGCATACGTGCTTGATCATGGCGTCCTGTTCGGCGGAATCGGTCTTGCTGGCGATCAGGGGCAAGGCGTTGATCAGGGCGTTCGCAACCGCGGCCGACTCTTCGCCCGGCGGCGGCTCGCACAAAGTCGCGAGCCGGGCGAATTCGAGGGTTTTCTCGTAATCGCCCTCGAACAGAAGGTGTTCGGGCGCACCGAACAGATACGAGGCGTATCGCCAGGCCTGCATGAAGCCGTTTCGCGTCGCGTCATCGAGATTCGCCCCTAAAATTCCGGCGTGCGAGAGCATGGTGGCGGAGAAGTTGGCGGCGGCGAGGGCCAGGTGCGCGGAACTGAGCGGCGCGCCGTATACGGATTCGTCCCAGTCGCTCTCCTCGCGAATCAATCGCCTGAGCTGTGCGTGCACCAGCCGGATGCGGACGGAGAGCTTCCAGCCGTCTCCCTGACGCTCGAGCGCGTCGGGCAGCATGATTTCGATAAAGTGCCTCGTGTTCTGGCGAATCCGGCGCATGCCGAAACCGCCCAGAACCCTCCCGCTGGCGTAAAGCGGCTTGGCCATCAGAGTGGCGGCGTTTTGCACCGAGACCAGGAAAAACGCGGGGATGAAGAGGTCCGAATGGGCGTGGAAGGCGCGGTAGCCCGGATACAGCGCTTGCGGGTCGAACCATTCGGGTTTCTTTTCCAGGTCATCGAAAAAGCTGCGAAGCGCCTCCGGCGCATCCGCCAGAACCTTCTCGTTCTGCTGCATTCCGGCATGGATGAACCGGTTGGCGTCTTCCGTGTCGAACGCGGCGAGCGCGTCGATAACGGCGTCGGCGAACGGGTCGTCGACCGTTGTCTGTTCGATGTATTTATCGGCGAGTTCGGGATTTACGGCGCAGGCTCTTTCATAACCTTCCCGGTAGGCCGTTGGTATGGACAATCCTGCCATTGCAGCATCCTGAAAGAGGCCTGTTTAATGCAGTCAAGAGATAAAAACGAACCCCCCGGCCACCAAAAAATGATAGGTCAGCCATGCGCTTGAGTCAATGAAAAACGCCTCCGCACCATGGCGTGGCGCGTTCATTGTCTCGGTCCTGACCTCACAGGTGGTCGAGGCCGAGGGAGATGCCTGGATGAGGCGAAATGACGTCCTGGGCGTCATCCCCGCCGGGCCAGACGGCTTTCGCGAGGCGCCGGCCGCAGAGCGCGCCGATAAACTGGGCGATGATGAAGGCGGGCGCGTCGAACGGCTGAATGCCCGAGAACGTGTTGGTGTAAACCCGCGCGATGGTGACCGCCGGGTTGGCGAAGCTGGTCGACGCCGTGAACCAGAGGGCGCCATGATGTATAGCCCCACCATCGCGGGGATGTAGGCGGGGTTCGCTTCGCTCCGGGTTTCAGGATGTCGTTTTGAGTGTCGGATTTCGCTCCGGTGGTGAAGCCTCCACCGCTCCGCCCGGAAATCATCTGGCCCGATTCGGCGGCGAGATCAATTCAAGCAAAGCGCCCTCGCGCTACAGCTTGTTCAACTCCACGTCGATGGTGATGCGCACCTCGTCGCCCACGACGAGCCCGCCCGCTTCGAGCAGGCGGTTGTACTTCACCCCGAAATCCTTGCGGTTGATCCGGGTGGTGGCGCTCGCGCCCATCTTGACGGTCCCGCGCCGCATCTTGACCTCCCCGCTGATGTCGGCCACCTTGAGCACCACTTCTCGCGTGACGCCGCGTATGGTCAGGTCACCGACGAGATCGAGGCCCTCCGCGCCCGCATTCTTCACGGATTTCGACTTGAACGTGATGGCGGGATGTTTCTCGACGAGCAGGAAATCGTCGTTCCGCAGGTGGTTGTCGCGCCGCGCGTTGCGGGTGTTGATCGAGTCGGCGTCGATGACGATGTCCGCAGCCGAGGCGCCGGGGTTCTTCCGGTCGTAGCGGACTTTTCCCGATACCCGCTGGAATTCCCCCTGCACCCAGGTGACGCCCAGGTGGCGCACCTTGAAGCTCACCGTCGTGTGGGCGGGGTCGATTCTCCACTCGGCGGCGTGCGAGAGGGCGGGAATAGCCAGTAATGCCGCCAAGATCAGCGTTGCTGCATACTTCGCAAATCGGTTCATGAGTTCGTTTCTCCGTATGAAAGAGTAGGAGTGAAAAAACGGCGGCGTCCGCTACTTTAGGCGCGATGGAAAAAACGCGCAATGACGGGGGATGGATTTTTCAATCGACATACGCTTATGAAATGACACCCCTCTGGAAGCCCGACCCTCAAGGGGTTGTTGAAAAAGCCCCCCTCTCTCGGTCGGAGTCGACCAGGGCGGGAGGATTCGACGGAATGACGATCAAAACCCCGCCCCGATCATCCTCCCCCCGGCTTGGAAA
>CAYTSP010000027.1:0-12657 GCA_964440505.1 uncultured Nitrospinaceae bacterium
ACTCAGGGTGAGGAAGGTGAGGGGGCGGCGGAGCCTGCCCCGAGCGAAGTCGAGGGAGCCTGTCGAAGGGCCGCTACTCAGGGTGAAGCGGAGCGGCGGGTTGCTCAGGGGGAGGGAATTGTGGGTTTGAACGCCAGAATCTTTATGAATCGACCGGCAAGAAGAAGTCGTCAACTCAATATATAATTCCCTTTGTTTTTTATTGCTGTGCCTGGGCGTCCGCCATGCGCTTCTTTCTGAACTGCACGGCCTGGATGACGTCCTGCCAGACGAGACGCCCCAGGGGGCCCGAACTGTAGAGCGATATGTTCACCTTGCCGTCCGGTGAGAGCAGAAAGTTGGTGGCGTGGAGAAACGGCCTCGGTTTCTCGCCCGCCTCGGGTGCGTAGAAAGCGCCCGTCGCCTCCGAGATGTGAGCGGGGTCCAGGCTGTGCCCGACCGGAAAATTCACCTTGCCGGCTTCGATGGACTGAAGCGCCTCCTCTTCAGGGTCGGTGGACGCCGCGACGACTTTGATGCCCTCTGCTTCGAGTCTTTCTCCCGCCCGGGAGAATCCCGCCATCTGGGCGATGCAGTAGGGTCACCAATGGCTGCGGTAGAACAGGACGACGCCCCACGAACCCAGCAAATCATCGGGCAGGGAAATTTTTCCGCCGCCCGCCTGGTGGATTTCAAGACTCGGGAAATCATCCCCGGTGTCGAGGAGGAACTGGTTCACTTTCGGCATGATGCGCTCCAATCCGGTTCACGTTTATGAATGCGGCTGTGCCGTGTGCCCCCGATGTTACCTCTACTGCGCGGTCCTGAAAACCAATGAGGCGGATTCCCGCGCCAAAAGAAACACCCCCTCGAAGCCGAAAGCCGAGGGGGTGCTAAAAAGAGGCGCGCTAGCCCTGGGAGGCCATCATCTTCTTTTGGAACTGAACCAGACCCACCACGTCCTGCCACACGAGGCGGCCGATGGGTCCCGTGCTGTAGACGGCGACGGCCACCGTTCCATCGGGCTTCAGGACATAACCCGTGCTGTGGATGATCTGGCGTTTCTCCTCATAGAAACAACCGGTGAGTTCGGAAATATGCTTGTTGTCCAGGCCATAGCCTACGGGGAAGTTGATTCCGCATTCCTCGATCGTCCCCTTCGCGTTTTCCTCCGTGTCCACGGAGGCTGCAACAACCTTGACGCCTTCTTCCTTGAGCTTCGCCGCCCTGTCGAAGGCCGTAAGCTGCTGCTTGCAGTACGGTCACCAGTGTCCGCGGTAGAGCAGAACCACTCCCCAATCCCCCGCGAGATCGCCGGGCAGGGAGATTTTTCCGCCACCCACCTGGTCCACCTCGAGGCTCGGGAAGGGATCGCCCGAGTCGATCATCTTGTCCGTCATACGTGGCATGAATGCGCCCTCCTGAAATGAATGAAACGAAAAAAAATGAAGCGATAAATCCTGAAACCCGATCATTTATACTCCCGCGGGGGAGACATTTCAAACCGAATCGGACCTTTGCCGACTCATCCCGCCGATTCGCTTCGCGTTTTTCGCCCCCGGCGGTCTTGACACACCGAAGCCCGCTTTTTAGCATAGGCCCACTTTTCCAGAAGGCTCTCGATGAGCGCAGGAGACTCTCCATGAGCAACGCGATTTCTTGTGAATGCAAGACCATAAAGCTGCAGGGCGAATTCGAAAAGGCGGCCGGCGCCTGCAACCGCGAGATTCAACTGTCCGATGAAGACGCGGAGCGCTATCTCCCCCGCGATGAATCCCAGGAAAACCTGGTCATCTCGAAAGATTGCCAGATTCCCCCTCTCACCAGCGTCATCCGCTACGGCGAGGGTTATTACGTTCTCAAGAAAGGCCGCGTCATGCGGGAGGGCTTCAGCAGGACGCTCCCCGAATACAAGCAGTAAAAGCGCCGGCGGGTTTCGCCGCCTCCCTGAAGCGAACCAACACTCGACCCCGAGGAGATGAACCATGCGCGCCCAAAAATACAGTTGGGATGAGATGCCCGAAGAAACCTTGAACGACACTTTATCGAGAAAGATGGTGGTGGGCGAAAAAGAGATGCTTTGCTGGCTCAAGCTCAAACCCGGCTGCGTGGTGCCCATGCACAGCCACGAGCACGAGCAGATATCCCACGTCCTCCAGGGAAGGCTCCGTTTCTTCATCGACGATGAGACCGTGGAAATCGGGCCGGGAGAAACGCTCCTCATCCCACCGCACGTCCCCCACTCCGTGGAAGTCGTGGGCGATGAGACGGCGATAGACTACGACATCTTCAGCCCCATCCGCGAAGACTGGGTCGACGGGACCGACAGTTACCTGAGAGACGGATAACAGGGGATCCCCGCCAGGCATGGCCGGTGCGGCAATACCGCCCGGAGTATGGTTCGCATCACGCGCTTTTGAATGTGTGCGGATACCGTGTCGATGCCCTGAACGAGCGAACGCAGCCCAGGAAACCACCTGAAAACCGTTTTTTCTCATCCCAAGATATTGTATTCACAATTCATCGCGATACTATATATAGACTCCCCGTAACTGATTGCTTTTTATGGGTCAATTCGTTTTTCCCCGTCTGGATAACCTGTGGATAAGATTGCCTTTTTGGCACAATATATTGTGCGGCAACAAAAAAATGCACTACATTTTGTATTAAATTTCTTGACAGATGGGAAAATTCGCTCTACATTGCAGAATAAGGGTAGCATCAAGCAATAACATCACTATGAGTTCAGGTAGGCGCATCCGCCCTTCATCTCCGCTGGAAAAGTAATTTTCGCAGGCAAGTCGTTGACGTTGTTCGTGATGACGGGCGGCAGAGTCATCCTTCCGGGCATCGCCTGCCCTTTCCTTCCAGAGGATGCCCCTATCCCACCAAGGGGCCCCCACGGGGCCCCAAGATTCTGAAAAGCCCTAACATAGGCATCAGGCGCTTTTCAGAAACCACGCACCATGAAAAAAGCCCCCTCACCGGGAGGGGGCTTTCCTTTTCCGAAACCTGATTTATTCGGCTTTTTTCTCGGCTTTCTTCATATTCTTGTTCACGGAGCCTTGCAGGAAGCGCAGGAAATCACTGCTCGCCGGCAGGACAAGGGTCGTCTTGTCCTTGAGCGAGCCCTCATACACTTCGAGACTCTTCAGGAAGGCATAGAATTCCTCGTCCTGCCCGAACGCCTGCGCGTTGATGTCAATGCTCTTGGCGTCTCCCTCACCCTTGACGATCTGTTCTTTCTCGTAGGCCTCCGCGAGAAGCACGTCGCGTTCACGGTTGGTTTCCGCCCGAATCTTCTGTGCCTGCTCTTTTCCCTCCGAGCGGTACTGACGGGCGATTCTCTGCCGCTCGGCCTGCATGCGCCCGTATATCGCCTTCAGGTTCTCGGCGGGCAAATCGGCGCGCTTCAAGCGCACGTCCACTATCTGAATGCCGTAGGAGCGCGCTTTCTTGTCGCTTTCTTTCGTGACCTTGGCCATCAACTGCGCGCGTTCTTTCGCCACGATGTCGATCAGGTCCTTACGACCGAGTTCCAGGCGTAATTCACTGTAGATGATGTCGTCGATCCGGGCCTGCGCCCCCGCCTCGTTGCGGACGGTGCGCAGGAACTGGAGCGGGTCGACGATGCGCCAGCGCGAGAAGTTATCCACCACGAGGGATTTCTTGTCCTGCGTGATGATCTCCGTCGGGTTGGAGTCGTACTCGAGCAGGCGGCGGTCGAAAAACGTGAGTTGCTCAACGAACGGCAGCCGGTAGTGAAGGCCCGCACTGCGCAAAACCCGCACGGGCTTGCCGAAACGGGTGACGACCACCTGCCTGTCTTCACGAATCGTGAACAGAAGCGAATTGACGGCGAAGACGATGATCAGGACCAGCACGAACAAGGCGATAGTCTTTTTGGGCAATTTTCTGGTTTCTGCTCCCTCGGCGCTCATCGTTTCGTCACTCCTTCAAATCCGTTGCCCCGAAGCGGGAGTATGGGCAACACGCCGGATTTACCCTGATCCAAAATCACCTTGTCCACCGTCGGCATCACCTCTTTCATCATTTCGAGGTAGAGACGCTCGCGCGTAATGGCCGGCGCTTTTTTGTATTCCTTGAGCGTTGCCAGGAAACGATTCGCATCGCCACGCGCGTGACGAATCTTGGTCTCGCGGTATGCTTCCGCCTTCCTGATGATGGCGGCCACCTTACCCCGCGTCTCCGGTATCACCTGGTTCTGATAGCCCTGGGCCTCGTTCACGAGGCGGTTTCTGTCCTCACGGGCGCTGGCCACGTCCTTGAAGGCGTGGATGACTTCCTTGGGCGGCGTCACGTCCTGGAGTTGCACCGCCGCCACGCGCAAACCGGTTTCGTAGCGATCCAGTATCTTTTGCATCTCCACCAGCGTCTCCTGCTGAATCGCGCCCTTTCCGGTGGTGAGCGCCTCGTCGATGGGCTTGCTGCCCACCACCTGCCGGATGGCGGCCTCCGCTGCGTGCACTACCGTCTCCCTGGGATTGCGCACCTTGAAGAGATACTTGTCCGCCTCCACGATGAGGTACTGGACGATCATGTCCACGTCCACCATGTTCTCGTCCCCGGTCAGCATCCTCGACTCATGGGGCTTGTCCGAATATCTGGCGGGAGGCCCGGGATCGATGGTGCGGAAACCGATTTCCACGCGCTTCACTTCCGTTACCTTCGGCGTGTAGGCGGTCTCTATCGGGAAGGGCATGTGATAGTTCAGGCCCGAGGACACCACCCTTTCGATGCGCCCGAACCGCAGCACGATGCCCTGCTCGTCCGGCCCCACGCTGAAAATGCCCGAAGCCAGCCATATCAGCGCCACCACCACGAATATGGCGGCAGAGGGGAGTTTGAAATTCGGCAAACGGAACTGCGGCAGCTTGATCTGCGGCGGGATGCCGCCGCCTCCACCGCCTCCTCCTCCGCTGCCTCCCTGCCTTCTTGATTTGAACTCATCCCAATCCATTGGCATGAGCGTCTCTCCTATCGGCGACGTAAGATTTTTGTTCAGACAGGGCGCGAAATTGCGCCTCATCAAGCGCCCATCCGCTTCACCCTATGCGGGTTATGGTTCTAAGTCAACCAACCCGAATCTGTTTTTGGCGCACTTGGCGCTGATTTTTCAGTATTTGCCTGCGCGAAGGCACCCCCCCCTGCGCGCCGCGTTTTCTCACCGAACACGATCCTGCGCTGACGGCGAAGCGCACCGCATCAGCGAACACCGCGCCTTCTGCCAGTTTCACCGCCAGCGCTCCACAAAAAGCATCGCCCGCGCCCGTGGTATCCACCGCCTGAATCCCGGCGGGAGGCCTCATCCAGGCGGCTCGCTCCTCACCCGGAAGAAAAGCCCCTTTTGCGCCCGCAGTAATGACGACTTGAGAAGGCCCCATATCCCCTAAAGCATGCGCAGCGTGTAAAAACTCCTCATCGGTTTCGGGAATTTTCACGAGTCCGGCCAGATGCGCCGCCTCGGTTTCGTTCGGCGCGAGCACGTCGGTCAAACGAAGCAATTCACCGGGCAATTCCCCCGCCGCCGGAGCCGGGTTCAGGACGTTGCAGGCACCGCGCCTTTTCCCTTTTTCGAACGCGGCCATGATCGATGAAACCGGGACCTCCAACTGCGCCAGAACTACGTCTCCGAAGTCCAGAAGTCCCGCCCTTCTTCTCATTCGCCCGGGCGTGAGGAGCGCGTTCGCGCCTTGGGCCACGGCGATTTGGTTCTCGCCTTTCCCGTCCACCAGGATCAGCGCCGTCCCCGTGCTCGCCCTGCAACGCAGTATCCCGTCCGGCGATAACCCGCTCTCCACCAGGTAGAGGCCATAAGCGTCGCCGCCCGGGTCGTTTCCCAGCATGGTGACGAAGCGCACTTCCGCACCGGCGCGGGCGGACGCCAGAGCCTGATTCGCTCCTTTGCCACCCCAATACTCACGCCGCTCCCCTCCCAGGACGGTTTCACCCGCAAGAGGGAGCTTATCCACGTGAACGACGATATCGATATTCGAACTTCCCAGCACCAGGACGGCGGGTTTTTTATTTTTCATCTTCGTCCCATCCGCGATATTTGCTCAGATGCGAGATGAAAAACGCCAGAAAACCCTTGAGGTCCAGGTCCAGGGCCACGTCGACCGGGTTATTGACCCGCTCGCCCCTGTTTTCCCTCAGATCCACCAACGTCATTCCGCGCGCGACCCCCCTGCTCGCGTCCACGTCCACGCGGCAGGGGATGGTCTCCACAAAATCCGGCTTCATCGCGACGGCGAGGGCCAGGGGATCGTGGAGAGTGATGTCGTCGGCGCCCCGCCGTTTCCGGGAGAACCGCGCATAGACTTTGATGAGGTCTCTGAGCGCCGCGCGGAACGAGCCGCCGCCCTCCAATTCTTCGACGCGCAAGAGTGCCCGCCTCGTCACGTCCAGACCCACCATGGTGACGGGAAGACCCGATGAGAACACCTCCTTCGCCGCCAGGGGGTCGCAATAGATGTTGAACTCGGCCGCAGGGGTCACGTTCCCGGGCATTCGGGCGGCTCCTCCCATCACCACAATCCTCCTTACGCGGGACAAGACACCGGGCGCGCGCCGAAGGGCCAGGGCCAGATTCGTGAGCGGCCCAAGCGTGACGATTGTCAACTTGGAGCCCCGCTCTGCGGCCTGCTCGACGATCACCTCCCAGGCCGGTTTCGCACTTCCCCGTCTTAGGCGGTGTAAACGCCTTTTGTTGTCGAACATCGCTCCCATGCCTTCCGGACCGTGAATCATGCGCGATTCGCTTCTGTTCAGACGGCTTCCATCCAAAGCCAGCGCGGCGCCCGGGTAGACGGGAACGTCTGGAATGGGGGATGCGAGGTGATCACGCAGGAATGAGACGAGCCTTCTCGCGTTCCGGCAGGCCAGACGCGCGGAAACATTGCCATGCACGGTCGTCACGGCGTCATACCTGAAAAAGGGGGATGCGAAACCCATCGCCAGGGCCAGCGCATCGTCCACGCCCGGGTCGCAATCCACCAGGGCATATCGAGAGAGCGACTCGCTTTGATTTTTCGCCATCACATCAGACCTCACCGTCGTTCAGGAAAACTTCTGCACAATCGTATGGACATTCGGCATATAGATGCAATCACGAGCCCGTTAACGAGTGATGCAACCTGTTTCGTCCCTGAAGATCCTGCCTTTCGAGTCGAAACGGGGGGTCATCTTTCAATAACGATATATATATCAATGAGTTAAACTCAAACCTCCATGATATTTCATAATTTATATTATTTGTTTTTCTCTTACAAAATCAGATAATTCAATAAATTTCAATACGTTAGATGAAATTGCTCCTGCCGATAATTGACAAAGCGCCTGTTTTCATATACTTATGTCTGGCTTATAGAATTTGAGTTGCTTGGAAAAACCCTTAATAACATGGTGCCGCTAATCTTTTGATCCCCACACAAGAGGCTTTCCCATAACCTAGAAATGGCCAAATCCGCATCATCCACCACATCCAGAAAACGAATCATCGCCGCGATCGACATCGGCGGTACGTTCACCGACATCGCGATCTACAATCCATCGAACGGAAAAACCTCGGTGGGCAAGTATCTCACGACGCCGAACGACCCTTCCATCGGGGCGCTCGCGGGTCTGCGGACGTTGCTCGACGAGGAAAGCCTGCGGTTCCGCGACCTCGGCCAGGCGATTCACGCGACCACCCTCGCCACCAACGCGATTATCGAGCAAAAAGGAGCGGCCACGGGCCTTCTCGCCACGAAGGGATTCGCCGACATCCTATTGATGGGCCGTGAATCCAGATATGACATCTACGACATCGTTCCTGAATTTCCAGACCCCCTGGTTTCCGGGCCTTTTCGCCGCGAATTGACCGAGCGGATTTCCGCGGCCGGAGAAATCCTGCAGCCCCTGAGCACCCAGGAGGTGAAGGTAACGATCCAGGAACTCGTTGAAAAAGGAGCGGCGTCCATCGCGGTTTGCCTTTTGCACTCCTATGCCAATCCGGCGCATGAAACCGAGGTCGGCGAAGCGATAGCGCAATCGTTCCCCGAAGTGAGTTTCAGCCTCTCCTCTCAGGTTTGCCCGGAAATCAGGGAATACGAGCGGACATCCACCACGGTGGCCAACGCCTACATTCAGCCGATAGTCTCAAAGTATCTCGAAGACCTGGAAGTCAACCTCGAAAACGTCTCGCTCTATATCATGCTGTCGAACGGCGGCATCGCCACGGCGCAATCCGCCGGGCGCAGTCCGATACGCATGTTCGAGTCGGGACCCGCGGCGGGAGCGCTTTCCTCGGCCTATTTCGGGAAACTCGGCGGATTCGAAAATCTCATCGCATTCGACATGGGCGGCACCACCGCCAAATCCTGCATCGTCGAGAATGGCGAGCCTCACCTTTCCGTTCAATTCGAGATTGCGCGCGTCAAGCGCTTCACCAAGGGCAGCGGTATGCCCATCCAGGTGCCGTGCATCGATCTCATCGAAGTCGGCGCCGGCGGAGGCAGCATTGCGCGAATCGATGATCTGGGATTGCTCAAGGTCGGTCCCGAGAGCCAGGGGGCATCCCCCGGGCCCGCCTGCTACGGACTGGGCGGAGAAGAGCCCACGGTGACCGACGCCAACCTGCTTCTCGGCTACATCAATCCCGATTATTTCCTGGGCGGCGAGATGCCGGTTTTCCCCGAAGCGGCATCCGAATCCATACGCACCAAAATCGCCGAGCCGATGAAGATCGAAGAGATACAGGCGGCGTGGGGTATTCATGAACTGGTGAACGAAACCATGGCCGCCGCCGCGCGCATCAAGCTCTCCGAGCGAGGGAAAGACCCCCGCAACTTTACGCTCATGGCCACCGGCGGCGCAGGCCCCGTTCACGCTTTCCGGCTCGCGCGCAAGGTGGGGCTCAAGCGCATCGTCTGCCCGCCGGGCGCAGGTTTGGCTTCCAGCCTCGGGCTCCACACCGTCCCCTTCAAGGTGGACACCGTGGACAGCCAGGTGATGGCGCTCGAAGACGTGGACCTCACCAAGCTGAACGACACGCTCACCCGGCGGGAAAAGCGGCTTCGCGAAGTCCTCATCGACGCGGGCGTGAGGGAGCGTGAAATACGGATTCAGCGTATGGCGGACATCAGCTTCGAGGGCCAGGGTTTTCCGCTCACCATTCCCATCCCGACCGGAAAATTGACGCGGAACCATTTTGGGGAAATCAGCGAAACCTACCGCGAGCACTACGCCTCGGCTCACGGACGCGCCATCGACGAAGTGCCGCTTCAGGTGTTCGGTTGGCGAATCTTCGGTTTGGGGCCGGAACCCAACGTGAGCTTCGATTTCTCGAATCTGCCCGAGAAAGACGTCAAAAACGCCTTGAAGGGCAACCGGCGCATCTACATGCCGGAAAACAAGGGATTCCGAAAAGTAAATATCTTCGACCGCTACCAGTTGAAGCCGGGCCAGAAGTTCAAGGGACCGGCTTTGATAGAAGAGAGGATGACGACGACCGTCATCGGGCCGCGCTCGAACTTCCAGGTCGACAAATTCCAGAACCTGATCATCGAACTCTAGGAGAGATTCAACATGGCCCGCAAGGGTATCGATTCAATTACCTTGGAAGTCCTCTGGAACCGATTCATCGCCATCGCCGAGGAAGCGGCCACCGAGATCGTCCGCACCGCCTTTTCCACCACCATCCGCGAATCAAGAAACTTCGCCGTCATCATATTGAATCCGGGCGGACAGTCCATCGCCCAGGCCAGGTCCACCATGCCCAGCTTCGTGGGCGCATTGCCGATCACGGCCAAGAAACTTCTCCAGATTTTCCCGCAGGAAACGCTCAAGCCGGATGATCTGATTCTCACGAACGACCCCTGGATGGGAACCGGCCATCTGCAGGATCTCACTTCCCTGACACCGGTGTTCTATAAATCGAAGCTGGTCTCCCTCATCGGCATCACCACCCAGGTAACGGACATGGGCGGGAAACTCAGATCCCCCGAAGTGCGCGAGATTTACGAGGAAGGCCTCCAGCTCCCGCCCTGCAAGTACATGTCGGCGGGCCAGATCAACGAAGATATCCTGCGCATCATCAGAAAAAACGTGCGCGTTCCGAACCAGGTGGAAGGCGATCTGATCTCCCATATGTCCGCCGGGAGGCTCGCCGCCCAACGCATCGGCGAGATGCTCGAAGAATACAAACTCGCCGACCTCGAAGCGCCTTCCACCACCATATTCCAGCGCTCTGAAAACGCGATGCGCGAGGCGATCAAGAAAGTGGAAGACGGGGAATACCGCTTTCAGGTATCCACCGACGGGTATGATGAGCCGCTCGTCATCCGCGTGGAGGTCAAGGTTCGCGGCAGCAGCATTCTGGTGGATTACACGGGCTCATCCCCACAGGTCGACCGCGGCCTGAACGCCGTTTTGAGCTACGTCTATTCCTATTCCGCCTATTCGCTCAAATGCCTGTTCTGTCCGCAGATTCCCAACAACGAGGGCAACTTCCGGCCCGTGACGGTATCGGCCCCCGAGGGCAGCATACTGAATCCGCGTTATCCGGCCCCCGTCAACGGCCGCTCCATGGTGGGGCATTTCATTCCTTCGGCCATTTTCGGCGCGTTGTGCAAAGCGGTTCCCAATCTCGTGCAGGCGGCCAGCGGCAGTCCCACATGGGCCATCAACGCGGCAGGCATCACAAAGGAAAACAGGCGCTTCGCCGGCAACTTCTTCCTGCACGGAGGGCAAGGCGCGACGGACAGGCACGATGGACGCGTATGTCTCGATTTCCCTTCGAACACGTCGAACACGCCCATCGAAATCCTCGAGCATCTCGTGCCATTGCTGGTGGAGAGGAAAGCGTCTATCAGAGACAGCGGCGGGTCGGGGAAATACGCGGGTGGAAACGGCCAGCAGGTCATCGTGAAATCGCTCTCCGACGGACCGATTCTCCTCACGTTCATGAGCGAGCGGACCCGGCACCCCGCCTATGGTTTGTTCGGCGGTAAAAACGGGCGTGTCGGCAAGGTGACCCTGAACGGACGCCCCATCAACCCCAAGCGCCAATGGGTCATGAACCAAAGCGACAGGCTCGTGCTGGAAGTGCCGAGCGGGGGCGGATACGGCGATCCGAAGGACCGCTCCTTCTACTCCATCGAGCACGATCTGCAAGAGGGGCTGCTCTCCGTTCAAAAAGCCAGAGCCGAATACAACTACGACGGCGAGTTCACCGCCGTCGACATGTAGCCTGTTCGATGCGCTCGAAAAACCGCTGGGCCGCCGTCACCTCCACACCCGATCTTCCAGTCGCCATGGCGCCCGTGAAAAGGGCGATGGCCGGCGTCGCGCCGGTTCGCGCCGTGGCGTTGCCCTTCAGACCCCTGAACGAAGAAGAAGAGGCCGCTTTCGCCAGGAAACTAAAAGGCGCGGAAGGCATTCTTCTGCGCCCGGGTTACATCACCGCCTCGCTGCTCGCGCTGTTGCCGGATCTGCGCGTCGTGGCCGTGCACGGCGCGGGTGTGGATCAGGTCGACGTGGCGGCCTGCACGGAATGCGGCGTACTCGTCACCAACGCGCCGGGAGCCAACGCGAACGCCGTGGCCGAACTGACGCTGGGGCTGATGCTCTCTGCAGCCAGGCGCATTCCGCAGGCGGCCTCCCGCGTGGGGGCGGAGCGGATATGGGGCGAGGCGCGCCACACGGGAATGGAACTCAGGGGCAAGACGCTGGGCCTCATCGGCATCGGGCAAGTGGGGAGCCGGCTCACGGAAATGGCGCTCGCGATGGGCATGAGGATTCTCGCCCACGACCCCGGCCTCAAGAGCGAGGAGATCAAGGCGCGCGGAGCGAGACCGGCGCGATTCGATACCCTCCTGGGCCGGGCCGATTTCATCTCCCTTCACGCGCCCCTCACGCCAGATACCCATCACCTGGTAGATGCGCGGGCGATCTCGAAAATGAAAAAAGGCGTGTTTCTCATAAACGCCGCGAGAGGTCCGCTGGTGGATGAGGCGGCGCTCGCCCGCGCACTGGGGAGCGGCCATATCGGCGGGGCGGCCCTCGACGTGTTGGAAGGCGAACCGCCGGATCCGAAAAGCGCCATCTTCGATGCGCCCAACCTCATTCTCACGCCGCACATGGCGGGTTCCACGCACGAGTGTCTCGAAGCCATCGCCTTATGGGCCGGCGAGGACATCGCCCGCGTCATGAGCGGCAAGAAGCCCAGGTACCCGGTGAACAAGCCCAGGAAAACCGTCTGAGCGGCTCGCGCCGTATCATCACGCTTTTGCAGGGTTCCCCTCAAGACCCGAAAGTATACTTGGCGTTCAGGAACAGCGTGCGGCCCCGGGCGGAGGCGAACGTGAGAGCCGGGCCGTCGGGGATCGTAGAAGGACCCCGATCGGCGACGTTCAAGACGCCGCCGATAAACTCCATCCCGCGAAAGCCGAACGCATCGCGCCAGCGCAGCGTGACGTCGTGGCCCACCCACCTTTGATAACGGCCGCTGCGAATCGTATTCCAATAGTCCGAAAGGAGTTACTATCAAAAGTTGTGTATGAGCCGAATTGAAGGAGGCGGCGCATCCTGCTGAAATGGGTTTGTCACATAGCCCGACCATTCAGCACAAGGAGATGCGCCACCATGAGAGAAGATACGACGATACCCTTCAGGAGT
>CAYTSP010000028.1:0-2988 GCA_964440505.1 uncultured Nitrospinaceae bacterium
TCACGGGGCATCCCCAGGAAACGACCGAGAACTCCGTCGACGACGGACACCTGCGCTACGTGCACGGCTTCGGCAGCGTGAACCGGGTCGGAACCATCGAGGTGGAGGGCTCCTACCTCAAGAGCTGCTTCGACTTCACGCGAAGCCAGACTTTCGCCGGGATGAACGTCTACACATACGACGTTTCCGCCGTCACCCACGTGCACGGGCTGGGCTATTCCTACGTCGAGGTCCAGGAGCACGGCATCGGCATGGACACGCGCCTGTGGGTGCTCGCCACGCCCATCGACGGCGATATCCTCGAAATGGTGCTCGTCAGCCAGGTGAAGCGAATGCGCAAGCCGAAGCGGGCGATCATCGGCATGCGCTTCCTGCCGACCGGCCTGCGCACCTGGCTCATGAACAAAATCATCATGGCGGCCCAGAAGCGCGACGTGTTATCGGACGTCGTCATCTGGGACCGTAAACAGTATATTCCCCGCCCCCGCCTGTGCAGTTCGGACGGGGAAATCGGAACCTTCCGGCGCTACTGCGAGCAGTTCTACCCGGATGGGGACGGTTGAAAAAGCGTCTATGAACGATGGTTCGACGTGGACGGATAAGAGGAATTGACACGAGGGGATGTAGGGACAGGTCGCGACCTGTCCTACGGGGTCGGTGGCCGGAATGACGATCAAAGGCCACCTTGCAAACGGAGGATTTCCGTGTCTCGGGACTTTTTCAACACCCCCCGGATCGCCCGGATTGAATTCAGAAGGGCGAGACGGACGGGAGAGCCGTCCACGCCATCGCCCGCGCGGGTTACGCACCGGACGCATAGGGTAAAGGGACACACGACGCCATGGATATAGGCAGGCTGTCGAAAGACCTCAAGGATGCGTACCGGGAAGGAGACGTCTCCCGCCGCGTGCAGGACTTCGAGGCCTGGCTCGACCGGGCGGCGGCGGAGACCGACGGCGCGGGCGGGTACGACCACGCCCAAACGGCGAAGGCCTACTACGACCTTTGCAGCGGGTTCATGGTGTGGGGCTGGGGCGAATCCCTGCACTTCGCGCCCCTCTCGCCGCATGAGAGCCTGGAGGAATCCAAAATCCGGCACCAGCGGCTGATGATCGACAAGCTGGAGCTGCAGAGGGGCATGACGGTGGTCGACGTCGGTTGCGGAATCGGCGGCCCGATGCGCCGCGTCGCCCGGGAGGCGGGCGTCCGCGTCGTCGGGATCAACATCAGCAGCGTCCAGTTGGAGAAGGCGAAAAGGTTGACCGCCGAGGCGGGGCTCGACCACATGATCGATTATATGGCGTGCAGCTTCATGGACATGAGCGCCATCGAGGATGGGGCGTTCGACCGGGGCTACGCCATCGAGTCGACGTGCCATGCGCCCGACAAGGGGCGCGCGTTCGCGGAGATATTCCGCGTGCTGAAGCCCGGCGCCCTGTTCTGGGGGCAGGAGATGTGCCTGACGGACGAGTACGACCCGGACGACGGCCGGCACCTGGCCATCAAGCGTGAACTCATGCGCGGCATTGCGCTGAAAGAGGTCGCGACGTTCGGGGAAGTGAACCAGGCGCTCGAAGCGGCGGGCTTCGAAGTCATCGAGGGGATGGACCAGGACGTCCAGGAGGGACCGTCCACGCCATGGTATCAACCCATGGAGAGCCGGCACGGGACGCTGGGCAGCACCCTGCGCAGGCTTCCGCAGGGCCGCAGGGCGGTCCTCGCGGGATCGAAGCTGGCCGAGGTGGTCCGGCTGTTCCCGAAGGGTTCCGCGGAAGTCGTCCGGCTCCTGGACCGCACCGCGGACGCCTATGTCGCGGGCGGCAAATCGGGCATCTTCACGCCGCTGTACTGCTTCCTGGCCCGCAAGCCCCTTTAGGCTCGACCAGCGCCGCTCCACGCCGGCGGCTGCGGGAGTCGCTCGCCGCAAGTTGCGCGGGTGACGCCTCGCTTTTGCCCTTCACCGTTTCAACACGCAAACGGCAGTTCGACCACCTCGCCGCCCCGGCGGGCGCTCTCTTCCATCGCGAGCGTGAGTTCGAGCACGGCGCGGCCCGTCTCCGCGTCGCAGAGCGGCACGTCCTTCCCGGTGGTGACGCGCTCCAGGAACAGCCGCGTCTCGTCCCGCATCGGCCCCACGAAATCGCCCACGGCCCAGTCCCCCGGCATGGCGGAGCCCAGGAAGGCGACCTCCACCGAGGAATCCGGCGCATAGGGCGAGGGGACGCGCTCGTTGCCCACCATCATCACGTCCTTGTGGCCGTCGTCGATGCGGACCGCGCCCTCGCTCCCGAAGATGTCCATGCTGATGGTCGCCACCGTGGCGGGCCAGTGCTCGGGCAGCGCCCAGTTGCCGCCCAGGCACGCCGCCGCCCCGTCGTCGAAGGTCACGACCGCCCAGCCGTAATCGCCCATCCCGTCGGGGTGATCGTGAAACACCTCGCTGCCCGCCTGCGCGTAGACGCGCACCGGCTTTCTGGGCTGGAAGAACCAGAGCGCCATGTCGGCCATGTAGGTGATCTCGTCCGTGAAGGGATTCGCGTGCGGGGCGCGCAGATAGACCTGCCGCGCCGTGGGGCGCGTGTTGTAGATGGTCATGCGCGCGGTCATCACCTCGCCGAGGCGGCCCGCGTCGATGTGTTCCTTGATGGCGAGGAATTTTCTTCTGATCCGCTGCGTGTAGCCGATGTAGAGTTCAGCACCCCCCTTGGCCTTCGACGCCATGATCCTGTCGGCATCGGGAAGCGTGAGCGCGATGGGCTTCTCCACCAGGACGGGCTTTCCGATTTCGAGCGCCATACAGATGGCTTCGGTGTGCTCGCCCTCGGGCGTGGAGACGATTAACGCGTCCACCTGGGGGTGCTCGATGACCTCCCGGTTATCGGAAGTATGAAAGGCCGCCTCGTTCTGCTGGGCCACGGCGCGGGCGCGTTCGGGGTCGATGTCGGATATCGCGAAAAAATTCACCACCGGCGAGGTCGCCGCCAGATG
>CAYTSP010000029.1:0-8157 GCA_964440505.1 uncultured Nitrospinaceae bacterium
CCTTCCATGGCGTCCGGCAGCCAGACGTAGAGCGGAATCTGCGCGCTCTTGCCGACGGCGCCGACGAACAGCAGAAGACCGACGGCCGACGCCGCCGCCGCGCTCATCTCGGGAGCCGCCTTGAAGACCTCCGTGTAGGTGAGGCTGCCGGTCAGCGTCCAGATGAGGAACATGCCGAGCAGAAAGCCCGCGTCGCCGATGCGGTTGACGATGAACGCCTTCTTGCCCGCGTCGGAGGCGGATTGCTTCTCGTACCAGAACCCGATGAGCAGATAGCTGCAAAGGCCCACGCCCTCCCAGCCGACGAACATGACGAGATAGTTGTCGCCCAGCACCAGGAGGAACATCGAGAGCATGAACAGGTTGAGGTAGGTGAAAAAGCGCGGGTAGCCCGGGTCTCCGTGCATGTAGCCCACGGCGTAGACGTGCACCAGGAAGCCCACGCCCGCCACCACGAGCAGCATGATGGTGCTCAGCGGATCGATCAGGAAGCTCATCGACGCGCTGAAGCTGCCCGCTTCCACCCAGGTCCAGAGCGGCACGGTGTGGCTGCCGCCCGCGCCGAAAATCATTTCCACGGCGATGCCGAGCACCACGAGCAACGACAAGCCCGCCATGACGGAAGCGATGGGGCCCGCCTTCTCGCCCACGTGCTTTCCGAACAATCCGTTGATCAGAACCCCGATCACCGGAAAAACGGGAATGAGCCAAGCCAGTTCGATCATGACTCCCCTACCACTTCAAAAGGTTGACTTCGTCCACGTTGACCATCGTGCGGTCGCGGTTGAGCGCAATGAGCATCGCAAGTCCCACGGCCGCCTCGCACGCCGCCACGGTGATGACGAAGATGCCGAACACCTGGCCCGTCATGTCCGCCAGATGGCGCGAGAAGCCCACGAAGGTCACGTTCACGGCGTTGAGCATCAACTCGATGGACAACAGGATGATGATGGCGTTGCGGCGCATCAGAACGCCTGCCGCGCCGATGAGGAACAAGACGGCGCCCAGGACGAGAAAATGAGTCATCGGTATCATCGCGTGTTCTCTCTTTCCTCTATCTCTCTATCGTGCGCTTCGCCAGGACGATGGCGCCGATCATCGCGGCCAGCAGGAGGATGGAGGCCACCTCGAAGGGGAACAGGAATTTCGTGTACAAGACCGCGCCCAGCGCCTCGACGTTGCCCGGCGTGGCTCCCAGGGACCACTCCCACTGCTTGGGCGCCGCGAACTCCACCTCTCCCAGCACGGCCCATATTTGCAGACCCAGCAAAACGACCGCCACGAACACCACGGCGCCCTGGCGGTGCCACTGCCGCATCCGCACGGCGACTTCCACGTTCATCAACATGATCGAGAACAGGTAGAGCACCATGATGCCGCCCGCGTAGAGCAGAATCTGCACCGCGGCCAGGAACTCCGCTCCCGCCAGCACGAAGACGCCGGCGAGGAAGAAGAACGTCAGCACCAGCAACAAGGCCGCGTGAATCACGTTCGCGCGCGTGACCATCAGCAGGGAGGTGAGGATCATCCCGCCCGCGAACATATAGAAGAAATAGATTTCCACCCTGCGTCTCCCGTGAGTTACAAGAACAGGTACTTCAGGAATCCGGTCAGGAAAATGTTGAGCATCACGAGCGGGAACATGAACTTCCAGCCCACGCGCATCAGCTGGTCGTAGCGATAGCGCGGCAGCGTCGCCCGCAGCCAGATGAACACGAACATGAACGCGCCCAGCTTGAGGCAATACCAGACGAAGCCGGGAAGCGGAATGAAATCCGGCCCCTCCCAGCCGCCGAAGAAGAGCACGATGCCTATCGTCGATATGACCATCATGCTGGCGTATTCCGCCAGGAAGAAGAACGCGAACTTCATCCCGCTGTATTCGGTGTGAAACCCCGCCACGAGCTCGGTTTCCGCCTCGGGCAAATCGAAGGGCGCGCGGTTCGTCTCGGCCAGCGCGGCGACAAAGAAGACGATGAACGCCACGGGCTGGTAGAACACGAACCATACGTCGCTCTGCGCGTGCACGATCTCCTGCAGGTTCAGGGAACCGGCGAGCATCAGCGGCCCGATGACGGAGAAGCCCAGGAATATCTCGTAGCTCAGCATCTGCGCCGCGCTCCTGAGCGCGCCCAGAAGCGAGTATTTGCTGTTGGAGGCCCAGCCCGCCATCACGACGCCGAACACGCCGAGCGAACTGATCGCCAGAACGAAGAACAGCCCGATGTTCACCTGCGTGATGTAGAACGTCGCGCTGAAGGGCAGCACCGCATAGACGACCAGGGCGGGCACAAGCACCATCACGGGCGCCAGGACGAACACGACCCTGTCCGCCTTGTCGGGAACGATGTCTTCTTTCAGGAACAGCTTCAGCCCGTCCGCAATCGGCTGGAGAAGCCCGTGCCAGCCCACGCGCATGGGTCCCAGGCGCAACTGGGCGTGGGCGATCACCTTCCGCTCGACGTAGATCAGATACGCCACTACGAGCTGCACCACGTTGACTACGATGAATATTTTTATCGCGGCGACCGCGACTTCTAGCGCCATGTCCAACGAAGCTACTCCTTACCGATCACACTCGCCCAACACGATGTCGATGCTTCCGATGATGGCCACCACGTCCGCGACCAACTGCCCGACGCACAACTTCTTGAGCCCGCCCAGGTTGATGAACGAGGGCGGGCGGATGCGGACGCGATAGGGCGTCGTCGTCCCATCGCTCACGATGTAAAAGCCGAACTCGCCCTTGGGGTTTTCGATGCTGTGGTATATCTCGCCCTCGGGGGGCTTGATGGTTCGCGGCGTCTTGCAGCTCACCGGCCCGCCGGGAAGCTGCTCCAGGCACTGCTGGATGATGCGTGTGCTCTGGCGCAACTCCTCGATGCGCACCAGATAGCGGTCGTAGATGTCGCCGTTCTCGCCGACGGGCACGACGAAGTCGAGATAGGGATACGCCGCGTAGGGCTTGGCGCGCCTGAGGTCCCAACGCACGCCGCTGGCCCGGATGATCGGCCCCGTGAGGCCTAAGTCCATCGCGTCTTCCGCCGAGATGATGCCTACGTCGCGCGTCCGCTGCAGCCAGATGCGGTTGTTGGTGAGCAGCGTCTCGTAATCGTCGATGCGGCTCGGGAAAATGTCGACGAACTCCTGCGTGAGCTGAAGGAACTTCTCCGGCACGTCCTCGTGCAGGCCACCCAGGCGGAAGGCGTTCACCGTGAGGCGGCCGCCGAACGCCGTCTCGAAGAGATCGAGCACCATCTCGCGTTCTCTGAAGCACCACAGGAACACCGTCATCGCCCCGATGTCCAGGGCGTGCGTGGCGAGCCAGAGCAGATGGCTGGCGATGCGGGAGAGTTCCCCCACCATCGAGCGGATGTACTGCGCCCGCATGGGGATCTCCCAGTCGAAGAATTTCTCCACCGCCGTGACCCACGCGAGATTGTTCGAGGGAGCCGCGATGTAGTCGAGGCGGTCCGTATAGGGGATGAACATCGTGTAGGTGATGTTCTCGCCGATCTTCTCCGTGCCGCGGTGCAGGTAGCCGATGTCGCAGTCGAGATCGTTCACCGTCTCGCCGTCGAGCTTCAGGATCACCCGGAGCACCCCGTGCGTGCTCGGGTGCTGGGGACCCATGTTGATGACGAGTTCTTCCGTCCCGTGCAGGGTGCTCTGCTGCTCGATGCGAGACATATTCGCTACGCCGACCATTCCCTCATTTCCTCAAAAGCTGCGCCGCTCTAATCGCCGATTTCCTTGCGCTTCGGCTTGGTGTAAATCCGCTCTCCCCTGCCCTCCAGGGGATAGTCCTTTCTCATCGGATGACTGCCCCAGTTGTCGGGCAGAAGTATCCGCCTCAAATCCGGATGGTCCTCGAAGTCGATGCCGAACAAATCGTACACCTCGCGTTCCATCCAGTCCGCGCTGCTCCACACCCCCGATACCGTAGGCATGGCCTGGCCTTCCTTGATCCGCACCTTGAGGCGAAGCCTGCGGTTATGCTCGATGCTATAGAGGTGATACAGCACCTCGAAAGGATCTTCGGCCTCCGGGTAATGCGTCGCGGTCAGGTCGGTGAGGAGCTTGAAGAGCGCATCGCCGTGGTCGCGCAGATGCGTGGACACGGCGACGATGGCATCGAACCCCACCACGAACGTCGCCTCGTCCTCATCGTCCTCGTAGGCGCTCTGCTCGAGCACCGCGCCCGGAAACGCCGACTCCACCACCTCCTTCAAATCCTCGCCGGGCGGGGTCTTCACCTCCTCGGCGGATTCCTCGGATTCCGGCGCGCCGTTCGTTTCTTCGCTGTTTTCCACCACTTCGTCGGGCATCTTCTTCCCTTGTGCGCCGCAGGTTTTTACCGGCGGATGTATTTTTCCTGTTCGATCTTTTTCTGAAGCTGCATGACGCCCCACATCAAGGACTCGGGCCTGGGCGGGCAACCCGGAACGTAGACGTCCACCGGGATGATTTCATCCACTCCCTGCATCACCGCATAGTTCGCGTACGGGCCGCCGCAGGTGGCGCAGTTGCCCATCGCGATCACCCAGCGCGGCTCGGGCATCTGATCGTAGACCTTGCGAATCGCGTCCCCCATCTTGTGGGTGACGGTGCC
Organism: uncultured Nitrospinaceae bacterium; assembly: GCA_964440505.1. GTDB lineage: Bacteria > UBA8248 > UBA8248 > UBA8248 > UBA8248 > Bin107. The sequence continues at coordinate 4,613 of CAYTSP010000029.1, forward strand.
CGCCACGATGATCACGTCGGACTGTCGCGGCGTGGCGCGGAAGATCACGCCGAAACGGTCGAAATCGTAGCGCGCCGCGCCCGAGGCCATCATCTCGATGGCGCAGCACGCCAAACCGAAAGTCATCGGCCATAGCGCGCTCTTTCTCGCCCAGGCGACCAGGCTGTCGACTTTCGACGTGATGAAATTGTCGCTGAACTTACCCTCGACTATGCCCACTCCAACGCTCCTTTTCTCCAAGCGTAGAAATATCCCACCAGCAAGATGGCGATGAACAGCATCATCTCGATGAATCCGAACAGCCCGAGCGCGTCGTACCGCACCGCCCAGGGGAAGAGGAACAAGGCCTCCACGTCGAAAAGCAGGAACAGGATGCCCAGCAGGTAGAACCGGATGGAGAAGCGCTCATGCGCCTCCATCAGGGGGGGCATGCCGCACTCGTACGGGGAGTTCTTCTCGGGGTCCGGGTTGTTCGGGCGGATGATGAGCGCGAAGATCAGAATGCTCGCGGCGAGAGCGGCCGCCATGAGCGTGATCAGGAAAATGGGGATGTAGGGATTGATGACCTTATAATCCCTGAAAAATGCGCCGACAACTTCCATCGCATCCATGCCTGGCCCCCACAAAAACGCAAACCGCCAGAAGTGATAAAAAATGCGCCGCCCTCATCGTTGACGCAAGGCGGTCATTCCCCCGAAAACTCCTGGAACAAAAGCCTGAAATCGAACGAACCGCCATGACTTATATCATGGCGGCAACCGAAAAACCAACCCCTGAGGTCAATTAAAAAAGACTGTGGAGCGATGGGCGAAATCCAGCACCGAGGAGGGGAAAATCCCCAGTTGCAGGGTGCTCGCGACGGCGAGCGTGAGCGCCGCGACCGCATAGGACCAGCCCGGATGCGGAGCGATGCTCGCGACCCCGCCCTGTGGTTCGCGCATGTACATCACCACGACGAGCCGCAGGTAATAATACACGGCCACCACGCTGTTGAGCACCGCTATCACGGTCAGCCAGACGTATCCGCCGTTCAGCGCCGCGCTGAACACGTGGAATTTCGCCACGAAACCTCCGGTGGGCGGCAGGCCGGAGAGCGACACCATGAACACGGCCATCGCCGCCGCCAGCCCTGGCCGGAAAGAGGCCAGACCCGCGAGATTGTCCAGCTTCGTGCTCCCGTCCTCGCGCATGTTCGAGATGAGGATAAGCACGCAGAAAGCGCCCATGTTCATGAAAACGTAGACGAGCATGTAGTACAGGAACCCGCTCGTGGCCAGTTCCGCGCTCGATCGCGAGGCCACGAGCGCGACCATCAGATAGCCGGCGTGGGCGATGCTCGAATAGGCGAGCATCCGCTTCACGCAGGTCTGCCAGATGGCGATGAGGTTCGCCAGGCTCATCGTGAGGACGGCCATCACCCACAAAACCGTATCGAAACTCCCGCCGGCGTCGCCTGCGGAGAGAAAAACCCGGAAAAACGCGGCGAAAGCCGCCGCCTTCGGTCCCACGGACATGAACGCCGTCACCGCGGTGGGCGCGCCCTCGTATACGTCCGGCGTCCACATGTAGAACGGCGCTGCGGCCACCTTGAAGCCCAGGCCCACCACCATGAAGCCCAGGCCCATCAGGAAGGCCGCCCCGCGCGAGGCGGGATTCTCGTGAAGCCGCGTCGCGATTTCGATCAGGTCGACCGAGCCGGTCGCGCCATAGACGAGCGCCATGCCGTAGAGCAGAAAGCCCGAGGCGAACGAACCGAGCAGAAAGTATTTGAGCGACGCCTCGTTGCCCTCGGGGCGCGCGCGCAGATACCCCGCCAGGACGTAGAGCGACAGGGAGAACACTTCCAGGCCCACGAAGATCATGAGCAGGTTCCGCGTCGCCGCCATGAGCATCATGCCGGAGGTGGCGAAGAGGATAAGGCCGAAATACTCGCCCGCCGGCGTATCGTCCAGCTCCCGCTGGGCCGCGGCGATGAGAACCGAGAAAATGCTCGCGAACAGGATGACGACGTAGAGGAACTGCGTGAACCCGTCGAAGAGGTACATGCCGCCGAACGACGCGGCCAGACCCGGCAGCGCGCGCGCGCCGAGCGTCACGCCCAGGGCGGCGGCCAGCGTCACCAGCGTGATGATGATGATGACGGAACGCTCCCCCCTGGCGAGAAAAGCATCCCACATCAACACCAGCACCGCCCCGCACACCGGCAGGATCACCGGCAGCAGGTATCCCCAATGGATCGTAGGATGAACGATATCCAAAGCTATTTCACCTCGACTCTTTGCGCATGGGCGAGCGCGCTCTTTTGCAATTTCCGCTCAGGCGCCTTGTCCACACGCAGCACCCGCCGGTTCACCTGCGAGAGCCATACCTTGGCCGAGGGCTCGATGCGGTTGAACAGCGGCTTGGGGTAAAGCCCGATCCAGAACATGAGGGCCACCATGGGCAGCATGACGAGCCACTCGCGCCTGTTCATGTCGGCGAGCCCCAGGTTCGCCCGCACGCTCACCTCGCCGAACAGGACGCGCTGGAGCATCCAGAGCATGTAGACCGCCGAGAGAACCACGCCGGTGGCCGCGAATACGGCGAACCAGGCGTTGCGCTCGAACGCGCCCAGCAGAATCGTGAACTCGCCCACGAACCCGTTCAGTCCCGGAAGGCCGATGCTGCTCAGCGCCGTGATGATGAAAAACGTCGAGAACACGGGCATCACCCGAATGAGGCCGCCGAATTCCTCGATGAGTCTCGTGTGCCTCCTCGAATAGATGAAGCCCACGATCAGGAAGAGCGCCCCGCTGCTGATGCCGTGGTTCACCATCTGTATGACGCTCCCCGAAGCGCCCAGGAGATTGAAGGAGAAAAGCCCCAGCATCACGAAGCCCAAGTGACTCACCGAGGAGTAGGCCACCAGCTTTTTCACGTCGGTCTGCACCATGGCCATGAGCGCCCCGTAAATGATTCCCACCAGCGCTAGGCATATGATGAGGAACGCGAACTCGCGCGCCGCCGTCGGGAACAGCGGCATCGCCAGCCTCATGAAGCCGTACGTGCCCATCTTCAGGAGGACGCCGGCGAGGATGACGCTTCCCGCCGTGGGCGCTTCCACGTGGGCGTCGGGCAGCCAGGTGTGAAACGGGAAAATCGGCACCTTGATGGCGAAGGATATGGCGAACGCGGCGAACAGCCACGGCTGGAGAGCGGCGTCCACCGGCTCGCGGAAATGCGCGAGGATGTCGAACGTGCCGACTCCGCTCGCGAAATACAGCCAGATGATCGCCACGAGCATCAGCACGCTTCCGGCCATGGTGTAGAGAAAGAACTTCACGGCCGCGTAAATCCGGCGGCTTCCGCCCCAGACCCCGATGATGAGGTACATCGGAATCAGCATTCCTTCCCAGAAGACGTAGAACAGGAAGAAATCGAGCGCGAAGAACACGCCGAGCATCCCCGTCTCCAGGAACAGCAGGGACATGTAGTAGAGCCGCGTCTTCTTGCGCACGTCGTCGAAGGAGAAGAGGATCGCGACGGGCGTCAGGATGGTGGTCAAC